>NZ_JBSFBQ010000010.1:0-199242 GCF_053593015.1 Streptomyces sp. NPDC002403 | reverse complement strand
GGCTGGAGCACGGAACGGATCGGCGCGACGACGACGGAGACCGGGCCGGTCTCCGGGTCGTCCGCCCTCGGGTGCGCCAGCCGCCGCAGCACGGCGAGGCGTCGGCCCACGGTGTCCGAGCGGGGCGAGAGCCGCTCGTGCGGCAGGGTCTCCCAGGACGGGAACTCGGCGATGGTGTCCGGCGGCAGCAGGGTGCGCAGCGCGGCCGCCAGGTCCTCGGCCTCCCGGCCGGTCGCGGTGACGGCGAGCACGGTCCGCCCGGTCTCGCGGGCCAGCGCGGCGACGGCGAAGGGGCGGGCGGCGGGCGGGCCGACGAGGTCGACGTGCATCCGGTGGCCGTCCCCGGCGGCCTTCACCGCCTCGGAGAGTGCCGGGTCACGTACGACGGCATCCAGCAGACCGTGCAGGCTCATGAAGCGCTTCCGTCCGGGTAACGAGGGGGAGGTCCGGCAGCCGGCTGCTGCCAGGCAACACGAAGAGCAACGCGCAGGGCAACGCGAAGCGCCCGACACGTCGCACGGGTCGGGGCTTCCCAGCGTACGACTCCGGTGTGACAGCCGCGCCCGCATTCCGGCCCGGCGGGGTGTCCCGGGGCGGCGTGCCGGACACCGCGCCGCGGGAACCCGGCCTCGGGGCGCGCCTCCCGGACGCACGAATCCGGCCCCGGGGTGTTTGGAGGAACATCCCGGAGCCGGATCAGGTCATCCTACGTCGGTCGTCGCCCGCGCTAGTCCGTGGCGATCGCGTTCAGGACGTTCATCCTGCCCGCCCGGAACGCCGGGACCAGTGCGGCGAACAGGCCCACGAAGGCCGAGGCGACGAAGACCGTGAGGATCGTCGGCCACGGGATCTCCAGGACGCCGAGGCCCTCCAGGGCCAGCAGCTTCTGGGCCGCGGTGCCCCAGCCCATGCCCAGGCCGAGGCCGAGCAGGGCTCCGAAGACCGCGATGACCACCGACTCCAGGCGGATCATCCGGCGCAGCTGGCGGCGGGAGAGGCCGATGGCGCGCATCAGGCCGATCTCGCGGGTCCGCTCGACCACCGACAGGGCCAGGGTGTTCACCACACCGAGGACGGCGACGATGATCGCGAGTGCCAGCAGGCCGTAGACGATGTTCAGGAGCTGGCCGATCTGGTCCTGGAGCTGCTCCTTGAAGTCGGCCTGGTTCTTCACCTCGTACTGCGGGTACTCGGCCAGGGCGCTCTTGAGGGCGGCGTACGCCTCCTTCTCCTTGCCGTCCGCGGCCTTCGCGAACATGAGCATGTTCTGCGGCAGGGTGTCGGCGGGGACGTACCGCGTGGCGGTCGTGATGTTGACGTACATCGCGCCCTTGTCGATGTTCACGTCGTCCGAGGTGATCGCGGCGACCTTCAGCTTCGCGGTCTCGCCGCCCCTGAAGGCGACGGTCATCCGGTCGCCGACCTCGATGTGGTGCTCGGTGGCGTACGTCTCGCCGACGGACATGGCGTCCTTGCCGTACGCGTCGGCCAGCTTCCCGGCGACCGTCTCGCGCCGGACGTCCTCCTGGTACGTGGCGTCGAGGGCGGCCAGGGCCTTGTTCTCGGTGGTGCCGTCGGGGGCGGTCAGACGGGCGCCCAGGACCTTGTAGCCGGTGAGGTGCTCGATGTCCGGCACGGTCTTCAGGGCCTTCGCGGCCTGGTCGACGATGAGTGCGCCGTCGCCGCCGGCCGGCTGGACGATGAAGTCCGCGCCGACGGACTTGTCGAGTTCCTCGGTGGCCGAGGCGACCATGGAGGAGCCGACGACCGAGAGGCAGGCGACCAGGGCGAGGCCGACCATCAGGGCGGCGCCGGTCGCTCCGGTGCGGCGCGGGTTGCGCAGCGCGTTGCGTTCGGCGAGCCGTCCCACGGGGCCGAACATCCGCAGCATGACCGCGCTCAGCACCCGGACCACGAAGCCGGCCAGCAGCGGGCCGATCACGATGAAGCCGATCAGGGTGAGGAGCACGCCCGCGCCGAGGAGCAGCGAGCCCTCGCTCGACTTGTCGGCCTTCGTCGCGGCGAGGAGCGCGGCGCCGCCGGCCAGCGTGAGGACCAGGCCGATCGCGGCCCGGACCCGGCCCGTGCGGCCGTCCGCCGGGGTTCCGGCGTCGCGCAGGGCCGCCATCGGGGAGACCTTTCCGGCCCGGCGGGCCGGGAAGTACGCGGCGACGACGGTGACGACGATGCCGAGCACGAGGCCGACCACGGGGGTCGTCCAGGCGACGGTGAGGTCCTCGGTGGAGAGCTCCATGCCCATGGCGCCCATGAGCTTCATCAGGCCGACGGCGAGGCCGACGCCCGCGCCCACGCCGAGGAGCGAGCCGACGATGCCGAGGAACAGCGCCTCGATCAGCACGGACCGGTTGACCTGCTTGCGGCTGGAGCCGATGGCCCGCATCAGGCCGATCTCGCGGGTCCGCTGGGCGACGAGCATCGAGAAGGTGTTGACGATCAGGAAGATGCCGACGAGGAGGGCGATCCCGGCGAAGCCGAGCATCGCGTACTTCATGACGTCGAGGAAGGAGCCCATCGAGTCCTTGTTGGCGTCCGCGGCCTCCTGCTGCGTCTGGATCTCGTACGCGGCGTGACCGCCGAGCGCCGTGGCGACGTTCTTCTTCAACTGCTCGTCGGCCACGCCGGATTCGGCGGTGACGGAGACCAGGCTGAAGACATCGGGCCTGCCGAGCAGCTTGGTCTGCGCGGTGACGGTGTCGAAGTAGACGACCGCGGCGCCGGGGTTGGTGACCTTGAAGGTGGCGATGCCGCTGATCCGCGCCTTGATGTCGCCGTTGGCGGTGATGGTGCGCAGTTCGTCGCCGAGCTTCAGGTGGTGCTTCTCGGCGGTGTCGGCGTCGACCATGACCTCGGTCGGGCCGCGCGGTGCGTGGCCGGAGGAGATCTCCATCGAACGCAGGTCGTTCGTGGTCCAGTTGCCCGCGATCGTCGGGGCGCCCGTGGTCGAGCCCATGTTCTTGTCGTGGCTGTCGACGACGGTGACGGACATGCTGGAGACCGCGCCCTCGGCCGCCTTCGCGCCGGTGGCCTTCGCGATCTGCCCGACGGCGGACGCGGGGATCGTGACGGGCTTGCCGTTGCCCGGGAGCCGGTCCTCCTCCTCGGGCTTCTTCGGGCTGACCGTGACATCGGCGGCGGTCGCGGCGAAGAGCTTGTCGAACGTGGTGTTCATGGTGTCGGTGAAGACGAGCGTGCCGCACACGAACGCCACCGACAGCAGGACCGCGACGGCGGAGAGCGCCATGCGTCCCTTGTGGGCGAAGAAGTTCCGCCGCGATGTCTTCCAGACGGTCATGACGTCCGCCCGCGCGAGTCGAAGTCCTTCATGCGGTCGAGGACCTGGTCGGCCGTGGGGTTGTGCATCTCGTCGACGATGCGCCCGTCGGCGAGGTACAGCACCCGGTCCGCGTAGGAGGCGGCGACCGGGTCGTGGGTGACCATGACGATGGTCTGGCCCAGCTCGTCGACCGACCTGCGCAGGAAGCTCAGCACCTCGGCGCCGGCCCGCGAGTCCAGGTTCCCGGTGGGCTCGTCGCCGAAGATGATCTCGGGCCGGGCGGCGAGCGCCCGGGCCACCGCGACGCGCTGCTGCTGGCCGCCGGAGAGCTCGGTGGGCCGGTGCTTCAGCCGCTCGGCGAGGCCGACGGTCTCCACGACCTGCCGCAGCCAGGCGGCGTCGGGCCTGCGGCCCGCGATGTCCATCGGCAGTGTGATGTTCTCCAGCGCGTTGAGCGTGGGGAGCAGGTTGAAGGCCTGGAAGATGAAGCCGATCCGGTCCCGGCGGAGCTGGGTGAGCTTCTTGTCCTTGAGCCCGGTGATCTCGGTCTCGTCGAGGAAGATCTGCCCCGAGCTCACGGTGTCCAGGCCGGCCAGGCAGTGCATCAGGGTCGACTTGCCGGAGCCGGACGGGCCCATGATCGCCGTGAACTGCCCGCGGGCGATGTCCACATCGACATGGTCGAGCGCGACGACCCGGGTCTCCCCGGCCCCGTACGCCTTGACGACCTGTCGCGCTCGCGCGGCCACGGCCGTACGCCCACCCGCCACTCGACCGCCGCCCCTCGTCGAGGCGCCGGGCGCCGCGCCTTCCCCTTCGCCCCCGTGCCCGGGAATGGTCACAGCCGTTGTCACGGTTTATCTCCTATGTCGGTCAGCGCTTGGAATGTGTCGACGTACGTACGGAAGTCTGGTGTCGGGAGCGGGTCCCGCGCACTGGTGCCCGGCGCAGTCTCCGGGTGGGGTTTCCCCCACCCCCGCCCCTGCGTGCGACCGCGCCCCACGGTGGGATTCAGCCGCTTTTCGCGGTGTAGGAATACGGTAAGGAACGGGCTCCCGCCGCCACGTCCTCCGCCGGGAGGAAGCACCCCTGGCCAGAAGTAAGGAGCTCCCCCTAAGGGTCTCGGCCCCTGGGTGGAGGCCGGTATCAGGGGCTGGGCCCAAGGGTGCAGTGGCCGTCGCCGCGCGGTCGTCTCCCGAAGACCGCTCCACGCCCGCCGGTCACCCTCCATTCACGGGGCCTCACGCAACTGAGCCATTACCGTGGGTAATTCAGGCCACCCTCTCCCCAACTGCCGTACCCACGAGTAATGTTCGCGCTTCCGACCGCACCCGCACTCCTGCCTTGCCGTCCAGACCAGGACCCGAGCCACGCAAGGAGCAGCACCCCGATGTCGCACGGAAACCCGCCCCCGTCCCCCCACCACCCCGACTATCTGCTCCCCTGGCAGAGCTCGGAACGGACACCGCCCGACCCGCCGCCGGACGAGGCCGGTGTCCCCGCGCCCGCGCCCGGCCGCCACAGCGATCTGCGCCGGCTGCGCACCGCGTACCGGCTGCTGCGGCGCATCGCGGCCCTGACCGCGCTCGGCTACTTCGTGGTCTTCCTGCTGCTCTCCGGATTCGCCAAGGAACTGCTGGACACCCAGCTGTTCGGCGGTCTCAACATCGGCCTGCTGCTGGGGCTCTGCCAGCTTCCCGTGACCCTGCTCGCGATCGT
Source organism: Streptomyces sp. NPDC002403 (assembly GCF_053593015.1). Classification (NCBI taxonomy): domain Bacteria; kingdom Bacillati; phylum Actinomycetota; class Actinomycetes; order Kitasatosporales; family Streptomycetaceae; genus Streptomyces; species Streptomyces sp. NPDC002403. The sequence continues at coordinate 194,228 of NZ_JBSFBQ010000010.1, read as the reverse complement.
CGTGTACGAGCGGACCGCGCGGCGCACGGTCGACCCGCTCGCCGCCCGGATCCGAAGAGCGGGAGCGGCCCGGTGAACGGATTCGACAACTCCGCCCAGTCGATGTCCCTGGTGGCCTTCCTCGCCGTGGGCACCGTGGCGCTGCTGCTCTGTGTGATGACCGGCCCGGACCGCGACGACCTCGACGAGTTCTACACCGGCTCCCGCTCGCTCTCGCCCCTGCAGAACGGCCTCGCCCTCGCGGGCGACTACCTCTCGGCGGCGACGGTGCTCGGCACCACCGGCATCATCGCCCTGACCGGCTACGACGGGATGATCCTCGCCCTGAGCATCACCCTCTCGCTCGTCCTGCTGATGTTCCTGCTCGCCGAACCGCTGCGCAACACGGGCGGGTTCACCATGGGCGACGTGCTGGTGCGCCGCGCCCCCGGCCGCGCGGTCCGCATCACCGCCTGCGCGGCCACCCTCGCCGCGCTCGTCCCGATGATGGTCGTCCAGCTCGCCAGCAGCGGCGATCTGCTCGCCTTCATCCTCGGCTTCGACACCTCGGGGTTCCGCACCGGCGCCATCATCGGGCTCGGCACCCTGATGATCGGCTACGCGGCCATCGGCGGGATGAAGGGCACCTCGCTGATCCAGATCGTGAAGACCGTCGTCCTCTTCGTCGCCGCCTTCACCATCGCCGTACTGATCATGAACCGGTTCGACTGGAACACCGATTCGCTGCTCTCGGCCGCCCGGCAGAGCAGCGGTGCGGGGGCCGCGTACCTGCGCTCGGGGCTCCAGTTCGACGGCAGCGGGCTGGACATGGTCAGCTCCGAACTGACCGTGGTGCTCGGCGCCGCCTGCCTGCCGCACGTCGCCATGCGGATGGCGGGCGCCCGCTCCACACAGGCCGTCCGGCGCTCGATGTCCTGGGCGGTCGGGGTGGTCGCCGCGATCTGTCTGCTGCTCGTGGTGATCGGCTTCGGCGCGGGGGCCCTCGTCGGCCACGATGTCATCACGGGCGCCGGGGCGTCCGGGAACAGCGCGATCCTCCAGATCAGCGGAGAGGTCGCGAACGGTACGCGGATGGGGGCCCTGATCATCACGACGATGACGACGGCGATCTTCCTCACCCTGCTGGCCTCGGTCGCCGGGATGATCCTGTCCTGCGCCAACTCCCTCGCCCACGACCTCTTCGCGCACGGCCTGCACGGGGTGCGCGACCCGGACCGCAAGCCGCTGCCGGGCCTGTCCGAGATGCGTACGGCACAGTTCTCGGCGATCGTCGTCGGACTGCTCGCCACCGTTCTCGCCGTCGTGGCCAGGCACTGGAACGTACAGGCGCTGGCGACCCTCTCGTTCTGCGTCGGCGCGTCCACGTTCGCCCCGGCGCTCGTCTACAGCATGTTCTGGCGGCGCTTCACCCGCACCGGGCTGCTCTGCACCCTCATCGTCGGCACCCTCACCACCCTGGTGCTGATCACCGGTACCAACCTGGTCTCCGGCTCACCCACCTCGGTCTTCCCCGACCACGACTTCAACTGGTTCCCGTACACCACCACCGGGCTCGTCTCCATCCCGGCCGGCTTCCTGGCGGGCTGGCTGGGAACGGTCCTCCCCCGCCGCACCGCCCCCGCCGCACGCCGGCTCTACCAGAGCGAGGAGCCCCGGATCCTGGCGGGCGCGCAACCGGCACCCCGGCGCTGAACACGGCAGCCGGACAGCGGCCTGTCCGGCACGCGGGACCCACCCCCCGCGTGCCGGTCAGGAGTCGCGCCACGGCCGGGCCGGCTCCGAGGGGGCGGTGAGTCGCCGGAGAGGCGTCGGCCGGGTCAGTCCTCCGCCGGTGTCACCCGTCCGGTGAGCGCCGCGAGCGAATTGCGTACGTGCGCCATGTGCGCCTGCACCTCCTCGCGGCCCTCCTCGTGCTCCCGCACGATCCGCTCCGTCTCCCGGGCCACCCGCTCCTCACGGACCCTGGCCTCCGCGATCAGCTCCGCGGCCCGCGCCTCGGCGTCCTCCTGGCCGTGCCGCGCGGCCTCCTCGGTCTCCGCCAGCGCCCGCCGCGCCTCGGCCAGACGGGCCTCCGCCTGATCGGTCAGCTCGTCGTGGCGCGCCGCCTGCGCGGCCTCGGCACCGGCCAGTTCGCGCTCGGCCGTCTGCCACCGCTCGGCGTGCTCCTGTTCCTGGTGGGCGAGGACGCTCTCGGTACGGCGGACCGTCGCGTCCATCATGGACTCCGCCTGCTCCCGCACCTCCGCGGCCTCCTCGTGGGCCTCTGCGACGGTCGCTTCGGCGGCGCCCCTGGCCGTGGAGAGCGTCTCGTCGGCGTGGGTCACGGCCGCTGCCCGCATGGCCTCGGAGTCCGCCCGCGCCGAGGCCCGGATCCCGCGGCCCGACTCCTCCGCCGCCTCCTGCAGCCCCTGCGCCTCCTCCTGGGCGGCGCCCCGTACGGTCTCCGCCTCGCCCTCGGCGAGCGCCAGGATCTGCTGGGCCCGCTCGCCCAGCGACTCGTAGTTCTGCGGGGCGAGCGTGGCGACGACCTCGCTCAGCCGGACCGACTCCGCCGACAGCTCCTCCACCAGCGCGGTCAGCCGGGACACCTCGTCCAGCGCCGCGTCCCGCTCCGCCGAGAGCCCGGCCACCGCGCGGTCCACCTGCTCCGGGCGGTAGCCACGTCCCCGTGCGCCGACGAAGCCATGTGCGGACACCGGTGCAGAACTCATCCTTGAAGCCTCTTTCCGACTCTCCGACCATCAGCAACAGGTCAAGGATGCGGCAATTAGTACAGAAGTCGGAATCGATCAGCTGCTTTCCGGACGGAAGCGACAGGCATCACAGGCAACACGGACAACGCGTGGCACACAGCACGGCGCCCGGCCCCCTCTCGGGAGCCGGGCGCCGTCCGTGGGACCCGCCGGGTCAGATCAACCCGTCCCACATCTGTTCGAGCAGTACGGACCACCAGCTCTCCGGAGACGCCAGCGCCGCCGCGTCCAGCGCCACCAGCTGGGCCTGGAAGTCGACCGTCCAGCGGCCCGCCTGCTCCGGGTTGAGCCCGAAGCGCAACCGCCACATCCGGCCGAGCAGCGCCATCGAACGCTGGAACTCCGGCAGCCCGGTGTTCACGAACTGCGGCGCCACCGACTGACCGCCCGGCCCCGCCTCGACCGGCACGGCCACGATGTTCGCGGTCCCGTACTGGACACAGATCGCCCGCCCGAAGTCGGACCCCATGACGAGGTACGACCCCGCGTCCGGGGCGGCCTGCACCTGGCGCTGGGCGGCGAGCTCGCCCAGCGTCGGCACCACGGGCTGACCGGGCTGCGCCCAGAAGAACGGCCCGAAGTCGGCGGGCAGCCCCGCCCACACCAGCGTGCGCGCCACGGTCTCGGGCACGCCCTGGCGGGAGACGGCGCGCTGGTCGAAGCGGCAGATGCCCTGCGGCCCGAAGGCCTGCAGCAGCTCGTCCGCGACGGCCTCCGGCGGGACCGCCATCGCGGGCGGCATCTGCGGCAGCGGGGCGCGCACCGGCGCCGGGCGGGCCGGGCCGTCCGCCACCTGGTGCAGCTCGCCCTGGTGGGTGAGCAGATGCTGCATGCCCTGCTGACGGCTGGCGTGGTCGGTGCCGTACGGGGCGACGCTGGTGATCCGCACCTGCGGCCAGGTCTCACGGATCATCCGCGCGCAGTAGCCGCCGGGCAGCTCGCAGGACTCCAGCTCGGTGTGCAGCTCGATGACCTGCTGCGGCGGTACGTTCATCGCCCGCAGCTCGTGCAGCATCTGCCACTCGGGGTGCGGGGTGCCGGGCGCCGAGCGCCGGATCAGCTGCTGCTCGCTGCCGTCCGGCGCGCGGTAGCGCAGCACGGCCTGGTAGCCGGGGCCGACGGTCGGCTGACCGGTCGGCGCCTGCGGATAGCCGTACGCCGGAGGCGGCGGGGTGTGCGGATTCGGCGGTACGGGGCCGGGGGCGCCGCCCTGCGGCAACCCGGGCGGACCGGGGGGCTGCGGCGCACCGGGGCCGCCCATGCTCGGATCGGCGAGCATCGTCGCTGCGTGATGCACCCCACCACCGGGCGGCGGAGGCACCGGAGCACCGGGCGGCGGCACCGGAGCACCGGGCGCACCAGGAGCGCCGGGGACTCCGGGCGGGCCGGGAGGCCGGACTCCACCCGGGCCGCCCATGCTCGGATCGGCCAGCATCGTCGCGGCATGATGCACCCCACCACCCGGCGGAGGCGTCGAACCCGGCGGCGGAGGCGGCACCGGGCCACCGGGCGCACCAGGGGCTCCGGGCGGGCCGGGAGGCCGGACTCCACCCGGGCCGCCCACGCTCGGATCGGCCAGCATCGTCGCGGCATGATGCACCCCACCACCCGGCGGAGGCGTCGAACCCGGCGGCGGAGGCGGCACCGGAGCACCGGGCGGCGGCAGCGGCGCACCGGGCGGCCCCACCTGGGGGGCGAGCTGAGTCGGCAGGTACCCGCCCGCCGGGGCACCGGGCGCACCCGGTCCCGAGGGCGGCGGCACGGGCGGTCCCGGCCTGGCACCCGGGGTCCCGGGGGCACCGGGCGGCGGAGGCGTCGAGGGACCGCCACCACGCGCACCGCGCGGCGGCACGGCGGCCTTGCTGGTGGCCGCATCGGCGATGTCACCGGCAGCCGGCCCCGGACCGCCCTGACCCGGAACACCGGGCGCCGGAGCAGCCGGAGGAACGCCGGGAACAGCCGGAGGCAAGCCCGGAGGCATGCCCGGGGCGCCGCCCTGCGGACCCAGACCCGGTACGAGCGCCGTCCGGGGCAGCTGGCTGCCGCCCGACATCAGGGCGGTCGGCGCATCGGCCGGCACCACCGGCGGCGGGGTGCCGTCGTCGTCGGAACCCGAGAGCGGCGGCGCGAACACCGTGGCCGGCAGCGGCACCGCCCCGTCGTCGGAACCCGCGTTCGTGTCCGTGCCGGCCCAGGGGGTGGACCCGGCGGGCACGTTCGGCGGGGACGCCGGGACACCGTCGTTGGCCGTGGGCTCGTACGCGACCTGCCCACCGGACGAAGCCGACGGTGCGGCGTCCTGACCCCGGTCCTGGTCCCGGCTCTCCCGGCGGTCCGGGATGCCCAGCTTGTCCGCCGCTTCCTGGAGCCACTCCGGGGGGCTCAACAGGAACGACGTCTGGTTGAGGTCGATGCGCTGCGGCGGCTCCGGAGCGGCCGCGGCCGTCGCCTGCGCGCCGTACTCCTCCTCGTACCGCCGGATCACCTCGCCCACCGGCAGCCCCGGCCACAGGGTGGCCTCGCCGCTGTCCCGGGCGATCACCAGCCGCTGCCTGCCGCCGTCCGAGACCGGGCCCTCGGCGCGGTCCTCGCCCCACACCACGAAGCCGAGCTCGAACTCCCGCACCCGCACCTCACGGTGCTGGTACACCGGCACATCGCCGTTGATCCACTCGTCCGCGCGCTCCTGCGCCTGCGCAAAGGTCACCATCGCGCTCACCCCTCCACCGGGACGGCCCGCGCGAAGCCGCCGTCCACCATCAGGTTCGCCACGGTCTCCAGCTCCGGCGGATTGCCCGCCAGGCGCTGCAGGAAGGCGTCGAAGTCACCGCCGCACGGCAGCAGCAGCCGGTCCACCCGCTCCTGCACGGTCCAGCCGTCCCGGTCCCGGGCGTCGTCGTAGGCGCAGAACCAGACCGAGCCGACGCCGTTGCCCTTCACCTTCACCGCGATGATGCCGCCCTGGACGAAGCCGACGCCCAGGTAGTCCTTGGTGAGGTGGTCGCGCAGGCACTTGTTGACGTACACCAGGTCGTTCGCCGCGGCCTGCTCGCGCACCGTGAAGAACGGCTGGTCGACCAGCAGTCCCAGCTCCGCGTCGAGCGCCGCGCCGACCGGCGCCGAACCGCCCGCCGCCTTGAGGAACGAACGGTAGGCGCCGGGCAGCCGGTAGCCGAGGTCCTCCTCGACGTTCAGCACCTGCGCCTCGCTCACCGACACGGCACCCTTCGGCAGCCGGAAGTGCGCGGGCCGGGTCTCCTGCAACGGGCGGGTGCCCCGCTTGCCGTGGTCGACCGCCGTGGCGGCCAGGCCGCCGTGGTGTCTGAGCAGCGCCTTCACCTCGACCGGTACCAGCTCCATGCGCCGGCCGCCGGGCACGTGGTGCCACGTCCAGCCGTGCGGAGTGGCGACCGCCGGGATCGTGTCCCACAGCTCGTGGCCGCTCGCCGCCAGCGCCGCGTTGGCCGAGACGTAGTCGGTGAGCCGGAGCTCGTCGACCCCGAAGCCCTGCGGCGGCTCGGCGATCTCGGCGGCGGCACGCGCGTACGGCGCGAAGTCCGGGCTGCCGTTCTCGTCCATACGCACACCACCGGGATGGCGGGACGCGCGGACCGGGTCCGGGAAATGCACGAGCTGCCCGGCATAGGCCGCGTTCGGTGGCGCGGCTTGCTGCCCGGGCCGACCTGTCGTCATGGCGGTTGCCCCCTGCTGCGTCTGGCTGGTGAGGACCGGCCTGCCCGAGGGGGACGGTCCGGGCACAGCCTATGCGGTGGCGCAAGGGCGGGTCTCGCCCATGTGACCTGTCCTACGGCTCCCCCTCCGCATCCGTCACGAACCGTCACACCCGCGTGACGGACGAGCGACGCGGCCGCCCCGCTCCGGCGACACGGAGACACGTTTCACCGCCCCAGCTTCCCCACCAGCCGGGACATTTGGCAGGCTGTCACCGCAACTCGGGGGCGTGCACATCGCGCAGCTACCGCTGCGGGCACGGGAGGGAAAGCACCATGCACACTTCACAATCAGTCACATCCGGGGATCCGCGCCTCAGCTGGAGCAGCACCGACGCCGACCGCGCACCCCGTCTGCACCACCGTCGCGACGGCATCCTGCCCGCGGTCGCGGCGGCGCTGTCCGTGCGCGGCGAGACACTGACCTGCACCGCGGGCAAGGGCGACCAGCCCCCCGTGCTGCACCCGCTCGTCCAGGACTTCCTCGACACCCTCCCCAGCAGCCGGCGCGAACGTTTCACCGGCCGCTGCCCCGAGGCGATACTGGTCTCCCGGCAGCTCACCGCCGCGGAGGCGACCCGCTCCAAGCGCGCCCAGCGCAAGCCGCTGACCAACGGCGAGGCCCGGCGCGCCCTCAAGCACTCGCGGCTCACCGCACGGCGCATCCGTGAGGACGGCGACCCGATGCACGGCAGCTACGCGCCGCCGTGCCGCTCCTGCACGGCGATGCTCGCCCACTTCGGCGTACGTCCCGTCGACCTCACGACCACCGGGGCGGCGACCACCGCCGAGAAGGGCTGACCGCACGCCGATGCGCGACCGAACCGACCTGCCCGAACAGACGGGCCCCGCCGAACGCGACCGGCACGCCTCCACCCGCTTCCCCGTCGCCGTCGACGCCGCCCTGCGCACCGCGGGCTGGCAGCCCGGCCGCTGGGACATCCGGCAGGCCGAGGAGTGGGCCGACGCTCTGCGCTCGCACACCTCGCCCGCCGGCCACCAGCACGCGGTCTTCCCCGCGGCCGTGGAGGCCTGGGCCGAATTCGGCGGGCTCCGCATCACCGCGTCCGCGCCGGGCCGCCAGATCGCACCCGCCCCGGTGCGCATCGACCCGCTGAGCGGACTCCATCTCGCCCGCACCCTCGGCGACCTCGGCCGGGCGCTGGAGACCGAGGTCAGCCCGCTGGGCGAAGAGGGGGATGGCCAGGCGGTCCTGGCCATCGACACCGAGGGCCGCGTCTACAGCATCGACCACACCGGCGACTGGTACCTCGGCCCGGACATCGACCAGGCCCTGGCGACCCTCATCGCCGGCATCCAGCCGGAACGCCTCGTATCGGGCTGAGCCGTGGGACCGGCCGGTCCCCGATCCGTACGACGCCCCACCGGACCGGCCGGGACCCGAACCCGTAAGACGCCCGGCCGGTCCCACGGCTCAGGCCGCCTCCCCCTGGGCCGGCAGCACCGCCGACACCCGGAAGCCGCCCGCGTCCGTCGGTCCCGAGACGAAGACCCCGCCGAGCCCCAGCACCCGCTCGCGCATACCGACCAGGCCGTTGCCGCCGCTCGGCAGCCCCGCGTCCGCCGTGGCGGCGTCCGACGGGCCGTTCTCCACCTGCATCGCGACCTCCGCGCCCCGGTGCGCCAGCCGGACCCATGTCTTCGCGCCCGCCGCGTGCTTGTGGACGTTCGTCAGCGCCTCCTGCACCACCCGGTACGCGGTCTGCTCGACCTCGGGCGGATACGTGCGCGCCTCGCCGTCCACCGACAGCTCCACCGTCATCCCCGCCGCCCTGGACTCCCCCACCAGGGTCTCCACCTCGTGCAGCCGCGGCCCGTCCTCCGTCGCGGCGGCGGCCGCGGCAGCCGCCGCCTGACCGACCGAGGCCAGCGGCACCTGGGCCGGCCGGGCCGTCACCGGCTCCCCGGCCCGCAGCACCCCGAGCATCTCCCGCAGCTCCGTCAGCGCCTGCCGGCCCATGTCACCGACCAGCGCCGCGTTCCGTACCGCCTTCGCCGGGTCCTTCGGCGCGACGGCCTGGAGCGCGGCGGCGTGCACGACCATCAGGCTGACCCGGTGGGCGACCACGTCGTGCATCTCGCGGGCGATCCGGTGGCGCTCCTCCGTACGCGCCCACTCCGCCCGCTCCTCCGCCCGGTCGGCGAGCAGCGACAGTTCCCGCTCCAGCGAGTCCGCCCGCTCCCGCAGGCTCTCCATCAGCCGCCGCCGGGCCCCTATGTAGAGGCCGAACAGCACGGGCGGCGCGGTGAGCCCCAGCGACATGAAGAGCGAGATCAGCGGCACGTACCAGTCGCCGGGCCCGAAGTCGTCCTGTTCCGCGATGCTCTGCCGCAGCCGTACATAGGTGACGATGAACGTCCCCGCGAAGGACATCCCCGTGAGCACCGCGGTGATCCTGCGCGGTACGTCGGAGGCGGCCAGCGTGTAGAGGCCGACCAGCCCCATCAGGAAGCCCATCTCCGCGGGCGTGGTCGCGATCGCCACCAGCACCACCGCGATCGGCCACCGCCGCCGCAGCACCAGCACCGACCCCGCGAGCAGCCCGAACAGCACCCCCACCGGCACCGGCAACCCGGTGTCCCCGGCGAACGACACCCCCTCCAGCGCGCACTCCAGCGCCGACAGGAGCCCGAGCCCCACGTCCAGGGCGACACCGCGCCGCCGTTCCCACCACCAGTAGCCGCGGGTGGTCGGTCCCGCCGCTTCCCGGTCTGCCCCCGTTGCGGTCATGCCGTCCACCCTACGGGCGGGCGCACCTCATTTTCGGGCGACCCGGACAGCACGTCCGCACGTGGAACGGAGGCGAAACAGCAAGTTATCGCTTGAAATGGCGAATCGAGCAGGCTTTCGCACCGGACGTCCGCATTCCGGACGACGCTCGACACATGACGGAAATCACGAGCAGATATGCAGATTTCGAGGACCTGCGCGAGCAGGCGGTCGCCCTTCGCCGGGAAGGCCTCAGCCTGCGGCAGATCAGGGACCGCCTCCACATCCACAACAACGACATCCTCGGCCGCCTGGTCAAGGGAGAACCGGCTCCGGAGTGGACGAAACGCCCACGCGCCAAGGACGATCTTCGAGAGAAGGCGCGAGAGCTGCGCAGCCAAGGCATGACGTACGACCAGATCCAGGTGGAGCTGGGCTGCTCGAAGAGCTCGATCTCGCTCTGGGTGCGGGATCTGCCGAAACCGAAGCCTCGCTATACCGACGCGGAGCGCCACGCGCTCATGAACGCCGGCCTGTCGCGCCTGCGTACCACCCAGAACGAGGATCGACTCAGGGCCAAGACTCAAGCGCGGGAAGCGGTCGGCCAATTATCGGACCGGGAACTGCTCCTCGCTGGAGTAGCGCTGTACTGGGCCGAAGGCTCCAAGGACAAGACGTACAGCCGTCGAGAGAGCCTCCAATTCATCAACAGCGACCCCAACGTGATCACGCTGTACCTGCACTGGCTCGACCTGCTCGGGGTTCCGCGCGAGCGCATGCGCTTCCGGGTCAGCATCCACGAGTCGGGGAACGTCGCAGAGGCCGAGCGATTCTGGGCAGGCCTGGCGGGCGTTCCCGCCTCCACATTCCAGAGAACGACCCTGAAGAGACACAACCCCAAGACCACGCGCAGGAACACCGCCGAGACCTACCGTGGATGCCTGATCATCTACGTCACCAAAAGCGCTGATCTTTATCGTCGCGTGGAAGGCACTTGGTACGGCATAGTGTTGGGAGCCGCACATTCGGCCAGCTAGCCAGTTGTCCGATTCGACCGCGTTTACCATCCCCTGTGGTGTAATGGCAGCACAGTGGCTTTTGGTGCCATTTGTCCGGGTTCGAATCCTGGCAGGGGAGCTCAGACGCAAGGGCCCCGGCCTCCAAGGCCGGGGCCCTCACCCATGTCCGCCCACCAGCCCCCCGGTATCCTTCGGACGTCCCCCACTCAAAGCCGAAGGACATACCCGTGAGCGCCAACCGCCCGGCAGCCGTCGTCGTCCTCGCAGCGGGTGAGGGCACCCGCATGAAGTCGAAGACCCCCAAGGTCCTGCACGAGATCTCCGGGCGCTCGCTCGTCGGACATGTCGTCGCCGCCTCCCGCGAGCTGGACCCCGAGCACCTCGTCGTGGTTGTCGGCCACGGCAGCGAGCAGGTCACCGCGCACCTCACCGCCGTCGACGACCGGCTGCGGACCGCTCACCAGACCGAGCAGAAGGGCACCGGCAACGCGGTGCGCGTCGGGCTCGACGAGCTGGGCGGCACCGTCGACGGCACCGTGATCGTCGTCTGCGGCGACACCCCGCTGCTCTCCGGTGAGACGCTCGTCGCGCTGGCCGCCACCCACACGGCCGATTCCAACGCCGTCACCGTGCTGACCGCCGAGGTCCCGGACTCCACCGGCTACGGGCGCATCGTCCGCGACCCGGCCGACGGCGCGGTCACCGGGATCGTCGAGCACAAGGACGCCACCGACGCCCAGCGCGAGATCCGGGAGATCAACTCCGGGGTCTTCGCCTTCGACGGCCGGCTGCTCGCCGAGGCCCTCGGCAAGGTCCGTACCGACAACAGCCAGGGCGAGGAGTACCTCACCGACGTCCTCTCCATCCTGCGCGAGGCCGGGCACCGGGTCGGCGCCTCGGTGGCCGGCGACCACCGCGAGATCCTCGGCATCAACAACCGGGTCCAGCTGGCCGAGGCCCGGCGGCTGCTGAACGAGCGGCTGCTGGAGCGGGCCATGCTGGCCGGTGTGACCGTCGTGGACCCGGCGTCCACGCTGATCGACGCCACCGTCACCTACGAGCGGGACGCGATCGTGCATCCGGGCACCCAGCTGCTCGGCGCCACGCACCTCGGCGAGGACGCCGAGGTCGGCCCCAACACCCGGCTCAAGGACACCGTCGTCCGCGCGGGCGCACGCGTGGACAACACGGTCGCGGACGGGGCCGAGGTCGGCGAGGGCGCCACGGTCGGTCCGTACGCCTATCTGCGGCCCGGCACCAGGCTCGGCACCAAGGCCAAGGCCGGTACGTACGTGGAGATGAAGAACGCCACGATCGGCGAGGGCACCAAGGTCCCGCACCTCAGCTACGTCGGTGACGCGACGATCGGCGACCACACCAACATCGGTGCCGCCAGCGTCTTCGTGAACTACGACGGCGTGGCCAAGCACCACACAACGATCGGCTCCCACTGCCGTACCGGCTCGGACAATATGTTTGTGGCGCCCGTCACGGTCGGGGACGGCGCCTACACCGCCGCGGGCTCGGTCATCACCAAGGACGTACCGCCCGGTTCGCTGGCCGTCGCCCGCGGCCAGCAAAGGAATATCGAGGGTTGGGTGGCTCGCAAGCGTCCGGGAAGCGGCGCCGCGCAGGCGGCTCAGGCCGCCGTATCGGAGCGCGACAGCGAAAGCTGACCGGAAACAGGTGCGCCGCGCACGGCGTACCGTGATAGATGCTCACCCCATTTCGGCTGGCTCGTTGCGCATCGGGACACATGCGCGCAGCGCCAGGAACACGTCTGAGGAGACTGTGCTGTGACCGGGATCAAGACGACCGGCGAGAAGAAACTGATGCTCTTCTCCGGCCGCGCCCACCCCGAGCTGGCCGAGGAGGTTGCGCACCAGCTGGGTGTCGGCCTCGTGCCGACGAAGGCCTTCGATTTCGCCAACGGCGAGATCTACGTCCGCTTCCAGGAGTCGGCTCGCGGCGCCGACTGCTTCCTGATCCAGAGCCACACCGCTCCGATCAACAAGTGGATCATGGAGCAGCTCATCATGCTGGACGCGCTGAAGCGCGCCTCGGCCCGCTCCATCACGGTGATCGTGCCGTTCTACGGCTACGCCCGCCAGGACAAGAAGCACCGCGGCCGCGAGCCGATCTCGGCCCGTCTGGTCGCCGACCTGATGAAGACGGCGGGTGCCGACCGCATCCTCACCGTCGACCTGCACACGGACCAGATCCAGGGCTTCTTCGACGGCCCGGTGGACCACCTCTTCGCGCTGCCGATCCTGGCCGACTACGTCGGTGCCAAGGTCGACCGCTCGAAGCTGACGATCGTCTCCCCGGACGCCGGCCGGGTGCGCGTCGCCGACCGCTGGTGCGACCGTCTGGACGCCCCGCTGGCCATCGTGCACAAGCGCCGTGACAAGGACGTCGCCAACCAGGTGACGGTCCACGAGGTCGTCGGCAACGTGAAGGGCCGGGTCTGTGTCCTGGTCGACGACATGATCGACACCGGTGGCACCATCTGCGCCGCCGCCGACGCCCTGTTCGCGCACGGCGCCGAGGACGTCATAGTGACGGCGACACACGGTGTGCTCTCGGGCCCGGCCGCGGACCGGCTGAAGAACTCCAAGGTCAGCGAGTTCGTGTTCACGGACACCCTGCCGACCCCGGGCGAGCTGGAGCTCGACAAGATCACGGTGCTCTCGATCGCGCCGACGATCGCGCGTGCGGTGCGCGAGGTCTTCGAGGACGGTTCGGTGACCAGCCTCTTCGAGGAGCAGTAGGAACAGCGGTACCGAAGATCCACTTTGGGTGCGGCCTCCCCGCCGGGTAGACTCAGCGAGTTGCTCGGCGAGGGAGGCCGTACTCATGTGTACGGCGGTCCGTTATCGACGCGCTCTTCGTAGCAGGCCTGTCGTGGGCCGGGTGACCGTCCGATTTTCGTCACCTCACGAGGAGTGCAGTCATGGCTGAGGTCAAGCTCGCCGCCCAGGTCCGTACCGAGTTCGGCAAGGGTGCCGCCCGTCGCACCCGCCGCGCCAACCTGGTTCCCGCGGTCATCTACGGCCACGGTGCCGAGCCGGTCCACGTCACCCTGCCGGGTCACGAGCTGATGATGGCGCTCAAGACCGCGAACGTCCTGATCGGCCTGGAGATCGACGGCAAGGACGCGCTGGTCATCCCGAAGGCCGTGCAGCGCAACCCGCTCAGGGGCGACATCGAGCACGTCGACCTGCTGACCGTCAAGCGCGGCGAGAAGGTCAACGTCGAGATCGCCGTGCACGTCGAGGGCGACCTCGCCCCGGGCGGCAACCTCCTGGAGTACGTGCAGAACACCCTGCTCGTCGAGGCCGAGGCCACCCACATCCCGGAGTCGGTCACGGTCTCCGTCGCGGGCCTGGACGCCGGTGCGTCCGTTCTCGCCAAGGACATCACGCTGCCGAAGGGCGCCGTGCTGGCCGGTGACGAGGACGCCATCGTGCTCCAGGTCGTCGCCGCGCAGGCCGAGGAGCCGGCCGCCGAGGCCGCCGAGGGTGAGGGCGCGGAGGCCTGAGCCTCGCCCGCACTGCTTGACTGACGGGGTGGCGGTTCCTTGTTCGAGGATCCGCCGCCCCGTTTCCCTGTATCCGGGCCGTCCGGAACCATCCGTACACGAGGAGACCGAGCGCAGATGTCCGACTCCACCGACCCCTGGCTCATCGTGGGCCTCGGCAACCCAGGTCCCGAGTACGCGGCGAACCGGCACAACGTCGGCTTCATGGTGGCCGACCTCCTGGCCGAGCGGATCGGCGGGAAGTTCAAGCGGGCACAGAAGGCGCAGGCGCAGGTCGTGGAGGGCCGCATGGGCCCGCCCGGACCGGCGAACCGGCGGGTGATCCTGGCCAAGCCGATGTCGTACATGAACCTCTCCGGCGGCCCCGTCACGGCGCTGCGCGACTTCTACAAGGTGCCGACCGACCACATCGTGGCGATCCACGACGAGCTGGACATCGACTACGGGGCGCTGCGGCTGAAGCTGGGCGGCGGCGACAACGGGCACAACGGGCTGAAGTCGATGACCAAGTCGATGGGCGCGGACTACCACCGGGTCCGGTTCGGGATCGGGCGGCCGCCGGGCCGGATGCAGGTCGCGGACTTCGTGCTGAAGGACTTCTCGTCCACCGAGCGCAAGGAGCTCGCGTACCTGGTGGACCGGGCGGCCGACTCGGTGGAGTGCCTGCTGGCGGAGGGGCTGGAGCGCGCGCAGAGCGCGTACAACTCGTAGCGGCCGCCGTTGCGCGGTGGCGCGCACAACTCTGACATTCCCGCCGGTACCCCGGCGATTTTCGGCCATGAGTTGACCGGTGGTGCCGGTCTGCCCAAGGATCGCTCCCCATGAAGCGGAGCTCCTCCCACCGCGCCCTGGTCTACGGCCGCAACGCCGCCATGGGCTGTGTCGTCCTGCTGCTGCTGGTGGCGGGTGTGCTGTCGTCCTGGAACGAGGCGCAGCACATCATTCTGGCCAAGGGCCGTGAGCACGGCACGATGACGGTGACGGGTTGCGGCGCCGATGTCTGCACCGGTCCGTTCTCGCCGTCGGGGCAGGCGACCGCGCGTTCCCGGGTGACGGTCGACAGGTCCGTGGCGGCGCGCCGGGGCGACCGGTTCCCCGTGGTGGTGAAGCCGGGCACGGATGACGTGGTGCGTACCGGGACACCGGGCTTTCTGCATGCCTGGGTGCCGCTGGGCGGTGCGCTGGTGCTGGCCGGTCTGGTGATCGGCGGCGGTCTGCGGATGTCGCGGACCGGCTGGTGCACCGGGATCGCGGGCGCGGTCCTGCTCGTGGCGACGTTCTTCGCCCTGTGAGCGGACCGCACCCGCGACCGGGTCGGCTCAGCCGGTGTTGCGCAGACCCGCGGCGACACCGTTCACGGTGAGCAGCAGGGCCCTGGCGAGCAGCGGGTCGGGCTCTTCACCGCGTGCCGCGGCTTCGCGCTGGCGGGCCAGCAGCGAGACCTGGAGGTAGGAGATGGGGTCCAGGTAGGCGTCGCGGATGGCGAAGGTCTGCTGGAGCACCGGGCTGGTGCCGAGCAGTTCGGTGCTTCCGGTGACCTTGAGGACTTCCTGGACCGTCAGGTCGTGCTCGGCCTCGATGGCGTCGAAGACGTGCTTCAGCTCGTCGGGGACGAGGGTGTCGACGTAGTGGCGGGCGATGCGCAGGTCGGTCTTGGCGAGGGTCATCTCCACGTTGGAGAGGAAGTTCCGGAAGAAGTGCCAGTGCTCGTGCATCTCTTCCAGGACGGTGTCCAGGCCGGCTTCGCGCAGGGCCTTGAGGCCGGAGCCGACGCCGAACCAGCCGGGGACGATCTGGCGGGACTGGGTCCAGCCGAAGACCCACGGGATGGCGCGCAGTCCGTCGAGCGAGACGCCCGAGCCGGGGCGGCGGGAGGGCCGCGATCCCAGGTGCAGGTCGGCGAGCTGGTCCACCGGGGTGGAGGCGAGGAAGTACGCCGGCAGGTCCGGGTCCTCGACGAGCTTGCGGTACGCGGCGTGCGCGGCGTCGGAGACGGTGTCCATCGCCGCGTCCCAGCGGGCCAGGGCCTCGTCGGACTGGCGCGGTGCGGTGTGCAGCGCGGAGGCCTGGAGGGTGGCCGCGACGGTCAGCTCCAGGTTCTCCCGGGCGAGCGCCGGGATGAGGTACTTGTCGGAGATGACCTCGCCCTGCTCGGTCACCTTGATCTCGCCTTCGAGGGTGCCCCACGGCTGCGCGAGGATCGCGTCGTGCGAGGGGCCGCCGCCGCGGCCGACGGTGCCGCCGCGGCCGTGGAAGAGCCGCAGCCGTACCCCGTAGCGGTGCGCGACGTCACGCAGCCGGCGCTGCGCCCGGTGGATCTCCCACTGGGAGGTGGTGATGCCGCCGAACTTGGAGGAGTCGGAGTAGCCGAGCATGACCTCCTGCACGTCGCCGCGGAGCGAGACGAGGCGGCGGTACGAGGGGTCGGCGAGCATCTCGTCGAGGATGACGTCGGCGGCGCGCAGCTCGTCGGTGGTCTCCAGGAGCGGCACGATGCCGATCTTGGCCCAGCCGCCGTGCAGGTCGATCAGTCCGGCCTCGCGGGCGAGCACGGCGGCGGCGAAGACGTCGTCGGCGCCCTGGCACATCGAGATGATGTAGGACTCGATGACTTCGGGGCCGAAGCGCTCGAAGGCTTCCTTGACGGTGTGGAAGACGCCGAGGGTCTTCTCGCCGGCGGCGTCGAGCGGGGCCGGGGTCGGGGCGAGCGGGCGGCGGGAGCGCAGTTCCTTGGCGAGGAGCTTCTGCCGGTAGTCGCGGGGCATGTCGGCGTAGCGCCAGGACTCCTCGCCGAGCCGGTCGAAGAGCTGGCCCAGCGCGTGGTGGTGGGCGTCGGCGTGCTCGCGGACGTCCATGGTGGCGAGCTGGAGACCGAAGGCGGCCAGGGTGCGGATGGTGCGGTCCATCCGGCCGTCGGCGAAGAGTCCGCCGCGGTGCTCGCGCAGTGAGGTCTGGATGAGTTCGAGGTCGGCGATGAGTTCGGCGGTGCCGAGGTAGTCGCAGCCGGGGCGGTGCGGGGTGCCGGAGGCGAGGCGCTCGCGGGTGTTGACGAGCTTCTGCCGGATGCAGGTGGCCTTGAGGCGGTAGGGCTCCTCGGCGTTCAGCCGCTTGTAGCGCGGGCTGATCTCGGGGAGGCGTTCGAGGTCCGCTTCGAGGGAGGTCAGCAGCTCGTCGGTGGCGCCGGTGTAGCGGATGGAGTTGGAGAGCAGTCCGCGCAGGTGGTCGATGAGTTCGAGGGCGTCGGTGATGCCGTGCTCGTGCTGGAGGATCAGCACCTCCCAGGTGACGGCGGGCGTCACGTTGGGGTTGCCGTCGCGGTCGCCGCCGATCCAGGTGCCGAAGGTGAGGGGGCGGGTGCCCGCGGGCAGTTCGACGCCGACGCGTTCGAGTTCGGCCGCCAGGTCCTCCAGTACGTCGCCGACTGCGTTGGCGTGCAGCTCGTCGAGGTAGTAGATGGCGTTGCGGGCCTCGTCGGCCGGCTCGGGGCGGACGACGCGCAGCTCGTCGGTCTGCCAGATGAGGTCGATGTTCTCGGCGAGGCGCAGGTCCTGACGGCGCCGGTCGGCCTCGACGACGGGCGTCTCCAGGAGCGCGGCGATGCGGCGCAGCTTGTTGAGCACGGAGCGCCGGGCGGCCTCGGTGGGGTGCGCGGTGAAGACGGGCCGGACGTTGAGGTTCTTGACGGTCTCGCGCAGGTGGGCGGGGTCGGCGTCCTTGAGCCGGTCGGCGGTGCGGGCGAGGAGCCCGCCCTCGGCGGCACGGCGGTCGCGCATCTCGTGGGCGCGGTGGACCTGCTCGGTGACGTTGGCGAGGTGGAAGTAGGTGGAGAAGGCGCGCACGAGCTGCGCGGCGGTCTCCAGGTCCGTGTCGCCGAGGAGCTGGGCCGCGGCCTCGCCGTCGGTGCGGGTCAGGGCGCGGACCCGCTCGACGAGGTCGAGGAGTTCCTGGCCCTCCTGGCGTACGAGGGTCTCGCCCAGCAGGTCGCCGAGGCGGCGGATGTCGGCGCGCAGCTCGGCGCTGGCGGCAGGGGTCTGGTCGGCACTGCTCACGGTGTGCGGCTCCTTGCAGTGGTTGAGCACGGGGGTTCTCCCCGGGGCCGCGGCAGGCAGCGGCCACAGGGGTCTCCGGGGCCACGACAGGCAGCGGTGCTGACGCCACCCCGGGAAAGCAGAGTGCGGACCGCGCTGTCCGACCCCACCAGGATAGGTGTCCACTCCGTCGGCACCGCTCGCGGCCCGATCGGGTTTCCCCTTCGCGGGCGGCCCGTCGCGCTCTCGTGCGGCGGCCCGAGCGCTGTCATACTTACGTTGCCGTAGGTTACGGAACCGTAGCCAGAGCTATCCGTCGTATTCCTCATCCCCAGGGGACTCCCCATGAACACCAGCCCCGCCGTGATCGACGACACCCAGCCACCGGCGGCCGACCGTCAGCCCCTTCCCTCCGCCACGCTCGGCGGGGACAACAAGGGGTCGATCGAGCAGATCGCCCTTCTGCTGTTCATCGTGGTGCCGTTCGTGGCGCTGGTCGCGGCGGTGCCGCTGGCCTGGGGCCGCGGCGTGAGCTGGCTCGATCTGGGTCTGCTCGTGACGATGTACTTCATCGGCTGCCACGGCATCACGATCGGTTTCCACCGGTACTTCACGCATAGCTCCTTCAAGGCGAAGCGCCCGCTGCGCATCGCGCTCGCCGTGGCCGGTTCGCTGGCCGTGGAGGGTCCGCTGGTGCGCTGGGTGGCCGACCACCGCAAGCACCACCGTTTCTCCGACGCGGAGGGCGACCCGCACTCGCCGTGGCGCTTCGGCGAGAGCCTGCCCGCCCTGATGAAGGGCCTGTGGTGGGCGCACATCGGCTGGATGTTCGACGAGGAGCAGACTCCGCAGCAGAAGTACGCCCCCGACCTGATCAAGGACCCGGCGCTCCGCGCCGTCTCCCGCCACTTCATGACCCTCACGGCCGTGTCGCTGGCGTTCCCGCCGCTGGTCGGGGGTCTGGTGACGATGTCGTGGTGGGGGGCGGCGACGGCCTTCTTCTGGGGTTCGCTGGTCCGGGTGGCCCTGCTGCACCACGTCACCTGGTCGATCAACTCGATCTGCCACGCGGTCGGCAAGCGGCCCTTCAAGTCGCGCGACCGGTCCGGGAACGTGTGGTGGCTGGCGGTCCTGTCCTGCGGGGAGTCGTGGCACAACCTGCACCACGCCGATCCGACGAGCGCCCGGCACGGCGTGATGCGCGGTCAGATCGATTCGAGTGCCCGGTTGATCCGCTGGTTCGAGAAGCTGGGCTGGGCGCACGACGTGCGCTGGCCGGACTCCGCCCGGATCGAGTCCCGCCGTATCGACTCCCGGCGCGCCCCCGAGCGCGCCGACGCGGCATGATTGACGACGTGGCGACCGACTCCAGTACCAGCAGCGAGAAAAACCGTCCCTCCTCCCCCCGGCGTACCCGCAGGGTGCGGATGACGGGCAAGGAACGCCGCGAGCAGTTGCTGGACATCGGTCGCACGCTCTTCGCCGACAAGGGCTTCGAGGGCACCTCGGTCGAGGAGATCGCCTCCCGTGCCGGTGTCTCCAAGCCGGTCGTGTACGAGCACTTCGGCGGCAAGGAGGGCCTGTACGCCGTCGTGGTCGACCGCGAGATGCGCCAGCTCCTGGACATGGTCACCAGCGCGCTGACCGCGGGCCACCCCCGCGAGCTCCTGGAGCAGGCGGCGTTCGCCCTGCTCGACTACATCGAGACGTACACCGACGGCTTCCGCATCCTGGTCCGCGACTCCCCCGTGGCCCAGTCGACCGGCACCTTCGCCTCCTTGATCAGCGACATCGCCACCCAGGTGGAGGACATCCTGGGCCTGGAGTTCAAGGCCCGCGGCTTCGACCCGAAGCTGGCCCCGCTGTACGCGCAGGCGCTGGTCGGCATGGTCGCCCTGACCGGCCAGTGGTGGGTGAACGCCCGCAAGCCGAAGAAGTCGGAGGTAGCCGCCCACCTGGTGAACCTGGCCTGGCACGGCCTGGAGAACCTGGAGGCGAAGCCGAGGCTGATAGGGCACCGCAAGAGCTGAACGGGGGGCCGGCCACCCGTTCAGCTCTTTCACCTCGAACGGGGCAGGTGGAGCACTGTTCCCGGCCTCCTCGGCCTGTTCCTGTCAGGGCCACACATGCTTCTGGCCCCAGGTCGGCCGTCGCTGCAACAACCACCGCCGGACCATCGCACACCGCGTCTATCACGTTGCCGAGAAGGACTCACTGAATGATCTGCAGATTCCAGGTGTCCACCACCGGACTGCGCCGATAGAAGACATTCGTCTGAACAGGGTCACACGCGCGGCACCGGCCACGGCCGCCACGAGATCCGCCGCGTTAAGGTGGTCACCGTCAACAACCTGCTCTTCCCCAGCACCCGCCAGGCCGTCCAGATCAAGCGCCGCCGCACCGACCGCAAAACCGGCAAGACCACCATCACCACTGTCTACGCCGTCACCAGCCTGACCACCGAGCAGGCCACCCCCGCCCAGCTCGCGACGCTAATCCGCGACCACTGGAAGATCGAAGCCCTGCACGATGTGAGGGACACCACCTTCGGCGAAGCTCTGCTCCCGAGGCCGATTCGAAGGTCTTGAGTATGGCTCAGCGACGCCTACTGTCGGTCGGTCCTACTCGGCTCCGTTCCTGCTCAGGGCAGTGAGTACGTGATCCAACTCATTCGGCATCACGGCAATGAGAACAGCACCTTCGGAGGAGGTGCACTCAACGATCCTGGACCCACCATTGATCTTCATTGCTTCGCGCAGCAAAGGTGAACGCAGGCCGACCTGCCGCACCCCTGCCGGAAGTGATACTGCCGCACCGGCCCTAGTGCGGGGCTCCCAAGCCATCGTGGAAGGGCCAATCAACATCCGCCCCCGGAGCCATCGGCCTTCAAGCGAGGGATGCCTGAACATACAGGGAACCTTGATCACATTTCCCTGAGTCACACTGTCTGCACGTTGCTTCACCTTCCGGCGAAACAGCCACGTCGTCAACCCTGCCGCTACGAGGAGACCCACTAGTTCGATCACTGGAGCATTCAAGCAGCGCTCAACCCGAGTGCCCACCCCCTCAACGCCTTTTGTGATCCCGTTGCGAAATGAGAACCCGGTCGACAAGCACAGATGCAGGCAGGTAGGAGGCCAAGGCGAGACGGGCGCTGTTGCGGCCGGCCAGGCCAGCGAAGCCATGACGCCGGAGCAGTAGGCTGAGGTACTCGTCACGGAGCGGCAGCACCTCGTCGACGACGAGCAGATCGCATGCTTATCGACATCGGGTCGCTGGCGTGCTGCGCAGCTCGTCGAACTGCTGGACGCTCGGCTTCTCGCCTGTGCACGTGAGCGGGTTCAGCAGATCGTCGGCCCAGTCGCGCAACGGCCGATAGACCACACTGTGCGGCCGCCAGGTACCGGCCAGGGCTCGGTACCTGGCTAGCAGGGTGGGCTAAGCAGTGTCTCCTCGTTGCCCCCAGTCGCTGGGCCAACCGGGCTTTGAGAAAGCCCCGCGAGTACGTGCGTTTGCGGCAGATGCCTTGCTGCTCGAGCCGCACCCGAGGCAGGTGCACCGTTGCCCGATGTTCAGGAGATGTAGTCCACCATCCGAAGGGTCCCCGAAACGGACCTCAGTGCACTACACCTCATTGTGTGCCCCTTCAACCCATTCAGAAGGAAAGATATAAGACACAGGGCAGCAAACAAAACTGCAATAACTGTCGCAGCTTTCCAGCTCAACAAGATTCCGATAATTACTGCTATCGCCACCCAAAGAATTAGAGGCACGCGGCACCCGCTCAAAACTCCCCAAAAGGAAATGCGACCATTCACGCCATTCGCGGATCCAACGCGATCCAAATCTACGTGATGACGCGTCGAGCAATGCACTTTATTCATTCTTGACCCTAATTCACTCGCGGATATAGGCACTCCAATGCGGGAGCACGGCAGGCGCAAAGCCGTAGCGGCTTTGCGCCTGTCGCTTTGAAGGCGACGAATACCTAAGGAAGGAATCCACCACGATTCCACAGAAGCGGCAATCCACCCTTCCTGGGACCAGTAACTATGCTGTTAATTCGAGCATGATCGCCCTTTATCGCCCATCGCGAATAGAACAAATTACCTCCCTTCCTAGCCGCTCCGAGCATTCCTCTACCAAAGAGGGTACCGAAGGCAATTCCCTTAAGTTCAGCTTTTGCCGTTCCGAGCATGTACTTTCCTGCCCCTTGTCTCCGCTCCTCCTCGGAGCTGAGGGCCATATGGGCTGCCAGGCCTCCTGCGTAGAGGGCTGCGGCTCCGACAACGAACAGACCTGCACCGCAAACGACTGACGCAATACAGGCCGCCGTTCCCACAGTGGCAAGAAAGCCGACTCCGATGTTCACCCCCTTATGCTTCCACCAGTCGACACTAGTGAGATTATTCTTCAAATTTCCAAGCTTTCCCATGATGCTGCTCTTGATGCTGTTCTGTTTGCGCTGCTGTTCAGCCTTACGTCGCTGCTCAGCGAGCTTGGCCTGTGCCCGGTACTCCGCCGCTTTGTTCGCCCGCTGCTTCGCGTAGTAGTCGTTGATCAGGTAGCCGCTGGTGTTCTGGCGGTACGCGGCGTAGAGGAACTGGGATTCCGGGTCCTTCTTGGGTGTCTGGTGCCAGACCCACTTGCTGCCCTTCAGGGTGTAGCCGGCGTTAATACCGCGGTCCCGTGCCCAGGCGTCGTCGTTGTACGAGGCTCCGCCGGCCGGACCGTCGGGGCGGAGGCCGTCCGGGTCCGACTTGGTGAGGGGGTTGTTGTGGGCGTAGCTGTACGCGTTCATCTGCGCCGGGTCGTTGACGTCGATGACGGGGTCGACGGAGAGGAAGCGGCCGAGGGTGGGGTCGTATTCGCGGGCGCCGAGGTGGGTGAGACCGGTGGGGTCGTTGGTGCCGCCGACGAAGCCTCGGGTGCCGAACACTGTCGACTGGGTGGTGCGGAGCTGTCCGAAGGGGAGTTGCTTGCGGCGGGTGAGGGCGAGAGTTCCGACCGTGATGGCGGTCATCGCCGTGCCCTGGTGGTCGCTGATGAGGTACGAGGTGGTCGCCCCCGTGCGGACGGCCACGGTTTCGCCGTTGTGCGTGTAGTAGCGGGTGCCGGTCTTGGTGCCGTTGGCGGCGACGGTGAGTTCGTTGCCCTGGGGCAGCGTGAGGGTGCTGGAGCCGTCGGCGTTCTTGGCGATGAGCCGGTTGCCGTCGGCGTCGTAGACATAGCTGCTGGTCTTGCCGGCCTCGGTGAGGGTCGCGAGGTGGCCCTCGGCGTCCCACTTCAGGTCCTGGACATTTGAGCCGGTGGTGCGCTTGGTGGTGTTGCCGTTGTTGTCGTACTCGAAGGCGGTGGTACGGCCGTTGTCGGGACCACCGGTGACCTTGGCCTGCTGGACCGCGTGCGGGCGCTTGGCGCCGGGAGCGGGCTGGGTGTAGTCGGTGGTGACATCCGTACCGGCAGCATCGGTGGCGTGGTCGGTCTGGCTGGTGCGGTTGCCGAGCTTGTCGTAGCCGTAGCTCTGCCAGTACGCGTCGGGGCCTCCGACCGCGGCGGCAGTCGGACCTGTGGGGGCGCACTCGGCCTTTGCTGTCCAGGCCTCGGTGAGCCGGCCCAGCGGGTCGGTGGTGAAGCACTGGGTGTCCACGGACTTCTGGGCGTCCTGACCGCTGGCGGTGGTGACTCCGGTGACGTTGCCGGCCGGGTCGTACGCAAAGGTGGTGTTGTCCACGCGTTGGGGCGCGAGGTCACGGTCGGTGGTCTGCTGTACCACCCGGCCCGTGTGCTCGTCGTACACCAGGGACTTGTATGCCTTCTTACCGAGGGTCGCGCCGTACTCCAGCCGGGAAGGCCGGTTGAACACGTCGTAGAGGGTGTTGCCGACCAGGGCCCCGTTCTGCCCGCTGGTACGGAAGGGCTGGTCGTCACTGTTGTAGTTGGTGATGACCCGTTCCGAAGGAACGTTGCCGACGGCAGGGTCGAGCGTCCAGAGCAGGGCGCCCGTCTCGGCCTTGTAGCCGTATGTCCAGGTGTACGTGCCGGCAGTGCTGCCGGCCTGGGACGGAACGGTGACGGTGGTGGAGGTGGGCTGGTAGCGGTCGTTGAACTCGTCGGTCGCCGTGGTGTAGGCGGCACCATCGACGTAGCGCGTGCTGCTGGTCAACTGGCCCTTGGCGAGGGTGTCGTAGTCCCAGGAGGCAAGCACGGCGTCACCCTGCTTGACCTTTGTCCTGCGTCCCAGCTCGTCGTACTCCGTGGTCAGAGTGATCTCGCGGGCATCGGTAACAGCGGTCGCCCTGCCCAGCTTGTCGTAATCGGTGCGGGTGATCCCGCCATCAGGGTCGTCGACGACCGTCTTCTGGCCGCGGCTGTCGAACGTGTAGCGCCAGGTGTTGCCGTCCGGATCGGTGACGGTGGTGGGCTCGTCGTACTTGCCGTAGCCGTAGCTGGTGCTCTGCGACGTGGTGCGCGCCGCGTCCGTGTACTGGAGCAGTTCGGTGGTCCGGCCGCGGGCGTCGGTCACGGTGGTCGTTGCCGTGCCGCCCTTGGGCGGGATGATCGTGGTGCGGTCGCCTCCGTACACCGTGGTGGTGCGCCACTGTTCGTCACCGAACTTGACGGACAGTACGTCGGTGACCCGGCCGGTTCCGTCGTAGAGGTTCTGGGTCGCGGTGGGGACGGTGTTGACGGCGGCGGTCGCCAGCTTGGCTTCGGGCAGGCCGTTCGCGTAGTAGGGGGCGTACGTCTGCCAGGCCCAGCCTCGGGTGTCGTACATGGTTTCGGTCATGATCCGGTTCTGGGTGCCGGTGGCCGGGGCCTGCGTCTGGCGCTCGCGCAGGAGTCTGTCGTACAGGGCGTAAGTGGTGCGGTAGTCGCCGTTCTGCTTCAGTGTCTTGGTGGTGACGGCGTTGTCGACCGTCTTGGAGATGGTGTAGCTGTATTCGGCCGACGGCTTGTCCGCGTGGTCCGCCTTGGTCCAGCCGGGCTGCCACACCTTGAGCAGTCTGCCGAGTCCGTCGTACACGGCGTCGGTGCGCTTGTCGTTGGCGTCGACCTCGGCAATGGCCACACCGCGGGTGGGGTCATACGTCGTGGTGGTGACGTGGTCACGTGGATTGGTCACCGTGATCGAAGTCGGAGCCTCGACGGTGGTCGGGACGTAGTCGGTCCTGGTCGTCTTCTGGAGTGCGTCGGTCGAGGACTTCTCGCGCCCGTGCTGGTCGTAGGTGTGGGTGGCGGTGGTGAGGTAGCCGGTGCCCTTGTCGTCCTGCTCGTCCAGCCGGGTCACATCGCCCTTGACCGGTGCGGCGGTCGGGCTGGTCGCGTTGTCGTAGTAGTGACGTTCGGCCGAGACCAGGTCGTCGGGAAGCTTCGGGGCCGTACCGCAAGGCTTGGCAACGGTCTTGGACTCGGCGACGAGGTTGAGAATGTTGTTGCCCGTGTTGCGGGCGTAGGTGGTGGTGGTGCACTCCTCGTCGCCGCTCTTGGCCACGTCTCCGAGAGCGGATTCGGTCAGGACCTGGCCGACATCGTCGAAGGTCCGCTCGATCCTGGTGGTGCGCCAGCCTGCTCCGACTGCGGTCCTGGTCTGTTCGCTCTTTCCACCGGTGGCGTACGCCTTGCGGTCGGGCAGGTTCTCCGGCCGCTTCTCGGTGGCCGTTGCGGCGGACAGCCAGGGTTCGTAGCTGGTGGTGGACTCCAGCTTTCCGCCGTCACCGTTGTACACCGCCAGTTCGCGGGTCATGCCGGCGAAGGGTTCCTTGTCGGTGACCGAGATGCCTTCCTGGTCCTTGACCGAGGCGCCGTCGATGCCGCGGAAGTAGCGGAATTCCTGCAGGGTGCGCTTCTCGGGTGCGGCTCCGGTGCGTACCTGTACGCGGCCGTATCCCTTGCGGTCGCTGTAGGTGAGGTGCTTGGCGTCGGTGAACTCGTCGTCCTTGGACTTGGCCCAGGCCATGCCGTCCAGGTAGGAGTAATCCGTCTGCTTGGCGACGGCGCCCGTGGTGTTCGGGTTCTCCAGGATCTGTGTGACCACGTAGGAGTGGAACCAGTCCAGGTAGGGCTCGTACTCCGCGCCCGGAGCGTCCGGCGGCGACCACTTCACCGGGTAGCAGCGCCGGTTGTTGGACTCCGGAGTGGGCACGCTGCCTGCTTTGCAGTCCGTCGGCGAGTAGGTGACGCCGAGAGATCCGCCGCTCTCGGTGTCTATGCCGTAGATGCGGTATCGCCACATCGGGGGTACGGGATCGGGCTTGCCGCCGGTCGTGGCGCCCTCGACCCGGTTGGGGAGGGTGAGGCCCTTGAAGTTCACGGCCGGCAGGCTGACATCACCGGTGCCGGTGTGCCCGGTGCGGGTGACGGAGGTCAGCCAAAGGGCCGGGTCGCTGCCGTCACCGGTGGCGGGGAAGGAGTGATCCAGCTTCCAGGTGTCGACCGGCTTGTAGGCACCACCGGTCAGGACCGACGTGGCAATCCCCGTCAGCCGTTTGCGGCTCCAGAAGGACGGGGAGTAGCGGTCCTTGCACTCCGTACCGGAGGCGCAGTACCGGTCGAACGGTACGTCCGGCCAGTTCTTCGCATGCGCCTTGTCGAAGGTGCCGCAGTCGCTCAGGCAGCGCTCGGCGTGGGTGAAGTCGACCTTGGCCGCGGCCTTGGCCGAGTACATGGTGTTGGAACGCAGACCGTACTCGATGCGCTTGAGATATCCGCCTCGGTCGTAAGGTGTCGCGGTGGAGGCGCCCGTCTCGGGATTCACGTTCCGGCCGTAGTAGTTGGACTCCTTGTCCCAGTAATAGACCATCGTGTCGTCGTGCGTGTCGATGACCACATCGAGGTTCCAGCGCCATGCCTGCTGGCACCAGGAGTCCTTGAAGGCCGCTGCATGACAGGGCTCGTTCGCCTGGTTACCGAAAACAGGCACGGTCCAGGTGGAGTTGGTCTCGTCCTTGCCCGCGGCCCAGCCGCTCGGCCTGTTGTAGCCGAAGTAGTATCGGGTGCCGTCCGGGGTGGTCACCCGCCAGTACTCACCGTCGTCGTCGCCGTTGGCGAGGGCGGTGTTCTTGATCTTGGATATCTTCGTTCCGTCGTCGCTCTCGAGGTGCCACTCACCCGAAGTCGAGTCCTTGACGAGCGTGTTGGTCTGCCCACCGAGGTTGATGACCGCGTTGTCCGTCTTCCAGCACAGATCGCCGACCTTGGCGGTCGTGTTGCTGTTTGTGGTGTCGTCGGCGCACGAGATGTACTGGCGCTCGATGTACCCCGGCTCCATCGACCAGCCGTCACCGATGGCGTTCGCCTGATTGTTCGTGGCGGCGGTGCGTCCGTCGATCGACTGCGAGGAGTATCCGATCTTCAGGTCAGGGGCTGCTCCGCCCGGGACCTCGGGCACGTCGATCGGGTAGTTCCAGGAGAAGGCGCCGTTCGAGCCGCCGGCGGCCCATGAGGCGGACGGGGCGAGGGAAGTCGCGCCGAAACTCCCTGAGGGGCCCGAATCCGACGCCGCTGTGGCTGCCAGCAGCACGGTGCCCTCGGCTACGGCCGGTGTCGAAGCGAGGCGGACCGGAGCGCCGTCCGAGTCGGCGGTCCGAAGTGACGGAGCGGCGCCGGGCATGGGGACCTCAGCAGTGAGGGAGCCCGCCTTGGTGTCGTTGGCCGTGGGCAGTGTGCCGCCGGTGGTGCACCCCTTGCGGTCCGGGGTGGTGAGGGCGCAGGCCGGCAGCGTGCGCAGGGTCAAACGGGATGCCCAGTCACCGCCGTAGGCATGGCGGAAGCCGGAGTAGTCGAGTGCCACTTGCACGGCGCCCGATGCTCCGGCCGTCGGTCGGACGGCGAACAGGACCCCGTCGACACCGGCCTTCTCGGTCATTGCACGGTCGAGCACCTGGACTTGAACCCGGTCCGGGCCCGTCAGACGAGGGGCGGCCTCGATGCCCTGGACCTTCTTGGCGCGGTCGGTTGTGCCCTTGCTCTCGACTCTTTCCGGACGACCGACACTGACGGGCAGAGCACCCACCTTGTCGGCGCCGCTGTCGGGGACGGCAGCGACAACCACCCGGTGGTGCGGGTGTACGAGCTGGACCCGGTGTCCAAGGCGTATGCCCTGACGGGAATCCACCACGACCGGCTCAAGGCGAGCGTGCCGTTCCCGATCGACATCGACATCACCCGGGAGGCGCTGGACGCGCTGTGACGGTCAGCCGTCCACCGGTTCCAGGAACTCCAGCCGGTTGCCCACCGGGTCGTGGCTGAAGAAGCGACGGTGCCCGGGCAGGTCGCCGTCCCACTGCACCGGTGCGCCGTGTGCCTCCAGCCGGGCCGCGTACGCCTCGATGTCCGTGACGCGCAGCCCGGGGTGGGCCTTCTTCGCGGGGCGGAAGTCCTGTTCGACGCCCAGGTGGAGCTGGACCGGGCCCGCCCGGAACCAGCAGCCGCCGCGGGACGCGAGGGCCGGGGGCTTGGGGATCTCGGTCATGCCGAGGATGTCGGCGTAGTAGGCGCGCAGGGCGTCCTCGGAGCCCTTTGGGGCGGCGAGCTGGACGTGGTCGAGGGCGGCGATCATCACGTCTTCCTGTGGGCCACGGCGAAGATGCGGCGGAACGGGAAGACGGTGCCGTGCGGGCCGTGGGGGTAGGCGGTGCGGAGCAGGTCGCGGTATTCGGTGAGGAAGGCGTCGCGGGCCTCGGGGTCGTCGGCCAGCGCGGTCAGGACGGGGCGCAGGCCGGTGCCCTTCACCCAGTCCAGGACCGCGTCCCGGCCGGACAGGAGGTGCAGGTACGTGGTCTCCCAGACGTCCGCCGTGATGCCGGGGGCGGTCAGCGCGTCGAGGTAGGCGGTGGGGGTGAGTACCGCGTCGGCGTGGCGCAGTTCGCCGGCCAGGCGGTCGCGCCAGCGCGGGGAGCCGGCGAGTTCGCGCATCAGTACGTGGCTGGGCTGGTCGAAGTTGCCGGGGACCTGGAAGGCGAAGGTGCCGCCCGGGGTGATCGCGTCCAGCCAGGCCGGGAAGCGGGCGGCGTGGTCGGGGACCCACTGGAGCAGGGCGTTGGAGACGATCAGGTCGTGGCGCTCGACGGGGGTCCAGGTCGTGGCGTCGGCCTCGGCGAAGTCGAGGTGGGGACCGGCGTGGGCGCGGGCCCGCTCCAGCATCTGCGGGGAGTTGTCGTAGCCGGTGATCCGGGCCCCGGGCCAGCGGTCGGCGAGCAGGACGGTGACGTTGCCCGCGCCGCAGCCGAGGTCGGCGATACGCGGTACGGAGGCGGCCGGGAGGTCGGGGATGCGGGCGAGGAGGTCGAGGAAGGGGCGGGTGCGGTGGTCGGCGTGGCGCAGGTACTGCTGCGGGTCCCAGGTGGGTGTGGTCATGGGTTCAGGATCACGCCAGAGATATCTTGATGTCAAGACACTTGAATTCAAGAGACTTCATGTCGACAGACCCTCTACACTGATCCACATGGAGGACGAGGTCGACCGACTGGTCGCTGCATGGCGCCGCGAGCGCCCCGACCTCGACGTGGAACCACTCGAGGTGCTCAGTCGCGTCTCCCGCCTGGCCCGCCACCTGGACCGGGCCCGCCGGATCGCCTTCTCCGAGCACCATCTCGAACCCTGGGAGTTCGACGTACTGACGTCGCTGCGCCGCGCCGGCGCCCCCTACCAGCTCTCCCCCGGGCAGCTCCTCACGCAGACCCTGGTCACCTCCGGCACGATGACCAACCGCATCGACCGCCTGACCAAGAAGAACCTCGTCGAGCGCCTCCCCGACCCCAGCGACCGCCGTGGCGTGCTCGTCCGGCTCACCGCCGAGGGGCGCGACAAGGCCGACCAGTCGCTGGCCGGGCTGCTCGCCCAGGAGCGCGCCATCCTGAGCGAGCTCTCCACCCAGCAGCGGGGCGAACTGGCGGGGCTGCTACGCCAGTTGACCGCCCCGTTCGACAACATTCCCGGCTAGGGCCTGGACCGGTCCGGCCGGGTCGGCCGGGCCGACGCCCGCCCGGCGGGCCAGGGCGACCGCGGCCAGGGTGGAGTGCACGCCCAGCTTCCCCAGCACGTTCTGCATATGGGTACGGACCGTGTGCGGGGAGAGATAGAGCCGCTCGGCCACCGCCTTGCGGCCCAGGCCCGCCACCATGCAGCGCAGCACCTCGCGTTCGCGCGGGGTCAGCGACTCGACCAGCTCCTCGCTCTCGGTGCGGTGCTTGCGCGCCGCCGTCAGCTCCCGCAGCACGCCGGTGAGCAGCGCCGGGGGCAGATGCGTCTCGTCCCGCAGCACCCCCCGCACGACCGCGAGCAGCCGTTGCAGCGAGCAGTCCTTGGCGACCCAGCCGAAGGCCCCGGCCTGCAGTGCCAGCGCGGCGCGGACCGGATCGTCCTTCTCCGCGAGCACCACCGTGCGCACGGACGGCCGGCCCGAACGGACCCCGGCCACCAGGGAGATGCCGTCCACCGGGGTGTGCTCCCCGCCGTCGGGGACCGGGACGGGTGCCCGGTGGTCGCCCGCGATGCCCAGCTCGGCGTCGACCAGCATCACGTCGTAGCCGCGCCCCTCGGCGGCGGCCCGCTCCAGGCACCGTAACGCCGCGGGCCCACTGCCCGCCGCCGACACCTCGACGTCCGGTTCGGCCGCGAGCGCCGCTGCGAGCGACTCGGCGAAAATACGGTGGTCGTCCACCACGAGAACCCGGATACGAACCACAGGCACCCCCATGCCGCGTCTGCTCCCGGGCCACCCCCGGCCCGCCGAAAGGGACCGATCAGTGCGGGTACGGCGCCCGGACCGGGGAGATGGACCATGGTTCCACGGCCGCCGCCGTGCCCCGGCCACCGCCCGCCCCGGGCGCCGCACCCGACTGTCTCGTACCCCTGAATCAGCACCGGCCCCCACCGGTGCTGTGCATCAGGGTACGGCCGACGGGCCGTGGCGGAAGCCGATTCGCAGAACTGATCGGCTCCGGCCGCCCCCGGGATGTGGTGCGTGTTTCGTCTTGCGACAGAAGTGACAAAAAAGCCGCCGGGCCGGCGGAGCTCAGCCGAGCCGGCGGGCTCCCGCCGAGGGCACGGCCGGGAAGATCCGCGGCGTCGCGTGGCCCGCCGCGGCGAAGGCC
Source organism: Streptomyces sp. NPDC002403 (assembly GCF_053593015.1). Classification (NCBI taxonomy): domain Bacteria; kingdom Bacillati; phylum Actinomycetota; class Actinomycetes; order Kitasatosporales; family Streptomycetaceae; genus Streptomyces; species Streptomyces sp. NPDC002403. The sequence goes on along the minus strand of NZ_JBSFBQ010000010.1, from coordinate 163,328 downwards.
TCCAGCACGGACTTGGAGACCGCGTCCGCCTGCTCCTCCTCCACCAGCACGATCGCCGAGCCGCCGAAGCCGCCGCCGGTCATCCGCGCACCGAGCGCCCCTGCCTCGCCCGCCGCCGACACCACCAGGTCCAGCTCCGGGCAGGAGACCCGCAGATCGTCGCGGAGCGAGGCGTGCCCGGCGTCCAGGACCGGGCCCGCGGCCCGCGCGTCGCCCGCGTCGAGCAGGGCGATGACCTGCTCGACGCGCTGGTTGTCGCTGACCACATGGCGTACGTAGCGCACCACGGACTCGTCGACGCCGGCCGTGGCCAGGGTGTCCAGGGCCGCGCCGAGGCTCTCGTACGGCACCTCGCGCAGCGTGCGTACGCCGAGCGCCGCCGCGCCCGCCTCGCAGCCGGCCCGCCGCTCCGCGTACGCGCCGTCGCCGAGCGCGTGCTTGACCTGGGTGTCGACCACCAGCAGCCGCAGTCCGCCCGCGGCCAGGTCGAAGGGGACCTGGCGCTGGGTGAGGTCGCGGGTGTCCAGGTACAGGGCGTGGCCCTCGGTGCAGCAGGCGGAGGCCATCTGGTCCATGACCCCGCACGGCACGCCCACGAAGGCGTTCTCGGCGCGCTGGCCGAGGACCGCCAGCTCCTGGGCGGTGAGCCCGAGCCCGAAGAGGTCGTTCAGGGCGAGCGCGGTGACCACCTCCAGCGCGGCGGAGGAGGACAGGCCCGCACCGGTGGGGACGGTGGAGGTGAGCTGGATGTCTGCCCCGGTGACCGGGTGGCCGGCCTCGCGCAGCGCCCAGACCACCCCGGCCGGGTACGCCGCCCAGCCGTGCCCCTGCTGCGGGGCCAGCTCGTCGATCCGGAGCCGGACGACGCCGCCGGGCACGTCGGTGGAGTGGAGCCGCAGTTCGCCGTCGGTGCGGCGGGCGACGGCCGCGCGGGCGGTGTGCGGCAGGGCGAGCGGCATCACGAAGCCGTCGTTGAAGTCGGTGTACTCGCCGATCAGGTTGACCCGGCCGGGGGCCGCCCAGATCCCCTCGGGCGCACGCCCGTAGAGCTCGGTGAAGGAGGCGGTCAGCTCGGTGTTCCCGGTGGGGGAGGTGGTCGGCTCGCTGGTCCCGGTGGGGGAGGTGGTCGGCTCGCTGGTCCCGGTCATGGGGTGGTGGGCTCCTCTCGGCGGGCGAACGTCCAGGCGTCGGTGACGATTCCGGTCAGGTCGGCGCGGGACGGCGACCAGCCGAGCCGCTCCCGGGCGGTGGCGGCGGAGGCGACCAGCACGGCGGGGTCACCGGCGCGGCGGGGGGCCGCGGTCTCCGGGACGGGGTGGCCGGTGACCTCGCGGACGGTCTCGATGACCTCGCGCACCGAGAAGCCGTTGCCGTTGCCGAGGTTGCAGATCAGGTGCTCGCCCGCGGTGGCCGCGTCCAGGGCCAGCAGGTGCGCCTCGGCGAGGTCGGCGACATGGATGTAGTCGCGGACGCAGGTGCCGTCGGGGGTGGGGTAGTCGTCGCCGTAGACGGAGATCGACTCGCGCCGGCCGAGCGCGACCTGGAGGACCAGCGGGATGAGGTGGGACTCGGGGCTGTGCCGCTCGCCGCAGCTGCCGTACGCCCCGGCCACGTTGAAGTAGCGCAGCGAGACCGCGGCCAGGCCGTGCGCGGCCGCCTCGCCGGTGATCATGTGGTCGACGGCGAGCTTGGTGGCGCCGTAGGGGTTGGTGGGCGCGGTCGCGTCGGACTCGGTGATGGGGGTGGTGGCCGGTTCGCCGTAGGTGGCGGCGGTGGAGGAGAAGACCAGGGTCCGCACTCCGGCGTCGCGCATCGCGGCGAGCAGGGCGACGGACCCGCCGACGTTGTTCACCCAGTACTTCTCCGGGTCCGTGACGGACTCGCCGACCTGGGAGTACGCGGCGAAGTGCAGCACCCCGTCGTAGGAGGGGTCCAGCCACTTCGCCGCGTCCTGGATGCGGCCCTCGATGAACTCGGCCCCGGCCGGGACGCCCTCCCGGAACCCGGTCGAGAGGTCGTCGAGAACGGTGACCGCGTGCCCGGCCTCCAGCAGGTGCTGGGCGACCACACTGCCGACGTATCCCGCGCCGCCCGTGACCAGGTACTTCTTCTGGGGCTTGCTCACTCGCTCGCTACCTCTCGCAGTCGCTGGGCCGCGGCTTCCGGCGGCACATCGTTGATGAACACGTTCATGCCGGATTCGGAACCCGCGAGGAACTTCAGCTTGCCGGAGGTACGTCGGATGGTGAAAAGCTCCAGATGGAGCCCGAAGTCCTCCCGTCCGGGGACCCCGAACGGGGCCTGGTGCCAGGCCGAGATGTACGGGGTCGGCGGCTCGCCGGGGCCGAAGATCCGGTCGAATCGCCTCAAGAGTTCCAGATAGACCTGTGGAAACTCCGTGCGCGCGGCCTCATCGAGTTCCCGCAGGTCGGGGACGCGGCGGCGGGGGTGGAGGTGGACCTCGTACGGCCAGTGCGCGGCGTACGGCACGAAGGCGACCCAGTGCTCGCCGTCGAGGACGATCCGCGAGCCGTCCGCCTGCTCACGGGCCACCACGTCGTCGAAGAGGTTGCCGCCGGTCTCGGCGCGGTGGGCCGCCATGGAGCGGAACATCAGCTCGGTGCGCGGGGTGACGAAGGGGTACGCGTAGATCTGCCCGTGCGGGTGGCCGAGCGTGACGCCGATCTCGGCGCCCCGGTTCTCGAAGCAGAACACCTGCTTGACCTGCGGGAGTTCGGCGAGTTCGGCGGTGCGGTCGGTCCAGGCCGCCAGGACCAGGGCGGCCTGTTCCTCGGTGAGGTCGGCGAAGGAGGCGTCGTGGTCGGAGGTGAAGCAGACGACCTCGCAGCGGCCGGAGTCACCGGCCAGCGAGGGGAAGCGGTTCTCGAAGACGGCGACGTCGTAGTCGGCCTCGGGGATCTCGCTCTGCCGGCCGTCCCGCGAGGGGCAGAGCGGGCATTCGTCGGCCGGCGGGTGGTAGATGCGGCCCTGGCGGTGCGAGGCGATGGCGACACTGTCCCCGAGGAACGGGTCGCGACGGATCTCGGACGAGGTCGAGACGGCGTCGAGGGGACGTCGGTCGACGGCCTCCCGTACGACGTCGTCGCGGCTGTCGTAGTAGAGCAGCTCCCGGCCGTCGGCGAGCGTCGTAACCGTCTTCTTCACCAGGTTCCTCCAAACATAACCAAACACAATGAACCACAACTCAACAAAGGCGTCAATGAGCGGTCCACGCCTGACGGCCCGGGGCAGCGCGGTCCGGTGTCAGGCGTCAGGTGTCAGGTTGTGAACGTGGAGGGGTGGGGGCGGCGCGGCTCAGAGGCCCGGCCGCTCCGGCCGGTCGGCCGGTGCCGCGCGGTCCAGCGGCCCCGTGCGGTCCAGCAGCCCCGTGCGGGCCGCGAGTGCCGCGGCCTCCAGCCGGGAACCGACGCCCAGCTTCATCAGCACCCGCTGCACATGCGTGCGCGCGGTGCTCGGCGCGATCCGCATCCCGGCCGCGATCAGCCGGGTGTCCTCCCCCTCGGCCACCCGCATCAGGACCTCGATCTCGCGCGGGGTGAGCAGCTGGAGCAGCCGCTGCCCCTCGTCGTCCGGCGCCGCGGCGGGGTTGAGCAGTTCGGCGAAGGCGCCCTGGAGGAGCTGTGGCGCCACCGCCGCCTCGCCCGCCCGTGCCTTGACCATCGCCCGCTCGACGCCCTCCATCCGCTCGTCGTGGCGGACGTATCCCGCGGCGCCCGCCGCGAACGCCGCCGCGATCCCGCGCGGGCTGGGTACCGGTCCGAGGACCACGACGGCCACCTGCGGGCGCTCGCGCCGGATCCGCACGATCGGGTCGAAGGCGCCGGGTTCGGCGGGCGCCGAGGTGCCGAACAGGCAGACCTCCGGGGCCCTGCTGACCACCAGTTCCGCCGCGCCCGAGGTCGGGGCGGCCGCCGCGAGGACGCGATGGCCCCGCAGTTTCAGTGCCGAGGCGAGCGCCTCGGCCAGCAGTCTGTGATCATCGACCACCATCAGCCGCACGCCCATCGAGCACACCCCCGTAGCACCGGCACACCGGTCCCCCCGGCCTTCCTGACCCGGCAAGCTACACGCTTGTTCGACGTCACGTGCGCCTTCGCGGTCAAATGGCTTCAGAACGCCGAATCGGCTTGCTTTCAGGACCGGTTGACGGTGCGCCATGTCCGACTGATCACCGTTGTGATCTGCCTGCCGACCGTTACGGATCGCTCCCCGGGGCGCACACGCGCGTGGGGGTGGTGCCCGTCGGACGGGCACCACCCCCACGTGTACGGCCGGCTGCTACGGCCTGCTGAAGCTGACCACCAGTCGGCGGCTCGCGTCCAGCGAGCCGCTCGGCTTGCTGACCATCGTGCTGGACAGGTACAGGTGCCCGTTGCTGTAGCGGAATTCGGAGTAGTCCGGCGTGAAGCTGGTCTCCGCGTCACGGATGGACTCGTCGCTCGGGTTCTCCATCAGCACCGTCTGCTTGAACGTGGCGCCGTCGATGGAGACGACCTGGCCGCCCTTGTCGTACGGGGGGACCCGGTAGGCGATGATGTTGCCGCCGTCCATGCGGATCGGGAACATCGTGTAGCGGTCGCCCGCGTCGGCCCGGTCGCTGGTCGGCTTGCCGGTGGTGAGGTCGAAGGAGACGATCTCGTTGGTGTCGCCGTACTCGCCGCTGCCCTCGTGGTCCTCGGTCGGCACGTAGATCCGGTTGTTGCCGACGGCCAGCTGGCTGCAGCCCTCGACCTTGGTGGAGGCACAGCGCGCCGCGTACTTCTCGCCGTCCGCCGCGATCCTGGTGAGCAGCTTGCCGGTGGAGGTGTCGATGGAGAAGAAGTCCGAGATGCCGCTGCCGTCACCGGCGGTGTCGCCGACGTCGGCCGCGACGACCAGCGGCTTGGTGGAGACGATGCTCGCGTAGTCGACGCCGGGCGGCATCTTGTACGAGGAGAGCGGGGCCCCGGTGGTGGGGTTCAGCGCCTGGACGACGAGCTGCGGGTCGTCGTACGTACCGCACTTGCGGACCACCGCGAGGGCCTCGCCGCCGCCGTATCCCATGTCGTAGCAGCCGTCGGTGCTGGCCTTGGGCTTCCAGCGCTCGGCGCCGGTGTTCAGGTCGAAGGCGGCGCCGCCCTCGGTTCCGCCCGCGGCGACCGTGGTGCCGCTGAGCGTGACCTCGTCGAACCTGACCGCCGCGTCACCGCTGGTGGCCGCGGTCACCGACTTGCTCCACATCAGCTTGCCGGTGTTCAGGTCGATCGCGCCGATCTGGTTGCACGGCGGGTACTTGGACGCCTTGCTCGGCTTGCTCTGCTCGAAGGCGATCGCGGTCTTGAAGTCCTTGGACATGTGCCGCGAGGCGGCGCAGACCTGGCCCGCCAGCGGGATGGACCAGAGCTTGGTGCCCTTGGCCGGGTCGTAGGCGACGATCTCGTTCAGACCGGTCTTCACGTACGCCTTGTCGGTCAGCCAGGAGCCGTCGACCTTGGTGACGTCGGTGACCTTCGGCAGCGGCAGCTGGAAGGCGACCTTGGACTTGGGGTCGGCGGGTGCCTTCTCCGTGCCGGCGCCGTCGGGGGCGGCACCGCCCTTGCTCTCGCCGCCCTTGCCCTCGGTGGCGCCGCTGGACGAGGACGCCTGCTCCTTCTTGTCGCCGTCGCCGGAGGAGGCGTACCAGATGCCGCCCACGACGATCAGCACCACGGCGACCGAGGCGGCGACGATGATCTGCATCTGGGTGGAGAGCTTCTTGCCGCCGTTGTTCTGCGGCGGCTGCGGCGGCTGCTGCATCGGCGTGGTCTGGTAGCCGTAGCCCTGCAACGGCGGCTGGCCGGGCGGCAGTCCCTGCGGGAATCCGTAGCCCTGCTGCGGCTGGCCGGGCACGGGTGCCTGCGGGTAGCCGTAGCCGGGCTGCGGGGGCTGGTTCTGCGGGTAGCCGTAGCCCGGCTGCCCGCCCTGCGGGTAGCCGTAGCCGGGGCCCGGCTGCTGCGGGGCCCCGGCGGGCGGCTGGGCGTCCGCGGGCGGCGGCGTCGGGGCGCCGAAGCCGCCTGCGGGCGGGGTGGCCTGCTGCTTGCCGAACGGGTCGGCGGGCGGCGGGGTCGGGGCGCCGAATCCACCCGGCGGCGGGTCCTGCGGGGCGCCGAATCCGCCCTGGGGCGGATCGTTGGGCGGCTGGGGCGGCTGCGTCATGGCGTACGTACCTCTGGGGAAAGGGAGTCGGTGGGACGGTACCGGCGGCGGTCGGTCGTGCTCCGGCCGCCGCCGGTCGTGAGCCGTGGGGCTCCGACGGCCGGGAACTGCCGTCGAAAGGCTTCGTGAGCCGTCAGTTGCCGAAGGCCATCATGGTCTTCGTCTCCAGCTCTTCCTTGTCGTTCCTGGCGCTGACCCGGCCACTCGCGATGAACGAACGGCCGCCCGCGTAGAGGATCTTCGAGTTGTAGAAGGAGTTCTCGATCTCGGCCGTCGACGCGGGGTGCTGCAGCAGCATCCGCGGGGCGCCGCCGGTCGGTGCGAGGGTGGCGATGCCGCCGCCCTTCTCGTAGCCGGACTCCACGTAGAGCAGCACGTTGCCGCCCTCCATGCGCAGCGGCTTCACCGTGCGCTCGGCCGGGGCCGCGGCCTTCCACTTGGACTTGCCGGTGTTCAGGTCGAAGGCCACGACCTTGTTCGTACGGGCGGTGCCGCTGGAGTCCGGCGCGGTCGACATGTAGAAGGTGTTGGCGTCGGCGGCGACTCCGGTGCAGCCGTCGAGGGACTTGCCGAAGATGGCGAAGGCGCTGCCGCAGTCCGGTGCGAACTTGTCGCCCTTGTCGCTGACGATGCCGGAGCGGAAGGACCCGTTGTGCTTCAGCGACAGGATGCTCCACTCCTTGTCCTTCTTCAGCGAGACCACCAGCGGGTCCACCGAGTAGACCCGGTCGATCTCCCAGCCTCGCTTGGGCCGGTAGGTCCACCTGGGCTTCCCGGTGTTCGGGTCGAGCTCCTGGATCTGGTGCTGCGGATTGTCGGTGTTGTCGGTGCGGCAGCTGGAGGCGGCGATCAGCTTGGATCCGCCGGCGAACGCGAACGGCTGGCAGTCGCCCGACGGCTTGCCGAACAGTTCCCTGCCGTCGCTGACCCGGTAGGCGTTGGAGTTTCCGGTACGTCCGACCGTCACGGTGTCGCCGCTGATGGCCAGCGAGATGTCCGACAGGAAGTCCCAGGTGCCGTTCTTCTTGATCGACTTCTTCCAGCCGGCCTTGCCGGTGCCGAGGTCGATCATCTGGAGATCCGCGCAGTCCGCCTTGTCGGTGGTGCCGTTCTTGACCCCGATGACGATCTTGCCGTCGGCCGTGGGCTGCGAGGGCGCCGCGCACAGGTCGGCGGGCAGCTTGAGGGTCCACTTCTGCTTGCCGTCGGCCACCGAGTAGCCGGAGACCGAGCGGTACATGCCCTTGACGATCGTGTCGCCGGCCACCCAGGGGCCGTACACGTCGGAGCCGTTGCGCGGCAGGTCGATGTCGTTCTTCTGCAGCCAGAGGACCTTCGCCTCGCCGGCCTTGCGGCCGGCGTTGAGGTCCTCGCCGGCGCCGCGGCCTTCGCCGTCGCCTTCGCCGTTGCCCTTGTCGACGGAGGGCGAGACGCTCGGCTCGGCGTCCCCGCTCTCGTTCGCGACCGGCTTCTTGTCGTCGTCGTCCCCGCTCGTGGCGACGAAGATGCCGCCGCCGATCACCAGGAGCGCGGCGGCCGCGGCACCGATGATGATCGCGGGCTTGCGCTTGGAGGAGCCGCCGCCGGGACCGCCCGGAGTGGGTGCGCCGGGGTACTGCTGCTGCGGGTGGCCGTAACCGGGCTGCTGACCGTACGGACCCTGCTGCTGGCCGTACGGGCCGGGCTGCTGGCCGTACGGGCCGGGCTGCTGGCCGTACGGACCCTGCTGCTGGCCGTACGGGCCGGGCTGCTGGGCATAGGGGCCCGGCTGCTGCTGCCCGTACGGTCCGGGCGCCTGGCCCGGCTGCTGCGGGTAGCCGTAACCGGGGGCCTGGGCCGGCGGCCGGCCGGGGGCCTGCGGATAGCCGTAGCCCGGCTGCGCGGGCGGCGGGGTCTGCGGAGGGGCCTGGGGCGGCTGAGGACTGCCCGGCGGCGGTTCCTGCGGCGCGCCGAAGCCTCCCTGCGGCGGTTGCTGGCTGGGCGGCTGGCTCATCAGCACGTCCCCCTTCGTGCGGTCCGGTGCCCGGTCCCTTCTCCCCCGCGATTCCGCGGAGCGCCACGGGGCCGAAACCCCCTGAACTCCCCGGAAAGGAGCGAATCAGGCATGGATCCCGCGGCGTTACGTCAGTCGAGCGGGGCTTCTTTGTACCACCCGCAACACTCCGGGCACCGGGTCGGTCCACCCCCTGTTCCCAAGGGAGAACCGCCCCGTGATGCCTCCGTTACGCCTCGGTATCCGTCAGTTGCCGAACATCTCCATCGACTTGGCCCGCTTCTCGTCCTCGTCCTCGACCCCGCTGATGCTCGTACTCATGAGGAGGGAACGGCCGTTCACATAGGCGACCCGGGGCTGGAAGACGGAGCGCTCGGTTCGCACCCCGCCGTCCGGGTGCTCCAGCAGCAACTTCGGTGTGCCACCGGCCTGCGGCAGCGAGGCGATGGCGCCGCCCTTGTTCAACGACGACTCCACGAACAGCAGCAGCCGGCCGCCCTCCACCCGCATCGGCATCATGGTCTGCCCGGCCGGGGCCGCGGCCTTCCACTTGGTCCGGCCGCCGGCCAGGTCGAAGGCGACGACCTTGTTGGTGGGGCCGGAAGCGGACTTGGCGGCCTCGGTCGCCAGGTAGACCGTCCGGTCGTCGGCAGCCACCCCGAGGCAGTTGTCGAGGTTCCCGCCGCCGGTGATGAGGTCGGTGTCGCACTCCACCCGGTAGTTCTCGCTGCCGCCGGCCAGTTGGGAGCGGTAGGCGCCGTTCGCGTCGAGCGTGACGATGGCCCAGTCGCGCTCCTTCTTCAGGGAGACGACCAGCGGGCTGACCGAGTAGAACTGCGAGATCTCCCAGCCCTTCTTGACCCGGTACTTCCACAGGACCTTCCCGGTCACCGGGTCGATCCGCTCCACCAGCTGTTCCTTGTGGTCGTCGGCCGCCGTCTGGCAGCTGGCCGCGGCGATCGCCAGCGGGCCGCTGGCGAAGCCGAACGGCTGGCAGTTGCCCGGCAGTTCACCGAAGAGCACCTTGCCGTCGCCGACCCGGAAGGCGTCCGTCCTGGTCTTGCGCCCGACGGTCACGGTGTCGCCGTTGATCGCCATCGCGGGGTAGGAGAGCAGGTCCCAGGCGCCCTGCCGCTTGTACGTCTTGTACCAGCCGGCCTTGCCGGTCGTGAGGTCGGCCATCTGGAGCCCGTTGCACTCCGCCCGGTTGCCGCTGCCGCTCTCGACCCCGAAGACGATCTTGCCGTCGGCGGTGGCCTGCGAGGGGGCCCCGCACAGTTTGCCCGGCAGCCGGAGGCTCCACTTCTCGCTGCCGTCCGCGACCGAATAGCCGGAGACGGTGTGGAACATCGCCTTGACGACGGTGTCGCCGACGAACCAGGGGCCGTACACGCTCGCGCCGTTGCGCGGCAGGTCGACGCCGCCCTCCTGGAGCCAGAGGACCTTGGCCTCGCCCGGGTCGCGCAGGGTGTTGATCCCGTCGGCCTCCGCGCGCAGGTCGCTCGGCCCCGGGTCCTTCTCCTTGCCCTTGGGCTTTCCGGTGGGGGACGTGTCCGGCCCGGGGGCCTCGCTCTTCTTCGCGGTGGGCTCGGCCTCGTCCCCGCCCGTGGCCAGCCAGACGCCACCGCCGGCCAGCAGCACCACCGCGAGCACGCCACCGATGACCGCCCCGCGCCTGCCCCGGAAGAACCCTCCGCCCCCGCTGCCGCCCGAGGGGCCACCGGACTGCGGTGGCGAGGGCGCACCGTACGGACCGGGCTGCGTCGGTGCGCCGTACGGCCCGGGCTGCGCGGGCACGTTGTACGGACCGGCGGCCTGGCCGGGCGGCTGGGCCGGCGGCCCGTACGAACCGGGCGGGGGGTCGTACGGAGCCCCGAAGCCTCCCTGCGGCGGTTGCTGGCCGGGCGGCTGGGTCATCGGCACGTCCCCCTTCGTGCGGACAGGTCCGGCTTCCACGCCGGGCAAGGTTTCTTTCTATCACCCGCCCCAAAAGCCCCGGCTGTCACATCGGACACACCGTAACGGTCAGGCGTCCTCGGCCAGTTCCAGCCAGCGCATCTCCAACTCGTCCCGCTCGGAGACCAGTTCGCGCAGCTCGGCGTCGAGCTCGGCCACCTTCTCGAAGTCCGTGGCGTGCTCCGCGATCCGGGCGTGCAGCGTGGTCTCGCGGGTGGAGATCTTGTCGAGCTGCCGCTCGACCTTCTGGAGCTCCTTCTTCGCCGCGCGGGCGGCCTGCGGGGAGAGGGCCGCGGCCGGTGCGGCCGTCTCCTTGGCCGGAGTGGGTGCGGCGGAGGGCGTGGCCGTCTCCTCCATCCGCTGCCTGCGCTCCAGGTACTCGTCGATCCCGCGCGGCAGCATCCGCAGCGTGCGGTCGCCGAGCAGCGCCATCACGCGGTCCGTGGTCCGCTCGATGAAGAACCGGTCGTGGGAGATCACGACCATCGATCCGGGCCAGCCGTCGAGGAGGTCCTCCAGCTGGGTCAGGGTCTCGATGTCGAGGTCGTTGGTGGGCTCGTCGAGGAAGAGGACGTTCGGCTCGTCCATCAGCAGGCGCAGGATCTGGAGCCGGCGCCGTTCACCGCCCGAGAGGTCGCCGACCGGAGTCCACTGCTTCTCCTTCGAGAAGCCGAACTGCTCGCAGAGCTGGCCTGCGGTCATCTCGCGGCCCTTGCCGAGGTCGACCCGGTCCCGTACCTGCTGCACCGCTTCGAGCACCCGCAGGTTCGGGTTCAGCTCGTGGACCTCCTGGGAGAGGTAGGCCAGCCTGACGGTCTTGCCGACGACGACCTTCCCGGCGGCGGGCTGTGCGTCGCCCTGGGTGCGGGCCGCTTCGGCGAGGGTCCGCAGCAGGGAGGTCTTGCCCGCGCCGTTGACCCCGACCAGGCCGATCCGGTCGCCCGGGCCGAGCTGCCAGGTGAGGTGGGTGAGCAGCGTCTTGGGGCCGGCCTGGACGGTCACGTCCTCCAGGTCGAAGACGGTCTTGCCGAGCCGGGCGTTGGCGAACTTCATCAGCTCGCTGGTGTCGCGCGGCGGCGGCACGTCGGCGATCAGTTCATTGGCCGCCTCGATGCGGTAGCGCGGCTTGGAGGTGCGGGCGGGGGCGCCGCGGCGCAGCCAGGCCAGCTCCTTGCGCATCAGGTTCTGCCGCTTGACCTCCTCGGTCGCGGCGATCCGCTCCCGCTCGGCCCGTGCGAAGACGTAGTCGCTGTAGCCGCCCTCGTACTCGTGGACCGTGCCGCGCTGGACGTCCCACATGCGCGTGCAGACCTGGTCGAGGAACCAGCGGTCGTGGGTGACGCAGACGAGCGCGGAGCGGCGGGCCTGCAGATGGCGGGCCAGCCAGGAGATTCCCTCGACGTCGAGGTGGTTGGTCGGCTCGTCGAGGACGATGAGGTCCTGTTCGGCGATGAGCAGCTTGGCCAGCGCGATCCGGCGCCGCTCGCCGCCGGAGAGCGGGGCGATGACGGTGTCCAGACCGTGCTCGAAGCCCGGCAGGGCGAGCCCGCCGAAGAGTCCGGTGAGCACGTCGCGGATCTTGGCGCTGCCCGCCCACTCGTGGTCGGCGAGGTCGCCGATCACCTCGTGGCGGATGGTCGCCTGCGGGTCGAGCGAGTCGTGCTGGGTGAGGACGCCGAGCCGCAGCCCGCCGCTGTGGGTGACGCGTCCGCTGTCCGCCTCCTCCAGCCGGGCGAGCATCCGGATGAGCGTGGTCTTGCCGTCGCCGTTACGGCCCACGACACCGATCCGGTCTCCCTCGGACACCCCGAGGGACACTCCGTCGAGCAGGGCACGGGTGCCGTACACCTTGCTGACCTGCTCGACATTGACCAGATTGACGGCCATTTCACTCCTGCCCGGAAGGATCGATCGGCTTCCCAGGGTACGGGGCGGCGGCGGTGCGGTGCCCGCTCGCCCTTGCCGCCCCCGCGGTGGCGGGCGCCGTCAGACGAGCGAGGCGCCCGGTGCCGGGGAGACCGCGGTCCGTGCGTTCCTGCAGGTGCCCGAGGTGAGCAGGGCCTCGGCCACCTTCCGCGCCGACTCCGCGTCCGCCACCAGGAACGCGGTGGTCGGCCCGGAGCCCGAGACCAGGGCCGCCAGGGCACCGGCCGCGGTGCCCGCGGCGAGGGTGTCGGCGAGCGAGGGGCGCAGGGAGAGCGCGGCGGGCTGGAGGTCGTTGGAGAGCGCCCCGGCGAGCGCGGCGGTGTCACCGGTGCGCAGGGCGTCGAGGAGCGCCGGGGAGGCTTCGGGCGCGGGGACGTCGGTGCCCGCCGTGAGCCGGTCGAACTCTCCGTAGACGGCCGGGGTGGAGAGCCCGCCGTCGGCGACCGCGAAGACCCAGTGGAAGGTGGAGCCGACATCGATCGGGGTCAGCCGCTCACCGCGTCCGGTGCCGAGGGCGGCGCCGCCGACGAGGCTGAACGGGACGTCGCTGCCCAGCTCGGCACAGATGGCGAGCAGCTCGTCCCGGGTGGCGCCGGTGGACCAGAGGGCGTCGCAGGCCAGCAGCGCGGCCGCGCCGTCGGCGCTGCCGCCCGCCATGCCGCCCGCGACGGGGATGTCCTTGGCGATGTGGATGTGCACATCGGGTGCGATGCCGTGCCGCTCGGCCAGCGCGACCGCGGCGCGGGCGGCGAGGTTCGTCGTGTCCAGCGGGACCTGGGCGGCGTCGGGGCCCGAGCAGGTGATCCGCAGCCCGTCGGCGGGGGTGACGGTGACCTCGTCGTACAGGCCGACGGCGAGGAAGACATTGGCCAGGTCGTGGAAGCCGTCGGGGCGCGGGGCACCGACCGCGAGCTGGACGTTGACCTTGGCGGGTACGCGGACGGTGACGCTCACTCGCCACTCCCGGAAGGCTCGTTCCCGGCAGCCCCGGTGGGCTTGTGCTCGGCGATGGCGGCGAACTCCTCGACCGTCAGCGACTCGCCGCGGGCCTGCGGCGAGATCCCGGCCGCGACCAGGGCCGCCTCGGCGGCGGGCGCGGAGCCGGCCCAGCCGGACAGGGCCGCCCGCAGGGTCTTGCGGCGCTGGGCGAAGGCCGCGTCGACGACCGCGAAAACCTCGGCCCGGCTCGCCTCCGTCGCGACCGGCTCGGTGCGCCGGACCAGGGACACCAGGCCGGAGTCGACGTTCGGGGCGGGCCAGAAGACGTTGCGGCCGATGGAGCCGGCCCGCTTGACCTCCGCGTACCAGTTGGCCTTCACCGACGGCACGCCGTAGACCTTGTTGCCCGGCCGCGCGGCGAGCCGGTCGGCGACCTCGGCCTGGACCATGACGAGGGTGCGCTCGATGGACGGGAAGCGCTCCAGCATGGTCAGCAGGACCGGTACGGCGACGTTGTACGGCAGGTTCGCGACCAGCGCGGTCGGCGCCGGGCCGGGCAGCTCCCGGACGAGCATCGCGTCGGAGTGCACCAGGGCGAACCGGTCGGCGCGCCCCGGCATCCGCGCGGCGACGGTGGCCGGCAGCGCGCCCGCCAGCACGTCGTCGATCTCGACGGCCACGACCCGGTCCGCGGCCTCCAGCAGCGCCAGGGTCAACGAGCCGAGCCCGGGGCCGACCTCGACGACGACGTCGTCCGGGCGGACCTGAGCCGTCCGTACGATCCGGCGGACCGTATTGGCGTCGATGACGAAGTTCTGGCCGCGCTGCTTGGTCGGGCGTACGCCCAGCGCGGCGGCCAGCTCGCGGATGTCTGCGGGGCCCAGGAGGGCATCGGGCTCAGTGGTACTCACCCGTAAAGCGTAAGTCGAAGCACGCTCGGCTCCCGCCGCCCGGCCGCTCAGTAGTCGAAGGCCCGTGCCGTGTTGTCCGCGATCGCCGCCGCCAGGGTGTCCTCGTCGGTCCCCTTCACCTCGGCCATCGCACGCAGCGTGACGGGGATGAGGTAGGGCGCGTTGGGCCGCCCCCGGTACGGCGCGGGCGTCAGGAACGGCGCGTCCGTCTCGACCAGGACCAGCTCCGTCGGGGCGACGGCCAGGGCGTCCCGCAGCGGCTGGGCGTTCTTGAAGGTGACGTTGCCCGCGAAGGACATGAAGTATCCGGCGTCCGCGCAGATCCGGGCCATGTCGGCGTCGCCGGAGTAGCAGTGGAACACGGTCCGGTCGGGGGCGCCCGCGTCGGCGAGGACGCGCAGCACGTCCGCGTGGGCCTCGCGGTCGTGGATGACCAGCGCCTTGCCGTGCCGTTTGGCGATCTCGATGTGGGCCCGGAAGGACTCCTCCTGGGCGGCGATGCCCTCGGGGCCGGTACGGAAGTAGTCCAGCCCGGTCTCGCCGACGCCGCGTACGTGGTCGAGCGCGGCCAGCGCGTCGATCTCCGCGAGGGCCTCGTGCAGCGCCGCCCGGCCGCCCCCTTCGCGCGCCCCCTGGCGTGCGGTGCCTTCGGGGTCGCCGTGCACGATGCGCGGTGCCTCGTTGGGGTGCAGGGCGACCGCCGCGTGCACGTTCGCGTGCGCGGCGGCGGTCTCGGCGGCCCAGCGCGAGCCGGGCACGTCGCACCCCACCTGGATCACGGTGGTCACATTGACCGCCGCGGCCCTGGCCAGGCCCTCCTCCACGGTCGCGTCCTGCATGTCCAGGTGGGTGTGCGAATCGGCGACCGGCACCCGGAGGGGTTCGGGCAGCGGCGGGGCTTCGGTACGGCTCATGACGACGATCGTACGAGGACACGCCGATGCGCCCCGCTCGCGGTGGAACCGGCGGGGCTACCTCCGGTGGAAGGGGTGCAGCAGGTCGGACAGGTGCCAGTGGTGTCCGGTGCCCGCGGGGGCGGCGGCCACGGCCTCGTCGCCCTGGTCGGCCGGCTGTGCCGGCCGGGGGTTGTTGTGGAGCAGCTGCTGGACGGTCGAGACCCGGCCGGACCGCATGATGCGGACCAGGTGTCCGCCGCAGTTCGCGCAGCTGGGCCTGGACAGGGGGGAGGGAACCCGCTCCCCGTCCGCCTTGTATATGACGAAGGCCTTGTTGGATCCGTCGACGTGGTGCTCTATTTCGTAGGCCTGCTCCCAGCCGTGTCCGCACCTCATGCAGGCGAAGGCGTATGCCTCGTGTGCGGTGGCTGCTGCGATCTCGCTCATGCCCGCTCCTTTGTCCGCTGGACAGGCACTCCGGGCAAGCGCCCCGGAGATTGCGTCCCTGATTCAGTGGACTCCCCCACCGGCGGGAACGCATCGGGCCCTGTCGACTGTTGGAGCGCTTTTGGCCTGCGCGTGGCAGAAAGGCCCGGTACGCGGCTCTCGCTTTGCTTTCTACGCCAGTCCTTTGCCTTCCGCAGGACCGGTTCGCGCCGCGTTCTTTGCCGCCACGACCGCGTCGAACACCTGGCGCTTGGGCAGCCCCGCGTCGGCGGCCACGGCGGCGATCGCCTCCTTGCGCCGCTCCCCCGCCTCCTCGCGCACCAGCACCCTGCGCACCAGCTCCTCGGCGTCCAGTTCCTCGGGCCCGGATTCGGCCGCGCCCTCGACGACGACGGTGATCTCGCCGCGTACCCCTTCGGCCGCCCAGGCCGCCAGCTCGCCCAGCGGACCGCGCTTCACTTCCTCGTACGTCTTGGTCAGCTCCCGGCACACGGCGGCCCTGCGGCCGTCGCCGAAGACCTCGGCCATCGCGGCGAGGGTGTCGTCGAGCCGGTGCGGGGCCTCGAAGAAGACCATGGTGCGGCGCTCGTCGGCGACCTCGCGCAGCCGGCCGAGCCGTTCGCCGGCCTTGCGGGGCAGGAAGCCCTCGAAGCAGAAGCGGTCGACGGGCAGCGCGGACAGCGCCAGCGCCGTCAGCACGGCGGACGGGCCGGGCACCGCGGTGACCTTGATGTCCTTCTCCACGGCGGCGGCCACCAGCCGGTAGCCGGGGTCGGAGACGGACGGCATCCCGGCGTCCGTGACCAGCAGGACGCGGGCGCCGCCGGTCAGTGCCTCGACGAGTTCGGGGGTACGGGCCGACTCGTTGCCCTCGAAGTAGGAGACGACCCGCCCCGTGGTGTGGATGCCGAGCGCCTGGGTGAGGCGGCGCAGCCGCCGGGTGTCCTCGGCGGCGACGACGTCCGCCGTCTCCAGCTCGGCGGCGAGACGCGGCGGGGCGTCCGCCACGTCGCCGATGGGGGTTCCTGCGAGTACCAGCGTTCCAGTCGTTCCAGTCACATGAGCCATCTTCCCAGCCCGGGCGACAGCCTTCGCACAGATGCGTTCCCTACGATGGCGCGGTGACGAGTACTGCGCCCGAAGCCCGACAGGGCCAAGACGCCGGGGAACCGCACGGCGAAGAACCGGCCTCCTGGCAGCAGCGGCTGCGCCGCTTCGGCCATTCGCCCCGGCCCGGGATCGGGCTGCGCGAGCGGCTTGTCCCGCCGTACACCCGGCCCGGCGCCCAGCTGTGGGCGGTGCTCGGGATCTCCCCGCCGACGGCCGAGCGGCTGGTGCGGTGGTCGGCCTGGGGCGGTCCGCTGCTGGTGGCGCTGGTCGCCGGGGTGCTGCGGTTCTGGAACCTGGGCAGCCCGCACGCGCTGATATTCGACGAGACGTACTACGCCAAGGACTCCTGGGCACTGATCAACCAGGGGTACGAGGGCGACTGGCCCAAGGACATCGACAAGCTGATCCTCGCGGACCCGTCGAAGGTGCATGTCCCGGTGGACCCGGGCTACGTGGTGCACCCGCCGGTGGGCAAGTGGGTCATCGGGCTCGGTGAGCACTTCTTCGGGTTCACGCCGTTCGGCTGGCGGTTCATGGTGGCGGTGCTCGGCACGCTGTCGGTGCTGATGCTGTGCCGGATCGGCCGGCGGCTGTTCCGCTCGACGTTCCTGGGCTGCCTGGCGGGCGCCCTGCTCGCCGTGGACGGTCTGCACTTCGTGATGAGCCGCACCGCGCTGCTCGACCTGGTGCTGATGTTCTTCGTGCTGGCGGGCTTCGGCGCGCTCCTGATCGACCGCGACTGGGCACGGCGCAGGTTCGCCGCGGCGCTGCCGGTCGACGAGGAGGGGGTGCTGCGCCCCGACGCGGAGATCGCGGAGCGGCTGCGGCTGGGCTGGCGCCCATGGCGGATCACCGCGGGCCTGATGCTGGGGCTGGCCTTCGCCACCAAGTGGAACGGCCTGTACATCCTGGCCGCGTTCGGGCTGATGACGGTGTTGTGGGACGCGGGCGCGCGGCGCACCGCGGGCGCGGTACGCCCGTATCTCGCGGTGCTGAAGCGGGATCTGCTGCCGGCCTTCGTCTCGACGGTCCCGGTCGCGATCCTCACGTATCTGGTCTCCTGGACCGGCTGGATCGTCACCGGCAAGGGCTACTACCGCAACTGGGCGCAGACCGACGGCCGGGGCGGCAACTGGACGTGGCTGCCGGACTGGCTGCGCAGCCTGTGGCACTACGAGTACCAGGTCTACGAGTTCCATGTGAACCTGACGTCCGGCCACACGTACCAGTCCAATCCCTGGAGCTGGATCGTGCTCGGCCGGCCCGTCTCGTACTTCTGGGAGGAGGAGCCCGGCTGCAAGGCGTCGGCGACCGGCAAGTGCGCGCGCGAGGTGCTGGCGATCGGGACGCCGCTGCTGTGGTGGGCGGCGTGCTTCGCCCTGGTGTACGTGTTGTGGCGGTGGTTCTTCCGGCGCGACTGGCGGGCGGGCGCGATCGCCTGCGGTGTGGCGGCGGGCTGGCTGCCCTGGTTCCTCTACCAGGAGCGGACGATCTTCCTCTTCTACGCGGTCGTGTTCGTGCCGTTCCTGTGTCTGGCGGTGACGATGATGATCGGCGCGATGCTGGGCCCGGCGGCCGGGGCGGGGCCGAAACGGGAGCTGGGCCTGATGAGCGGCGACCCCTCGGGGGAACGCCGGCGGACGCTGGGCGCGATCGCGGCGGGCGTCCTGGTCCTGCTGATCATCTGGAACTTCATCTACTTCTGGCCGATCTACACGGGCACGCCGATCCCGGACGGGTCGTGGCGCGACCGGATGTGGCTGGACACCTGGATCTAGCCGGGCGGAACCACCAGGAGGCCGCAGTCGGTGACTGCGGCCTCCTGGTGCTTGTCGGTCGTCGTCGGTGCCCATCGGCCGCCCCCGGACGGCCCTCGGACGGCATGGCATCGTGGACGACCTGTCCGCCCACAAGGACGACAAGGTCTTCACGATCGCAGCCTGAGCGACCCGGCGACCGATGCGGTCGCGGCAGGTCAGGTCCTTCGCGGGCAGCCGGCCCGTGGTCAGGTACCGCGTGACGTCGGCGTCCGCACAGGACGGGCCGGCCACCACCACGCCGTGGCCCTCACCGCCGGCCACCGTGATCATCCGCGCGCCGCGCAGCGCCCGGCGCATGCCCTGCGCCATGGCCGGCGTCGCCTGCGGGTCCCACTGGTTCTGCACGATCAGCGCGTCGACGTCGCTGTTCACCACGGTGGCCGGCTCCCTTGCCGCCGACTTCCAGAACGCGCACGGCTGAATGTTGGCCCCCAGGTCGCCGGCCAGCGGACGTGGCTCGGTCCCGGATCACGTCCCGGCGGTACTGCTCGGGGTTGCGCGGCCAGCTGCGGGTGTCGTCGCAGAAGACTGCCCACACGGCGGCGGACTGGTTGTCCGCCGGAACGTCCGCGGTGAAGGCCCCCGCATCAGCGGACCGGACGGAAGAAGCGCTCACCTCATCATTCGGGGACACGGTCCAGTTGACGCATCGCGGTGACGAGGGTGGAGGAGACGTGGGCCAGGGCGGGGTCCGCGGCGATGAAGAACGTTTCGACTCCGGCCAGTTCGTGGTTCATGCGGGCCATCGGCATTTCGTAGTCCAGGTCGGAAACGCCGCGGACTCCGCGGATGACGACATCGATTCCGCCTCGGCGGCAGTAGTCGACCAGCAGGCCGCCGGTGTGGGAGTCGACCGTGACGTTGCTCAAGTCGGCTGCTGCCGCGCGGAGCCGGTCCAGCCGTTCCGTGACGGGGATGCGGCCGGTCTTGTTCGAATTGGACATCACGCACACGACGACCTCGTCGAACAGGAGGGCAGCGCGCCGGAGTACGTCCTGGTGCCCTTGAGTGACCGGGTCGAAAGATCCTGGGAAGAGGGCTCGCATGACCGGGAAGAGTAACAAGCGGCCGCCCCCGGCGGTGCTCGTTCGTGGCGCTACCGGATCTGGCCGGACACCTGGATCGGACGGGAGCACGTCGTCCGGATGTGTCCGGATCGACGTGCTCACGCCACACATATCGCGTTCCGATAACAACCGTCCCGGCCTTCCCCGCCGTCCCGTAAGGTGCCTGGCAGCATCTTCTTGAACACGTTCAAGAGGACTCCTGGGGAGGGGACTGCAGGCATGCGCAGTGGAGCGAAGGTCGCGATGGTCGGCGGAGTGTTCGCGGTCGTGGTCGGCGGGGTGGGCTACGGGGCGTACAACATGCTGGACGGGCTGAGCGGCGGGGGCGGCGGTACGGACAGCAAGTCCGCCCCCGCCGAGGTGAAGACGGGCCCGGTCACCAAGGCGGAGATCGACGACGCGTCGAAGAAGTTCCTGAAGGCCTGGGCGAGCGGCGACCCGGACACCGCGTCCCAGCTCACCAACAACGCGGCCGAGGCCGGACCGGCCCTCACCGGTTACCGCGAGAGCGCCCACGTCACCGAGGCGGTGATCACCCCGGGCCCCGCGGTGGGCTCGAAGGTGCCGTACACGGTGAAGGCGACCGTCTCCTTCGAGGGGAAGTCCAAGCCCTGGTCGTACTCCTCCGAGCTGACCGTGGTGCGCGGACTGACCACCGGCAGGCCCCTGGTGGACTGGTCCCCCGCCGTGATCCATCCGGACCTGACGGACGGGGCCTCGCTGAAGACGGGCGAGGCGGCGGCCCCGTCGATCGAGGCCGTCGACCACAACGGCAAGGTCCTCACCAAGGAGAAGTACCCCTCGCTGGGCCCGATCCTGGACACCCTGCGCCAGAAGTACGGCGAGAAGGCCGGCGGCACCGCGGGCGTCGAGACCTGGATCGAGAGTCCGGACGCGGGCAGCCCCGGCAAGACCCTGCTGACCCTCACCAAGGGCAGGCCGGGCAAGCTGCAGACCACCCTGGACGCCGACGCCCAGGCGGCGGCCGAGGTGGCCGTGAAGAAGTTCAGCCAGGCCTCGGTGGTCGCCGTGCGGCCGTCCACGGGCGCGATCCGCGCGGTCGCCAACAACCCGGCCACCGGGTTCAACGCGGCGATGCAGGGCACGCAGGCGCCCGGTTCCACGATGAAGATCGTGACGGCGGCGATGCTGATCGAGAAGGGCCTGACCTCGGCCGACCGGAAGATCGAGTGCCCGCCGACCGTGACGTACTACGGCCGCACCTTCAAGAACCTGGGCGGCTTCTCCATTCCCGACGGCACCCTGACGACCAGCTTCGCCCGGTCCTGCAACACGGCCTTCATCAAGCTGATCGACGAAGCCAAGGACGACGCGGCACTCGCCAAGGAGGCCCGCGACGTCTTCGGCATCGGCCTGAACTGGCAGACCGGCGTCGTCACCTTCGACGGCAAGGTGCCCGAGGAGACCCAGGGCGAGGCGGCCGCGCAGTACATCGGCCAGGGCACGGTCCAGATGAACGCCCTCAACATGGCGTCCATCACCGCCACCGCGCGGACCGGCACCTTCCGCCAGCCGATCATCGTGTCCCCGGAGCTCGACGGCCGGCCGATCGCCACCGCCTCCCGTTCCCTGCCCGGATCCGTGTCCCAGCAGCTCACCAACATGATGCGCCAGACGGCGAGTTGGGGCACGGGAAGGGCCGCGATGGCCTCGGTCGGCGGCGACAAGGGCGCCAAGACGGGCTCGGCGGAGGTGGACGGCCAGGCCACGTCCAACAGCTGGTTCACCGGCTTCAGCAACGACCTGGCCGCCGCCGCGGTGGTCCAGTCCGGCGGCCACGGCGGCGACGCGGCGGGGCCGGTGGTCGCGGCGGTCCTTCGCGCGGGGTCGTGAGATGACTGCTGCCGGGCCCCGGGGGTCGCGCAGGTTCGTTCTCGGAATGTGCGCGTCCGCCGGCGTGGAATCGCGTCGCATGCCCCGCGCGGGATTCGCTAGCGTGCGGGCATGAGCACTTCCGATGCCACCGCCGCCGCCGAAGCCCACCCCCGATTCGCCGAGGCCCTGCGGGAGCTGGGGCTCGATGTCGAGGTCCGCCGCTTCCCCGAGGCCACCCGTACCGCCGCCGAGGCCGCCGCCGCGATCGGCTGCGAGCTGAGCGAGATCGTCAAGTCGCTGATCTTCGAGGCCGACGGGGTCCCCGTGCTGGTCCTGATGGACGGCTCCTCGCGCGTCGACGTGGAGCGGGTACGCGCGGAGCTGGGCGCCGGGAAGGTCAAGCGGGCCGGGGCCGATCTGGTCCGGGAGACGACCGGGTACGCGATCGGCGGCGTGCCCCCCTTCGGGCACCGTACGAGGACCCGGGTGCTGGCCGACCGGGGGCTGCTGGACCACGACGTGGTGTGGGCGGCGGCGGGCACCCCGCACACCGTCTTCCCGCTCGACCCCAAGTCGCTGATCGGGCACGCCGGCGGAACCGTGGTGGACGTGCGCGAGCAGTCGAAGTGACACCGCTGGTCGCGTTCGCGGTCCTGGTCGCGGCCGTCACGCACGCCAGTTGGAACGCGATCGCGCACGCGATCAAGGACCAGCTCCTCTCCTTCACCCTGATCTCCGGCGGCGGTCTGCTGATCGGCGCGGCCGCCGCCTGCTTCGTCCCGCTCCCGGCCGCCGGGGCCTGGCCCTACCTGCTGGTGTCGGCCGCGCTCCATGTGGCGTACATGCTGCTGCTGATGCGTTCGTTCACCCTGGGCGACTTCGGGCAGATGTACCCGATCGCCCGGGGTACGGCGCCGCTGGTGGTGACGGTCCTCGCCGCGGTCTTCGTCGGCGAGCACCCCGACGGCTGGGCCACCGCCGGGGTCGCGGTGGCCTCGGCGGGGCTGGTCGGGCTGGCCCTCTGGGGCATCCGGGGCTCCGGCAGACGCCCCGACTGGCCGGCCCTGCTGGCCGCCCTCGCGACCGGCCTGGCCATCGCCGGGTACACCACGGTGGACGGCGTCGGCGTCCGCGCCTCCGGCACCCCGCTCGGCTACATCGCCTGGCTGATGATCCTGGAGGGACTGGCCATCCCGGCCTACGCGCTGTACCGCCGCCGCGCCGAACTCCTGCCCGCCCTCGGCCCATTCGCCGTACGCGGGCTGCTGGGCGCAGCCCTGTCGGTGACGGCGTACGGCCTCGTCCTGTGGGCCCAGACCCGGGCCGCGCTGGCACCGATCGCGGCGCTGCGGGAGTCGTCGATCATCGTCGGAGCGGCCATCGGGACGCTGTTCTTCAAGGAGCGGTTCGGCGCACCGCGCATCGCGGCGGCCGGGCTGATGGTCGTCGGCATCGGGCTGATGCTGCACACCAGTTGAGCACGACGGCCCTGCGGCTCCGCCCCTTGTTCAATCGGGGTGTACCGAGAGGGTGTACGTGAAGTCGGTGCCGGGGACGACGACGAGGAACGGGTTGCCGCCCTTGATGTGTGCCTGGGCCGCGCGCTGCCCCTGCCGGTCCTCGTACCAGGCACGGAGCTCGGCGGGGCGGTCGGACGTGGAGCCGACCGGCAGCCGTTTCAAGGGCTGCACCCACGCCGAACGCTCCAGGCCCGATCGCTGGCCGAAGCCGGAGTCGGAGGCCGGATCGGCGTCGGGATCGGCGTCGGGATCGGCGTCGATCCGGTCCGCGATCCACAACGCCTGACCGCCCAGCCACCGCAGCGCCAGCACCGGTGAGATGGTCCGGAACGTGCCCAGCACGTGTCTCTCCATCTTCCCGGTGCCCCCGAAGAACTCCATGGCCAGCACCTCGCACCGGTAACCGCCGGGCACCTCCGCCCCGTTCACAGCCCACCCCGGCTGCTCCGCAGATTCCGCAACGCGTTCTCCACGCTCAGCCGCTCGGCCGGAGTCAGCGCCCGGACCCACTCGGGTTCCGCCTCCCATTCCACACCGCCACCGACCGGCCGCAACGACCAGTACGGACCGGCGACCCCACAGAACTCACCCACCCGGTCGCCATGGCCGGAATCCCGGAAAAGCGTTCCGGGCAAGGGGAGTTGAAGGTGTTCGTGACGAGTCAGGGCCCCGTCGTCGTCTTCGGACACGTCAACTCCGCTCCGTAGTCATCCCACTACCAGGAGGCTTCAGCGTGACCTAGAGTCGAGATGTCATCAACATGGCCGAGAGGGAGGACACATTGGTAAACCGCAAGGAGTTGAACCCTGAAGCAAGCCCTCAGGCAGCTTTCGGCGCACGTTTACGCAGGCTGCGCGAAGAGCGCGGCTGGACCCAGGATCACGTCGGTGCGCTGGTCGGCTGCACAGGCAGGCATATCTCAGCCCTCGAAACCGGTCGGAAATCACCGACTCTGCCGTTCTCACGCCGCGTCGACGTGGCATTGGACACGACCAACACCGCCGATTCGTTCGAGCGCGAATGGCGCGAGATCAAGCACGGCAACCTGCTGGAGGGCTTCCCGGAGTACGTCGGATACGAAGGCCGGGCAGCGGAGATCAGACTGTTCCAGATCGGGATCATCCCCGGGCTGTTGCAGACCCAGGAGTACGCGAAGGCTTTGGCGAACGGTGATGTGTGGCGCGGCTCCATCACGCCCGAACAAGCAGAAGAGCGCGTCTCGTTCCTGGCTCAGCGACAGGCCGCATTGACGAGGGCGCGACCGCCCATGCTCATCGTGGTGATGGACGAAAGCTGTATCCGCCGCCCGATCGGCGGCCCCGAGGTCATGGAGTCCCAGATTCAGAAGCTGGCCGATATCGCCGCACTCCCCAACACGGTCCTCCAGGTGGCTCCTTTCGGCATAGGGGAGCGTCGTCCCTTCAACCTGCCGGTCAACTTGCTCACCCTGCCGGACCGGTCCATGGTCTCGTACGCCGAATCCCACTCGCAGGGCAACGTGGACCGCGAAAGCGCTTCCGTTCTGCCTCTGTTGACGGCCTACCATCAACTGCAGGCCGAAGCGCTTTCCCAAACGGCATCCGTGGCGATGATCAAGCAGGCATGAAAGGGAAGATCCGTGACTGACGAGCCTCGCTGGTTCAAGTCTTCGTACAGCTCCAACGGTGGCGACTGCGTGGAGGTTGCCGCCGACCTCGCCGCCCCGCACGGCATCGTCCCCGTCCGCGACTCCAAGAACCCGGGCGGCCCCGTGCTGCACGCCTCCCCCGCCTCCTTCGCCGCCTTCGTGGCGGGCGTCAAGGCCGGGGAGTTCGGCGCCGTCTGACCTGGATCCACCCACACCGCCCCGCCGTGCCACGCACGGCGGGGCGGTCGGGCGTCCAGCTGACGTGGTGCGGTCCGCGCTCAGTTCGCCGGGACCGGCGCCAGGCGGGCCGGCGGTTCCTCGGTGGCCGGGGCCGCAGGGGCCGCCGGGGCCGTCGGCCCGGTGGCCGGGCGCAGGAGCACGGCGCAGGCGAGGGCGGCCAGCAGGGCGAGCGAGGCCGAGACGGTCAGGCACAGCCGCATGCCGTCGAGGAAGGAGTCGCCCAGGGCGGTCAGGGCCGGTCCGGTGGCGGCGTCCAGGTCGAGCCCGGCCACGGCGCCGAGTCCCTGCTCGCGGGCGGTGTCGAGGACGCGGGCCCCGGCCTCGGCGGGCACCCCCGCGCCGGCGAGGCGGCCGGGCAGCGCGTCCAGGGCCCGGGTGGTCAGCAGGGCGCCGAGCACGGCGGGGCCGAGGGCTCCACCGACCTGGCGGAAGGCGTTGTTCCCGGCGGCGGCCATCCCGGCCAGGTGGTACGGGACGGAGGACACCGCGGAGGCGGTCATCGGGGTGAGCACGGCGCCCATGCCGAGGCCCAGCAGGGCCAGCCGCCAGACGATCGAGCCGTAGGAGGTGTGGGCGTCGACGCCGGTCAGCGACAGCATCGCGCCCGCCGCGACGACCAGGCCCGCCGTGATCAGGACCCGGGCGGAGACCCGGTGCATCAGGCGTCCGACGGGTGCGCCGGCGACGAGGGCCACCCCGGACACCGTCACCATCCGCAGCGCCGCCTCGATCGTGGTCAGGTGCTGGACCATGCCGAAGTAGAGACTCAGCACGAAGAAGAAGCCGATCAGCCCGAGGAAGCTGATCATGGCGACCAGGGCGGTGGCGGTGAAGGCCGGGCTGCGGAACAGCGCCAGGTCGAGCATCGGGCTCGCGCTGCGGCGCTCCACGGCGACGAACACGGCCGCGGATATCGCGCCGAGCACCAGGGCCGTCACCACGGCGGGCTCGCCGAAGCCGTCGGCGCCGCCCTCGATCACGCCGTAGACGACCGCGGTGACCGCGACGGCCGCACTGATCTGTCCGGGCCAGTCGAGCCGGCGGCCGTGCGGGGCGCGCGAGTCGGGCAGCAGGAACGCCGCGACGACCAGCACGATCAGGGAGACCGGCACGGGCAGGAGGAAGATCCAGCGCCACGCGACGTGCTCCAGCAGCGCACCCGCGATCAGCGGGCCCACGGCGAGCGAGGCCATCAGGGACATGGCCCACAGGCCGATGAACCTGCCCCGTTCCCGGTGGTCGGGGGCCGCGTGGCTGATCAGCGCCAGCGTCGTGGGCAGCAGCGCCGCCGCCCCCAGCCCGGAGACGGCCTGCCCGGCCCACAGGGCCTGCACCGAGTCCGAGGACAGCGAGATCGCCGCGCCCAGCGCACAGAAGGCCATGCCCGCCTGGAAGACCCGCTTGCGGCCGTGGACGTCGCCCCACACCCCGGTGGTCAGGATCAGCGCGGCCATCGGCAGCACGAAGGCGTCCGAGACCCAGGACAGCTGGGACGTGGAGGCGCCCAGGGCCCGCTGGACGGCCGGCAGGCTCACCGACACGGTGGTCACGGGGAGGTAGGCGACGAAGACGCCCAGGCAGGCCATGACGAGCGTGACGCCCCGCCCTGATCTGTCCTGTGTCGTTGCGGAATTCACGAAGAGGTTCCTTCTGCTGCGGGGGTGGGTGCCGCGCGGGGCACCGGCTGCGATGTGAGCACCGCCGTCCGGCGTGCGCCCGCTCCCGGGTGATCCGGCGTACCACCGCGTTCCGCGCGGTCCGCCGGATCACCCGCAAAGCCGTCGACCAGCTTCGCCCCGACCGTCGATGAATCCCCAAGCGATCCCGGCGAACGTCATGGAACCTCCGGATTTAGGACAACCTATGTGACCATTCATCCATGCCTGACGATCTGGACCGCAAAATCATCCATGGGCTGAACTGCTCACCACGGGTCTCCTTCCGCCGCCTCAGCGAGGTCGTCGGGGTGTCCGAGCAGACCGTGGCGCGCCGCTACGGCGCCCTGCGCCGCGGCGGCGTCGTCCGCGTCGTCGGGCTGAGCAGCCCCGCCGCCCACGGCCGGTCCGAGTGGATCGCGCGGCTGCGCTGCCGCCCGGACGCCGTGGGGCCGCTCGCGGATTCCCTGGCCCGCAGGCCGGAGGTCGCGTACACGAGCATCGCGTCGGGCGGTTCGGAGATCATCTGCATCATCCGTTCGCCCGCCGGGACCGCCGGCGACGACGTGCTGCTGCGGCGGCTTCCCCGGGCGGCCTCGGTCCTCGACCTGAACGTCGATCTTCTCGTCCACGCCTTCGGTTCCCCGGACACGGCCGGCTGGACCGGGCGGGAGGGCTCGCTCACCGACGAGCAGGTGCGGTTGCTGACCGCGGAGCGCCCCGTCCCCGCCGGGCCCCCGCTCACCCCGACCGAGGAGGACCGCCCGCTCCTCGAAGCGCTGGCGGAGGACGGCCGCGCCTCCCACACCCGGCTCGCGGAGGCCACCGGCTGGTCCAAGCCGCGGGTGGCCCGTCGGCTGGAGGCCCTCGAAGCGACCGGCTCGCTGGTCTACGACATCGACGCCGTGCCCGAACGCCTCGGCTACGAGCTCAACGCCACCCTCTGGCTCCAGGTCGACCTGCCCCGGCTCCAGGAGATCGGCGAGGAGCTCAGCGGGCACGACGAGTGCGCCTTCGCCGCCGCCATCAGCGGCAAGCACAACATCATGGCCGTGGTCATCTGCAAGGACACCCCGGACTTCTACCGCTACCTCAGCGGCCGCTTCGCCCGTACCGAGGGCATCAGGGGCTACGAGATCAGTGTGCGCGTGCGCCGTCTCAAGCAGGCCGCCTCCCTCGTCCTCAACGGGCGGCTCGTCCACCCCGCGCTCGCCTGACCCGGGCGCGGGGCGGACCGGGCCCGTATCGGTCGGGACGCGCTCAGGCCACGGCCCGCCGTGGCTCGTCGTCGGCGCCCTCGCCCGCCGTGAACTCCTCGCCCTCCGGCCGCCCCTTCTTCGGGAGCAGGAAGGTCATGGCCAGGAACGCGACCAGCAGACAGGACTGCGCGATCAGCGCGTGCCGGAAGCCGGACGCGAAGTCGCCGCTCCTGGCGTCGGCGAAGAACACGGAGCCGAAGACGGCCACCCCGATCGAGCCGCCGATCGACTGGACCGCGGAGAGCACGCCGGAGGCGGAGCCGATCTCGTGGTCGTCGACGGCCGCGAGGATGAAGCCGAACAGCGCCGCGATGACCATGCCCGCGCCGATGCCCGAGACGACGACGCCGGGGGCGATGTCCCAGATGGAGAACGAGCCGCCCGGGCGGCCGAGTTCGTAACCGAGCAGGGCGGCACCGGCGAGCTGGACGAGCGGGCCGATCTGGAGGACCGCGCGGCCGATCCGGTCCGCGAGCACGGCTCCGCCGACCGCGCCGCCGATGGCGGTCCCCACGGCGAGCGGGAGGTTGCCGAGGCCCGCCTCGCCCGCGGTGAAGTGCCGCCCGATCTGGAGGTAGAGGGTCAGTACGAGCTGGGTGCCGACCAGTCCGGCGAAGAACAGGGCGATGCCTCCGAGCCCCACGGTGAAGGCGGGCTTGCGCAGCAGCGCGGGGGTGACCAGCGGTTCGCGCCCCTTGGCCGCGGTGCTCCGCTGCCGGAGCGCGAAGGCGCCGAATCCGATGACGGAGCCCGCCATGCAGAGCCAGGTCCACAGCGGCCACCCGGCCTCCTGGCCCTGGTTCAGCGGCAGGACGAGCAGCGCGCAGGACAGCGCCACCAGGGCGGCGCCCACCGTGTCGACGACCACCGTGCGGTCGCCCGGCCGCCGGGGGACGAATTTCGCGGCGACGGCCAGGGCGGCGATGCCGATGGGCAGGTTGACCAGGAAGACCAGCCGCCAGCCCAGACCGAGGAAGTCGCCCTGGATCAGGCCGCCGCCCAGGACGGGCCCGATGATGCCGCCGAGCCCCAGGACGGGTCCGAAGATGCCGAAGACCTTGGTGAGTTCGGCGCCGGAGAAGTTCTCCCGCAGCAGCCCGAGCCCCTGGGGCAGGAGCATCGCCCCCGCGGTGCCCTGGAGCAGCCGGAAGGCGATCAGGGACCCGATGTCCGGCGCGCAGGCGCACAGCAGTGAGGTGGCGGTGAACGAGGCGAGGCCGATCAGAAACATCCGGCGCCGCCCGTAGCGGTCGCCGAGCCGTCCGCCGAGGATCAGACCGGCGCCCAGCGTGAGGGCGTATCCGCCGATCACCCACTGGAGCCCGACCGGGCCGGCGCCCAGCGACCGCTCCAGTTCGGGCCCGGCCACATTGACGATCGACGCGTCCAGCAGATCCATGATCTCCGCGACGAGCATCACCGCCAGGATCAGCCACCGCCACCGGTAGGGCGGCGCGGCGGTCGGGTCGGCACTCATTTTACCTCTACTCATTGGTTACCAATTAACTCACCAATAAACTTACCAATACTCTTAGCAATATTGAGCGTATCCTGAGCCCCATGGATGTCAAACCGACCGCCGTCGCCCCCGCCGGGACCCCGGCCGAAGCCCCCGCCGAGGCTTTCGCCGACGCCCCCTCCGGTGCCCAGGCCGACGACGGTGCCATCCGTGAGCAGCTGCGGAATCTGACCCTGCGCCAGCAGCGGTTCGAGCGCCATCTGGGCCGTCGGCTGCGGGTGGACGCGGCCGGGCTCGCCGTGATGGACCATCTCGTGAACGTCGGGCCGACCACCCCCACCGACCTCGCCCGCCGGCTGGACGCGTCGACGGCCGCGACGACGCTGGTGATCGACCGGCTCGTGGCCGCCGGGCACGCCCGGCGGGAGCCCCACCCGACCGACCGGCGCAAGGTGATCGTGGCCCCCGCCGAGCACTGGGAGGCCATGGCGTACGAGCACGTGGCCCCGGTCATCCAGGGCGTCACCGAGGCCGCGGCCGACCTCTCCCCGCAGGACCGGGCCGTGGTGGCGGCGTTCCTGCGGCGAGTGGTCGGCGTCTACGACGGGGCGACCGGCCGCTGACCGAGCACGGCCGAGGGTCTACTCCCCCGAAATCGCGTCCCGGAAGCCGTAGTTGACCGCCGTCAGCCCGCCGTCCACGCGGAGCGTCGTCCCCGTGATCCAGGCCGCGTCGCGCGAGGCGAGGAAGGCGACGGCGGAGGCGATGTCCTCCGGCTCGCCGACCCGGCCGAGCGGGTAGAGGCCGCTCACCCGGGAGAGTTCGGCGTCCCGGCCCGCCCAGGCGTCCGTGCGGATCGTGCCGGGCGCGACGAGGTTGACGCGTACGCCGCGCGGTCCCGCGTGACCCGCGAGGGTGCGGGTGAGGCTGGCCAGGCCCGCCTTGGCGGCGCTGTAGCCGTGGTTGCCGAAGTCCTGTTCGCCGTTGACCGAGCCGATGTTGACGATCGCGCCCCGCCCGGAGGCCACCAGGTGCGGCAGGGCGGCGCGGGCGCAGCGGTAGGGGCCGGTGAGGGTGATGTCCAGGTCGCGCTGCCAGGCCTCGTCGGGCTCGTCCTCGAAGAGCGGGGCGTCGGTGGTGCAGGCGTACGCGTTGTTGACCAGCACGTCGAGGGAGCCGAAGGCGGCGACCGCGTGGGCCACCGCCGCCTCGACGGCCGCCCGGTCGGCCACGTCGCAGAGCAGCGCCTCGGCGGCCCCGCCCGTCCCGCGTATCGCCTCGGCCGTCCGTTCGGCACGGTCCCCGTCCAGGTCGGTGACCAGGACGCGCGCGCCCTCCGAGGCCAGCCGGCGGGCCGTGGCCGCGCCGATGCCCTGGCCTGCTCCGGTGATGAGCACGCCATATCCGTCGAACCGTGAACCAGCGATGCGATGAGGAGTCATAGCGCCGACCGTACTGCCCTGACCAGGGCCTGGGCACGGGGATCGGCGGTTACTCCCTTCTGCAGACCGTTCGTCACATAGCCGAGCGCGATGCCGGATTCGGGGTCGGCGAAGCCGAGCGAGCCGCCCCGGCCGGGGTGGCCGAACGAGCCGGGCGCGAGCAGCGGGGCCGCCGGACCGTGCAGCATGTAGCCGAGGCCGAACCGGGTGTTGACGACCAGGACCCGGTCCGGGCCCGCCGACTCCTCGGTGCGGGCGAGGGTGAGGGTGGCCGGGGCGAACAGGCGGTGGCCGTCGACCGGGCCGATCATCGCGGCGTAGCAGCGGGCCAGCGCGCGGGCGGTGGCGATGCCGTTGGAGGCGGGGAGTTCGGCCGCCCGGTAGCCGGGGTCGTTCTCGTCGGGAAGCGGGTCGATGGCGCCGAAGGCGCGGCGGGTGAGGGACTGCGGGTCGCGGTACGCCTCGACGACGGACCGCTTGGGCCGCACCCGCAGGATGCCGCTGTCGCCCGTGGCGGCGGGCGGTTCCACGGGGCCGATGCGACCGATGCGGTGGGCCTCGTCGGCCGGGAGGCCGAACCAGAAGTCCAGGCCGAGCGGGCGGGCGATCTCCTCGGCGATCCAGCGGCCGACGGTGCGGCCGGTGACCCGGCGCACCAGTTCGCCGACGAGCCAGCTGTAGGTCTGGGCGTGGTAGCCGTGGTCGGTGCCGGGTTCCCACTGGGGCCGCTGGGCGGCGACGGCCTGCGGGCCGGAGATCCCGTCGGCCGCCTCGGAGGGGGTCAGCGGGCAGTCGAGCGCGGGGAGCCCGGCGCGGTGGGACAACAGGTGGCGCACGAGCACGCGTTCCTTGCCGGCCGCCTTGAACTCGGGCCAGTACGTGCCGACCGGGGCGTCGAGGTCGACCTGGCCGCGCTGGTGCAGCAGCAGCGGTACGGCGGCGGCGATGCCCTTGCCCGCCGAGCGGACGATCTGCACCGTGTCCACGGCCCATGGTTCGGTGCCGTCGACGTCTCTCGTCCCGGCCCAGAGGTCGACGACCTTCTGCCCGTCCCGGTAGACCGTGACGGCCGCGCCGCGTTCGCCGCGCTGCTCGAAGTTACGGATGAAGGCATCCCTGACCGGTTCGAATCCGGCCGCCACCGTGCCCCGTACGTCCACGCCTGCTCCTGCGCTCCCGCTCATCCCCCCATGGTGCATCCCGTCGCGGGTGGCAGGTGTGGCGGGTCACCTCATGTTCACAGGCGCGGAACATCCAGGGTGACGGAGCGCGGGTCGAAGCCGAAGGGCAGCTCCAGGCGGTGGGCGCGCATCAGCTTCTCGTCGCAGAGCAGGTCCTGCGTGCGGTCGTCGGCGGCGATGACGCCCTCGCTGAGGATCACCGCGCGCGGGCAGAGCTCCAGGGCGTACGGCAGGTCGTGCGTGACCATGAGCACGGTGACGTCCAGGGACCGCAGGATGTCGGCGAGTTCGCGCCGCGAGGCCGGGTCCAGGTTGGAGGACGGCTCGTCCAGGACGAGGATCTCCGGCCGCATGGCGAGAACGGTGGCGACGGCGACGCGGCGGCGCTGGCCGAAGGAGAGGTGATGCGGCGGCCGGTTCGCGTACTCCTCCATGCCGACCTGCTTCAGGGCCTCGGTGACGCGCTCCTCCAGTTCGGCGCCGCGCAGCCCGGAGGCGGCGGGGCCGAAGGCGACGTCCTCGCGGACGGTGGGCATGAAGAGCTGGTCGTCGGGGTCCTGGAAGACGATGCCGACCCGGCGGCGGATCTCGGCGAGGTTGCGCTTCTCGACGGGGAGGCCCGCGACCCGGACACGGCCCGCGCCGGCGTCGAGGATGCCGTTGAGGTGGAGCACGAGGGTGGTCTTGCCGGCGCCGTTGGGGCCGAGCAGGGCGACCCGCTCGCCCCGGCCGACCGTGAGGTCCACCCCGAAGAGCGCCTGGTGGCCGTCGGGGTAGGCGTAGGCGAGGCCGCTGACTTCCAGGGACGGCGCGGGGGCGGTGGGCTGACTCATAGGGACCATCCCAGCAGACAGATCGCGAGGGCGAGCACGGGGAGTACGGCGGCGTGGGCCCACTGGGTACGGGAGGCCGTCACCTCGTCGATGACCGGCATGGAACCGGCGTAGCCGCGGCTGACCATGGCGAGGTGGACGCGTTCGCCGCGCTCGTACGACCTGATGAAGAGCGCGCCCGCCGATTTGGCCAGGACACCCCACTGGCGTACGCCGCGCGCCTCGAAGCCCCGGGAGCGGCGGGCGATCGACATCCGGCGCATCTCGTCGGTGATCACATCGCCGTACCGGATCATGAAGGAGGCGATCTGGACGAGCAGCGGCGGCAGCTTGAGCCGCTGGAGGCCGAGCAGCAGCGAGCGCAGTTCGGTGGTGGAGGCGAGGAGTACGGACGCGGCGACGCCGAGGGTGCCCTTGGCGAGGACGTTCCAGGCGCCCCAGAGGCCGGGGACGCTGACGGAGAGGCCGAGGACATGGGTCTGCTCGCCGGGCACCACGAACGGCATGAGCACCGCGAACGCGACGAACGGCACCTCGATGAGCAGCCGCTTGAGCAGGAAGCCCGCCGGGATGCGGGCGACCGCGGTGACCGCGCCGAGCAGCACCGCGTACAGCCCGAACGCCCACACCGACTCGCGGGGCGTCGAGACGACGACCACGACGAAGCAGAAGGCGGCGGCGATCTTGCAGTGCGGCGGCAGGTCGTGGACGGGCGAGTGGCCGTGCCGGTAGAGCTTGTGTGCGTGACCCGCGCCCATGTCAGACGGATTCCGTGTGGCGCGTGGTGTCCGTGGGGGTGTCCGGCGTACGGCGGCGGCGGACCACGTAGAAGACTCCGCTGCCGACCACGATCGTGGCGCCGACGCCGATCACTCCGGCGAGGCCGCCGGAGATCCGGGCATTGGAGATGTCCTTGACGCCGTAGTCGGCGAGCGGGGAGTCCTTGGACGCGTGCTCCTCGGTCTTCTTGTCGATGCCCTGGTCGGCGGCGACCTTCTCCAGCCCGTCGGGGTTGGCGGAGGCGTAGTAGGAGACGAAGCCCGCCAGGACGAGGGCGGTGACCAGGCCGGTGGCCCAGATCCCCCGGTGGGAGCGGGCGGCGACCGGGGCGGCCGGCCGCGGGGCGGGGGCGTCGACGAGTTCGCCGTCGATCCGGAGCTTGAGCGAGGAGGTGAGCCCGCGGGCGCCGTGGACCAGGTCGGGGCGCACCGCGATGACGGCGCCGACGGTCAGCGCGGTGATCACGGCCTCGCCGATGCCGATCAGGACGTGGACCCCGACCATCGCGGTGAAGACCTTGCCGATCGGGATGTCGGTGGTGCCGCCGATCCAGTAGATCAGCGTGAAGGCGCAGGCCGCGGCCGGTACGGAGACCAGGGCGGCGGCGAAGGACGCGGCGGTCACGGAGCGGCGGGTCTTCGGCAGCACCTTGAGCAGCCCGCGGAAGAGGGCGTACGCGACGACGGTGGTGGTGATGCCCATGTCGAGCACGTTGACGCCGAGCGCGGTGAGGCCGCCGTCGGCGAAGAGGATGCCCTGCATGAGCAGGACGACGGTGACGCAGAGCACGCCGGTGTACGGCCCGACCAGGATCGCCGCCAGCGCCCCGCCCAGCAGGTGCCCGCTGGTGCCGGCCGCGACCGGGAAGTTCAGCATCTGCACGGCGAAGATGAACGCGGCGACGAGACCGGCGAGCGGCGCGGTGCGCTCGTCCAGTTCGCGCCGGGCGCCCCGCAGGCTGACGGCGACCGCACCGGCCGCGACGACTCCGGCTGCGGCGGAGACGGGCGCGTCGATGAATCCGTCGGGTACATGCATGTGGGGGGCTCCGCTTCCTGCGGTCCTGCGTTGCTGCGGACGATGTCGTGAACCGCTCAATGATAGGACCTTGTTGCGAACCCTTCGCAAGAGCGACTGCGTCACAACTGTTGATCGCCCCGTTTGCGGAAAATATGGGACATTGGATGGCGAAGCAGCACACACAGGAGGAGTCGTTTCCATGCCCCCCGTGATCCATGAACAGGCGGATGCCTGGCTCGTCAACGACACCCCCGACCTCCCGGCCGTCCCGGTCGACCTGCTGTACGACGCGGACAAGGACCCGCGGACCGTCCACGTCGCCTTCCCCGGCGGCGACGAGTGGGCGTTCGGCCGCGATCTGCTGGAGGGCGGGCTGCGCGCCCCCACCGAGCGCGGCGGCGTCCGCGTCTGGCCCTGCGGACGGACGCAGCTGGTCGTGGAGGTCCATTCGAAGGAGGGCGTGGAGGTGGTGCAGTTCGACAGCGCGCCGCTGATCCGCTTCCTGCACCGCACGCACACGGACGGGGGCGCCAGACCCGCGCCCGACGCGACTCCCGCGTGACCGGCCCCACTCGACCGGCCCATTCGGCCGGCCCCGCGTGACGCGCCCGTCCCCGCCGCACGACAGAAGCCCCCGCTCGCACGGGGGCTTCCTCATGTGCCCCGGTCCCCCGTCCCCACAGGTAACCGGCGCGTCCGGGGCCGCGCTCCGCTCAGGCGCGGCCCCGGAGGCCCTTCCACGGCTCCGACGGGCCCTGGGCCCCGCGGCTCAGACCCGGGTCAGCTCGCGCTCGTCCCCGGCGTCGCCGCGGGGCGTCTCGTCGAGCTGCCCGCGCAGCCCCTCGCCCTCCACGTCCACGTTCGGCAGGATCCGGTCCAGCCAGCGCGGCAGCGACCAGGCGCGGTGGCCGAGCAGGGCCAGCACCGCGGGCACGATCGCCATCCGGACCACGAACGCGTCGAAGAAGACGGCGATGGCGAGCGAGAAGCCGATCATCTTGATCATCTGCTCGCTGGAGCCGATGAAGCCGGAGAAGACCGCCATCATGATCACGGCCGCGGCCGTGACGACCCGGGCGCCGTGCCGGAAGCCGGTGACGATCGCCTGGCCGGGCTTCTCGCCGTGGACGTACGCCTCGCGCATCCGGGTCACCAGGAAGACCTCGTAGTCCATCGCGAGGCCGAAGACCACGCCCACCATGAAGATCGGCATCATCGACATGATCGGACCGGTCTGCTCCACCCCGAAGAGCGAGCCGAGCCAGCCCCACTGGAAGACCGCGACGACCGCGCCCAGGGCCGCGACGACCGAGAGCAGGAAGCCCAGGGCCGCCTTCAGCGGCACCAGCACCGACCGGAAGACCACCATCAGCAGCAGGAAGGCGAGTCCGACCACGAGCGCCAGGTACGGCAGCAGCGCGTCGTTCATCTTCTGCGAGAAGTCGATGTTCATCGCGGTGGAGCCGGTGACCAGGACCTCGGCGCCGGTGTCGGACTTGATGTCCTTGCCCGCGTCACGGATCGAGTGGACCACGTTCTCCGTGTCGACGGAGCTCGGCCGGTCCTTGGGGACGACGGTGATCATCGCGGTGTCGCCGGCCTTGTTGAACTGGGCCGGGGTGACGGCGACGACGCCCTTCATGCCGGAGATCTCGTCGGAGACCCGCTGGGCGGCGGTCTTGCCGTCGGAGCTGTTCGCGGTGTCGACGACGACCATCAGCGGCCCGTTGAAGCCGGGGCCGAAGCCCTCGGAGAGCAGGTCGTAGGCGCGCCGCTGGGTGGTGCTGGTGGGCTGGGAGCCGTCGTCGGGCAGACCCATCTCCAGGGAGGCGGCCGGGACGGCGATCGTGCCGAGGCCGATGACGCCGACCAGCAGCACCCACACCGGCTTGCGCAGCACGAACCGCGCCCAGCGGGTGCCCATGTTCGGCTTGTCCTCGGCACGGGCCGGGCCCTCGGCGCCGCCCGGGGCCGCGGCGGCCTTGCGGGCCTTGCGTCCCATGACCCGCTTCCCGGCGAAGCCCATCATCGCCGGGACCAGGGTGAGCGCGATGAGGACGGCGATCGCGACCGTGCCGGCCGCGGCGAAGCCCATCTTCGACAGCATCGGGATGTTCACGACGGCGAGCCCGACCAGCGCGATGACAACGGTGAGACCGGCGAAGACGACCGCGGAGCCCGCCGTGCCGACGGCCCGTCCGGCCGCCTCCTCGCGCTCCCGGCCCTCGGCCAGCTCGGCCCGGTAGCGGGAGACGATGAACAGCGCGTAGTCGATGCCGACCGCGAGGCCGATCATCATCGCGAGGGTGGAGGTGGTGGAGCCCAGATCCAGTACGTTCGCCAGCGCGGTGATCGTCGAGACGCCGATGCCGACCCCGATCAGGGCGGTGAGCAGCGGCAGCCCGGCGGCGATCAGCGAGCCGAAGGTGATGACCAGCACCACCGCGGCGATGGCGACACCGATGATCTCGGTGGCTCCGGTCTCCGGCATCGCCTGGAGCGCGTCACCGCCGATCTCCACGGTCATCCCGCTCTTCTGCGCCGCGTGGCCCGCGTCCTCCAGGGCGTCCCGGGTCGCGTCGGTCAGCTCCATCGAGTTGACCTTGTAGGAGACCGAGACGTACGCGGTGGAGCCGTTCTTGCTGACGGCATCGGCCGTGTACGGGTCGGTGACCGAGGCGATCTGGTCGGAGCCGGACTTCAGCTCGCCGACGAGCTTGCGGACCTCGGCCCTGTTCGCCGGGTCGGTCATCTTCTCGTTGCCGGGGGCCTTGAAGACGACCCGGGCGCTCGCACCGTCGGCGCTGCCTCCGGGGAAGCGCTGTTCCAGCAGGTCGAAGGCGCGCTGCGCCTCCGTGCCCGGGATCGAGAAGGAGCTGGAGGTGGCGGTGGACGCGGAGGCCGCGCCGAATCCGGCGAGCGCCAGCAGTGCCACCCAGATCAGGGCGACATAGCCGCGGCGCCGGAAGGACAGCCGTCCGAGTTTGTAGAGGAATGTGGCCACGGAGAGGTACTCCCGGGTCAGGTCGTGGGTGGAAAAGGGCGTGAGGAACCGGCCCGACGACGAGAGCGGCGTGTCAGGTGGGGCTTGGGGAGGGGGCCGTGCGATGGGGACGGACCGCGCGGGGCGGTCCGGGGGGTCAGACTCCGAGAGCGGGGAGAATCACGGAGTCGACGTAATCGGTGAGGAACGCCTGGTCGACGGCGCGGTCATCGACCAGCTGCCGAGCAGTGAAGGCACCGACCAGCATGTGCGATACATATTTCAGCGCCGGGTTGTCCGGACGCAGTTCGCCCCGGTCCACGGCTCGGCGCACCAGCGTGTCGAGGCCGGTCATCTCCGGCTCGATCAGCAGCTCGCGCAGGGCCTGGAGCAGATCGGGATTGTCGTGGACGGCATGGGCCAGACCCCGCATCAGCGCGGAGTTCTTCTCCATCTGGCAGTCGTCGCTGCGGCTCAGTGCGGCGTGGAAGTCGCCACGCAGCGACCCGGTGTCGATCTCACCGAGGTTCATCGGCTTGTTGTGCCGCAGGGCCGTGACGACCAGCTCGGGCTTGCTCCCCCACTGGCGGTAGAGGGTGGCCTTGCTGGAACGGGTGCGAGCGGCGACGGCGTCCATGGTCAGGGCGTCGTAACCGACTTCGCGGAGCAGGTCGAGCACGGCTGCGAACAGCTCGCTCTCGCGCTCGGGCGTGAGCCGGGTGCGTGCCATGTCTCGACCTCCTGTTCGGGTACTCGTACTTCTACTGCTCGTACGCCAGTCAATCGAACGAAACTGTTTCGTACACATCGACGGTACCCCGCCCACCCAGCGAAACGGAATCGTTTCGCTTGTGTTCCGCACCACAGCCGCTCCCGCACCACGAGTTGCCGGGGCCCTTCCGCACGGAAAGCATTGAAGGGTGAGTGACGACGTCGCGTATCTCCGTTTCCCGCACCTCCACGACGACCTGCTCTGCTTCGCGGCCGAGGACGACCTCTGGGTCGCCCCCCTCGCGCCCGAGGGGGAGCGGCCCGGTCGCGCCTGGCGGCTGACCATCGACCGGACCCGGGTCAGCCACCCGCGCTTCTCCCCCGACGGCAGCCGGATCGCGTACACGAGCTGGCGCACGCTCGATCCCGAGATCCATCTCGCACCGGTCGACGGCGGCCCGGCCCGCCGGCTCACCTACTGGGGCTCGACGGACACCCGGGTCTGCGGCTGGACCCCCGACCCACCGGACGCCGCCCACATCCTCGCCGTGTCCTCGCACAGCCAGCCGTTCTCGCACATCTCCTGGGCCTACAGCGTCCCCACCGACGGCAGCCCCGGCGGCAAGCTGCCCTGGGGCCCGGTCTCCGACATCGCGGTCGCCGACATCGACGGCGAACGGCGCACCCTGCTCCTCACCGGCACGCCCCCGCACGAACCGGCCGCCTGGAAGCGGTACCGGGGCGGCGCGACCGGCCGGCTCTGGCTGCACGGCAAGCGGCTGCTGCCGGACATCGGCGGCCATCTCGCCTCACCGATGTTCGTGGGCGGCCGGATCGCGTTCCTCTCCGACCACGAGGGCGTCGGAAATCTCTACTCCTGCCGGCCCGACGGCACCGATCTGCGCCGCCACACCGACCACGACGCCTTCTACGCCCGGCACGCCTCCAGCGACGGGCACCGGATCGTCTACCAGTGCGCGGGCGACCTGTGGCTGGTCGACGACCTGGCCTCGCCGGACGCGGTGCCCCGGAAGCTGGAGGTCCGGCTCGGCGGGCCGCGCACCGGACGGCGCGTCCACCAGGTCCCGGCCGCCAGCAACATCGACTCGCTCTCCGTGGACGAGACGGGCCGGGCCAGCGCCGTCACCGTACGCGGCAGCCTGTACTGGCTCACCCACCGCGACGGCCCCGCCCGCACCATCGCCGACACCCCCGGGGTCCGGGTCCGGCTGCCCGAGATGCTCGGCAGCGGCGGCCAGGTCGCCTACGTGACGGACGCCGACGGCGAGGACGCGATCGAGATCGCCTACCTGCCGCGCGCCAGCGGCGACCGCGCACCGCGCCGGCTGGCCTCCGGACGGCTCGGCCGGGTCCACGAGCTGATCGCCGACCCCGACGGCGAGCGCCTCGCCATCGCGACCGACGACGGGCGGCTGCTGCTCCTGGACACCGACGAGGAGACCTCCACCGGCGAACCCACCGAGCTGATCCGCTCCATCAACGGCCCGGTCCGCGACCTGGCGTTCTCCCCCGACGGGGCCTGGCTGACCTGGTCGCACCCCGGCATCGGCCGCTCGCTGCGCCAGATCAAGCTGGCCCGCATCATGGGTACGGGCGCGCCCGTGATCGTCGATGTCACCAACGGCCGCTTCGAGGACGAGAACCCCGTCTTCACGGGTGACGGGCGCTATCTCGCCTTCCTCTCCTGGCGCGGCTTCGACCCGGTGTACGACGTCCACACCGGCGACCTCTCCTTCCCGCTGGGCTGCCGCCCGTACCTGGTGCCGCTCTCGTCCGCCACGCCCTCCCCGTTCGCCCTGTCCCCTGAGGGGCGCCCGGCGGCGGGCGGGCTCGACCCGGCCGACGACATCCCCGACGCGGGTACGGGCGAGGGGCCCTCGACGGTCACCGTCGAGTTCGAGGGCCTGGAGAACCGGGTGACGCCCTTCCCGGTCTCCGCCTCCAAGTACTCGGCGCTGCACCCGGTGAGCGGCGGCGGGCTGGTCTGGCTGCGCTGGCCGATCTCCGGCGCGCTCGGCGAGACCTTCGCCAACCCGTCGGACATGTCGGGCCGCCCCACCCTCGAACACTTCAACATCGTCAAGGCCAGGAAGACCGAACTGGTCGGCCACCTCGACTGGTTCGCGGTCAGCGGCGACGCGAGCCGGCTGGTCGTCATGGACGAGGGCGAGCTGCGCGCCGTCCCCGCCACCGAGGTCGGCGACAGCGACTCGACGGTCTACCTCGACCTGCGCCGCATCCTGCACGAGGTCGACCCGGCGGCGGAGTGGCGGCAGGCGTACGAGGAGGGCGGCCGCATCATCCGCTCCTACTTCTGGGACCCGGACATGTGCGGCATCGACTGGACGGCCGTGCTCGACCAGTACCGCCCGCTGGTCGAACGGGTCGCCTCCCCCGACGAGTTCGCCGACCTGATGCGCGAGGTCCTCGGCGAACTGGGCACCTCGCACGCCTATGTGACCCCGGCCCGCCGCAACGAGGGCCCCCCGCACTACCAGCGGGCGATCGGCCTGCTCGGCGCGAACCTGGTGTGCCGGGACGGCGACTGGACGGTCCGGCGCATCC
Source organism: Streptomyces sp. NPDC002403 (assembly GCF_053593015.1). Taxonomy (NCBI): domain Bacteria; kingdom Bacillati; phylum Actinomycetota; class Actinomycetes; order Kitasatosporales; family Streptomycetaceae; genus Streptomyces; species Streptomyces sp. NPDC002403. The sequence goes on along the minus strand of NZ_JBSFBQ010000010.1, from coordinate 122,936 downwards.
TGCCCGGCGACTCCTCCGACTCCAAGGCCCGCTCCCCGCTGGCCGGTACGGGCATCCGGGAGGGCGCGGTCCTCACCCATGTGGACGGACGCCCGGTCGACCCGGTCGCCGGCCCGTACCCCCTGCTCACCGCGGCGGGCGGCACCACCGTCGAGCTGACCTTCCGCCCGGCCGGGGGCGGGAGCCTCCCCCGCCGCGTCGCCGTCGTCCCCCTGGTCGACGAGAGGCCGCTGCGCTACCAGGACTGGGTCGCCAAACGCCGCGAGGTCGTACGGGAGTTGAGCGGCGGCAAGTGCGGCTACCTGCACATCCCCGACATGGGCGGATCGGGCTGGGCCCAGTTCAACCGGGACCTGCGCATGGAGGTGTCCCGGCCGGCCCTCATCGTCGACGTGCGCGGCAACGCGGGCGGCCACATCAGCGAGCTGGTGGTGGAGAAACTGACCCGCACCATCCTCGGCTGGGACCTGACCCGCAACGCCCAGCCGGTGTCGTACGCCTCCAACGCCCCGCGCGGCCCGGTGGTCGCCCTGGCCGACGAGGCGACCTCCTCCGACGGCGACATGATCACCGCCGCCTTCCGCCTGCTGAAGCTCGGCCCGGTCGTGGGCCAGCGGACCTGGGGCGGCGTCGTCGGCATGACCGGCCGGACCAGGCTCGGCGACGGCACGGTGATCACGGTGCCGATGAACGCGGCCTGGTTCGACACCTACGGCTGGTCCGTCGAGAACCACGGCGTCGAACCGGACCTGGAGGCGCTGCGCACCCCCCTCGACTGGGCGGAGGGCCGGTACGCGGTGCTGGACGACGCGGTACGGGTGGCCCTGGACCTGCTGGCCGCCCAGCCCGCGGCGGTCCCGCCGACGTACGACGACGTCCCGGACCGGCGGCGGCCGCCGCTGCCGCCGCGCTAGACCACGCCGAAGGCCGCCCTTCTCGCGGGCGCCTTCGCCACCCTCTCGGCGCCGCTCAGTCCGGAGCGGTGCGCGTCAGCAGAGGGCGATGCGGAACTTGGTCGTCCAGTCGACCGGGACCAGGCTCCGGCCCCGGGCACCCGCCCGGGGCCGGAGCCCGCAGTTCGCACCAGACGGTCTTCCCGTACGGCCCCTGCTCGACGCCCCATCGCAACGCCAGCGCATCGACGAGCGCCAGCCCCCGCCCCGACTCGTCGCCACCGGACGCGGTGCGCAGTGCGGGCCAGGCGCACGGCTCGGGGTCGCTCAGTTCGACCCGGACCCTGCCGGTACGCGTAGCGCTGACCCGCAGCGTGACCGGCGTCCCCTCGCCGAGATGCACGATCACATTGGTCAGCAACTCGCTGACGCAGAGCAGCAGATCGGGGGAGTCCGCACCACCGCACCGCTCGCGCAGGGTGTGCCGCATCTCCGGTACGGCCTTCGGCACGGCGAGCAGATCCACCGTGAACGGCAGCACAGTCATCCCCCGGCCGCCGAACGCAGCACCTCGGCCATCCGGCGCGCGGTCGCCAGATTGCAGTTCCCGAGCGAGACCAGCGGCGGCCGGGTCCACCGCGCGGCGAAGGTCAGCGGTTCGACACCGAGCGAAGGCAGGGTGATGTCGTGCGCGGCGAGCGCGGCACGGAGCTCGTCGATGTCCGGGCCGATGTCGTGGCCGGTGAGGCCGTACGTGTCGTCCATGGGGGGAAGTCCACCTTTCGTTGCTGACTGTGACGAACGCCTCACAGGCTGCCGCACGGGCCTCTACCGTGAAAGGACTTCTCGCTCCACAAGGCACAGCGCGAAAGGCGGTCGACAGTGGCCACACGCAAGGAGATCGACGGCTCGGCGGGGGTACCGCAGTTCTACGGCAAGGAACTCCGCTTCAAGCGGGAGGAAGCGGGCCTGACCCTGGAGAAGCTGGTGGACGGCAGCTTCTACGGCATCACGTACCTGAGCGAGATCGAACACGGCCACCGCCGGATGCCCGAGGAACTGGCCCGGCACGTGGACCGGGTGCTGGGGACGGACGGGTTCTTCGGTCGGCGGTGCGGGGACGTACGGAAGGCCAAGCGTGGTGCGCATGCCGCTTCCTTCGCCCCGGTGGTGGAAGCGGAGACCCGAGCCCGAGCCATCGATCAGTGGTCCGGCACTCTCATCCCCGGGCTGCTACAGACCAGGCCGTACGCACACGCCGTCATTCGCTTTACGCACCCCCTGGACGCACCGGAGGACATCGAGGCGAAGATCGTCGCCCGATTGGAGCGAGCCCGTCTCTTCGACGACCTCGGGAAGCCCGAGTACTGGGTCGTCCTGCACGAGGCCCTGGTGCGCCACTCCATCGTTTCACCCGAGGAAATGGCGGAACAACTGGAGCACATCGCCGCCCTCGCGCGGCGCAATCGCGTCGTTACGCAGATCCTTCCGTGGAACGGCCCGACCCGCCCCTTCACCGAGCTGCCACTGCTCTTCATGAACTTCGACGACGAAGCGCCGCTGCTCTACACCGAGGGCCCGTACCACGGCCAGACCATCGATGATCCGTCCCTCGTGATGCAGTACCGCAAGGCATACGATCGGCTGAGGGCCGCCGCCTTGCCGCCGGAGGTGTCCCTCGACCTGATCGAGAAGGCGGCTGAGGAGTACCGGAATGGCCAGCATCGGTCTTGATCTCCACCTGGCTACGTGGCGCAAGAGCAGCTACAGCAACGGGAGTGGCGGCGACTGCCTTGAAGTCGCCCAGGAGTTCGCCCGCTGGCGCAAGAGCAGCCACAGCAACACCTCGGGCGGCGACTGCCTCGAAGTCGCGGACGGCCACCGAGACCTCGTCCCCGTCCGCGACTCCAAGCGCCCCGAAGGACCCGTGCTCGTCATCCCCGCGTCGGCCTGGACGCCGTTCGTCGAGGACGTCAAGGCGTCCTGACCGCGGGGCAGTCCGGCGGGGACCGGCGCGTCAGTAGGGCAGCCCCTCGGAAGCCGCGCGCAGTGCAGCGATGAGGCAGGTGGCGATTTCGCTCCCCGCCGCCTCGGGATCCTCCGCGTACCGGCGGGCGAAGTCCTCCGATGCCGCGCGCAGTGCGCCGTTGAAGGTCGCCGCGTGCACCTTGATCCGGAGGTCGTCGGCGCTGGCGCCGGAGCGCTGGGCGAGGAGTTGTCCGAGGACGGGCAGCGCGTCGTCGTGGGCCTGGAGCCAGACGGCGCGCAGTGCCGGGTCGGTGGTGGTCATGCGGATCAGGTCGAGGATGGCCGGGGCCCCGGCGGGCAGCTCGCCGACGCGTAGGGATTGCGTGACGAAGTCCAGCAGGCCGATGTCCGCCGGCCAGTGACGCAGTCGGTCCATGGCGAACTCAAGCCCTGCGGAGAGCAGCGGCAGTACGCAGCTCTCCTTGGTGGGGAAATGGCGCCACAGGGTGCGGGAGGAGATGCCCACGGCCTGGGCGATCTGCTCGCCCGTCGTGCCGGTGACGCCCTGTGAGGCGAACAGTCGGACGGCCTCACCGGCGATCTCGAAGCGGAGAGCCGCCTTGCGTCGCTCGGCGAGCGACGGCCTGACGTCTGCCCGAACTGCCTGCCTGTGTACTGCGGATGGCGCATCGCCCACCCTCGCCCCCGCTCTCCGTTCCTGCTGCCGCAGCATAGCGAGCCATTCGGAAATGGCGCATGCCGACGTCTTGTCACTCACTGACACGCAGACTTACGCTCCAGTAAGTGACTTGCGAGTAACAGTGCTGATTCTCCCGGCACTTGGCGTGCGCGGCCGTACCGGACGAGCTCAGGCGACATCGATCACCCCAACGACGAACGAGGAGCCCACCATGAGCCGCACGAAGACCCGTTCTCGTTCCACCCCCACTCCCGCCCCCTCCCCGGCAACCGGCCGTGGCGCCGGGGCCGGCCTGCGCCTGCTGGCCGGTGTGGTCGTCGCCGGCACCGTCTGCGCCGGCCTCTCGGCCGTACCGGCCACCGCCGCCACGGCGGAACCCGTCGTCTCCCGCGGGGTGACCATCCCCGCCTTCTACACCCCGCCCGCCGAACTGCCCTCGGCCAACGGGGCGTTGATCCGTACCGAGGCCATGCCGCTCGGGCTGAGCATCCCCGGCCTGGACGGCCGCCCGATGCCGGGCACCGCGACCCGCCTGATGTACAGGTCCACCGACTCGGCCGGAGCGCCCGTGGCCGTGACCGGTGCCTACATCGAGCCCTCGGCCACCTGGAAGGGCACCGGGCCGCGCCCCCTGGTCGCGGTGGCTTCGGGCACCATGGGCCAGGGCGACCAGTGCGCGCCGTCCTTCGCCCTGCAGAACCCGCTCACCCTCAACGGCGAGACGATGTCCGTGGGCTACGAGGCCCTGTCGATCTACCGGCTCCTGTCGACCGGGGCCGCGGTCGTCGTGACCGACTACGTCGGCCTCGGCACCACCGACCGCCTGCACACCTACGTCAACCGCGTCGACGAGGCGCACGCCCTGCTGGACGCGGCCCGCGCCGCCCGCGCCGTACCCGGCGCGTCGGTCACCGCGGCTTCGAGAACCGGTCTCTACGGATACAGCCAGGGCGGCGGTGCCAGTGCGGCGGCCGCCGAACTCCAGCCCTCCTACGCGCCCGACGTCCCGCTCTCCGGAACGTACTCCGGCGCGCCTCCGGCGGACCTGACCTCGGTCATGAAGGGGATAGACGGCAGCGCGCTCGCCGGCGCGCTGGCCTGGTCGGTCAGCGGCTTCGCCCAGGCCGACCCCGACCTGCGGGCGGTTGTCGACGCGAACATCAACGCCACCGGGAAGGCCGCCCTGGCGGACGCGTCGACCATGTGCGTCGGCGACGCACTGTTCGGCTACGGCTTCACCAGGAGCAGCAAGTGGACCATCAGCGGCAAGTCCCTCGGCGACATCATCGCCGCCGACCCCCGTGCGAAGGCGGCCCTGGACAAGCAGCGCATCGGCACGCTCAAGCCTGCCGGACCCGTGCGGCTGGCCACCGGCGTCCAGGACGACATCGTGCCCCACTCCCAGGCCCGCAAGCTCGCCGTCGACTGGTGCAACAAGGGCGCCGACGTCACCTACGACGCCATCGTGCTGCCGAACCTCGGCGACAAGATCCTCACCAACCACCTCGTCCCGCTCATCACCGACCAGGGCGACGCCATCTCCTGGCTGACCGACCGCCTCTCCGGCAAGGCCGCCACCTCCAACTGCTGGTCCATGCCCATCCAGCCCTGACCCCACCACCCCCGCACGAATCGGCCCCGCACGAATCCGCCCGCACGAATCCGCCCCGTACGAATCCGCCGCGTCCACCGGAGCAGTACCCCCGGTGGACGCGGCATGGGCCGGGCGGCCCCCCTCGGCGCCCCGTCACATCGGCCTGAATGCCGGTGCGTTGACCCCTTTCTCGTCAGCCTGGTGATCGTGCGTGATCCGAGTGGGTGACTTCCGGGTCTTCCAGGCATTTCCTCAGGCAGTCGGCGATCACGATGACTTCGTTGCTTCACATCTGAAGCACTTGTCCGCCGACTGCCGAACCGAGGAAAACGATGAAGCTCTCCCGCACCCTGTCGATGCTGGCCTCAACGGCTGTTCTGGGCACCCTCTCCGTGGCCGGGCAGGCGGCACCGGCCGCCGCCGACTCCTTCGTGGTCAGCGAAGCCCAGTTCAACCAGATGTTCCCGGGCCGGAATTCCTTCTACACCTACAGCGGCCTGGTCGACGCCCTGAGCGCCTACCCGCAGTTCGCCGCCACGGGCGACGGCGGCACCCGCAAGCGCGAGGCGGCGGCCTTCCTCGCCAACGTCAGCCACGAAACGGGCGGACTGAAGTACGTCGTCGAGCAGAACACCGCCAACTACTCGCACTACTGCGACGCTTCGCAGCCCTACGGCTGCCCGGCCGGGCAGGCCGCGTACTACGGGCGCGGGCCGTTGCAGCTGAGCTGGAACTTCAACTACAAGGCCGCGGGCGACGCCCTGCACATCGACCTGCTGAACGACCCGTACCAGGTGGAGAGGAACCCGGCTGTCGCCTGGAAGACCGGGCTGTGGTTCTGGGACACGCAGTCGGGCGCCGGGTCGATGACCCCGCACGACGCCATGGTCAACAGCAGGGGCTTCGGCGAGACCATCCGCAGCATCAACGGCGCCCTGGAGTGCGACGGCAAGAACCCGGACGAACGCAACGACCGGATCAACCTGTACAAGCAGTACGTCGGCGTCCTGGGCACCGACGTCGGCGGCGGCAACCTCTCCTGCTGAGAGGCCGACCGGCACGGAGCGGGAAGCCGGACGAGCGGGCACCGGACGAGGCGCTCACTTCGTCACGGCGTTCAACGCGTTCACGATCCCCCGCCCGTAGAACCCGTTGTGGTTCCTCGGCCCCTTGCACACGGCGTCGATCCTGCCGTCGGAGTCGAAATCGTACGGATCCGTGCACGGCGTGGTGTCGGCCCCGGAGTACAGCAGGGCCTTCACCTCGCCGGCGGTGGCGTGCGGATGCGTCGACTTGATGAGGGCGGCCACCCCCGCGACGTGCGGGGACGCCATCGACGTGCCCATCGTGTAGGCCCACTTGCCGCCGGGCATCGTGCCGAGGATCCGGCCATCGGTGGCCGGCGCGGGCGGAGACTGGTAGAGGTCGCCTCCGGGCGCGGCGACGTCCACGACGTGCCGACCGTAGTTGGAGAACGACGACTTGACGCCCTTCGCACCGGTCGCGGCCACGGTCACCACACCGGGCAACTGGGTCGGTATGTCCAGGCACTTGTGCGGGTCGATCACGCGGTCCCCCGGCGTGCCGTCGTCCGGTGAGGCGGGGTCGGTGAGGGAGTCCGCGTCCAGGTCGCGGCTCTCGTTGCCCGCGGCCGCGACGTTGACCGTGCCCTTGCGCTCCGCGTACTGCGAGGCCCGGGTGATGGCGTCGACGAGTGCCCTCTGGTCCGGGTCGTCGAGGCAGTTGAATTTCCAGGGGTCGGTGTAATAGCTGTTGTTGGTGACGTCCACATGGTGTTCGGCCGCCCAGACGAAGCCGCAGACCACGGCCTCGGCGTAGATGTAGTCCGCCGGGGTGGCCACCTTGATGCCGGAGACCCGCACGCCGGGCGCGACGCCGGTCATGCCGATGCCGTTCTTGGCTGCCGCGATCTCACCCGCGACATGCGTGCCGTGGGCGGCGCCCTCCGACGCGCCGGGCCGCCAGGCCCCGTCCGCGGTGTCCGGCTTGCCCGAGACGCAGCTGACGGACGCCTCACGGTCGAAGTTCGGGGCGAGGTCGGGATGGGTGTCGTCCACTCCGGTGTCGATGACGGCGACCGTGACGTCGCGGCTGCCGAGCGTCTTCTCGTGCGCCTTGTCCGCCTTGATGGCGGGCAGGTCCCACTGCGTCGGTTCCAGGGGGTCCTGGCCCTCGGCCGCCTGAGCGCTCGCGACTTCCCGGGCACTGAGGACCCGCGTCGCGCCGGCCTCGGTCGTGGACTGCGCGGCAAGGGGCTCGTTGCGGGTGGCGCCGGCCGACCGCACGCCCGGAACCTTGCGGATGGTCCGGGCGAAGTCGGGGTTCGAGGAGTGGACGACGATCACACCGATCCGGTCGTACGAGATCACGATGGTGCCGCCCGCCTCGCCGACGGCCTTCTTCACCGTCGTGGACGGGCGCTTTCCGGCAGTGACGTTGACGACGTAGCTGAGGGAGGTCGTGTCGGCGGTCGGGGCCGCCCCGGCCGCCGACGCCGTGACGTCGGGCAGGAGGGCGAGGGTGGTCGCCACGGCCATCCCCAGCGGAAGGGCGAGGAGGCGATGGGAGCGCATGCGCGGCGCTGTCATAGAGGTCTCCAGTCGGTTCGCGGTACGGGGGGTATGACGCGTGCGGAGGCTCAGCAAGTTGATCCGCGCTGTTGCTCGGCCGCCCGCAGGGCGTCAACCCCCGAAGGCCTTCCGGAGCCGACCACTGAATATGCTGGTGGGTTCAGCGACCACAGAGGTGAGAAGACATGGGCGACCGGGACACCGACCTGTTCGGCAACGACCTCACGTACGACGACATCAAGGCCGCCACCGACCGGACCACCGGGCGCATCCGCCCGGTCACCGTCACCCCCGTCGCGCCCGAGGACCGGCCCGGGCAGCCCTACGAGCTCTGGTTCGCGCTGGAGTTCATGCAGCACACCGGCTCCTTCAAGGCGCGCGGCGCGCAGAACTTCATCCAGGCCCACCGCGAGGCGGGCACCCTGCCGGACGCGGGGGTCACCATCGCCTCCGGCGGCAACGCCGGGCTGGCCTGCGCGTGGGCCGCCCAGCAGCAGGGTGTACGGGCCACGGTGTTCCTGCCGAGCGTCGCCCCGGCGGTGAAGGTCGCCAAGCTGCGCGGCTACGGGGCGGACGTGCGGCTGGTCGGCGCGGAGTACGCCGAGGCCCTCGAAGCGTGCGAGGAGTTCGCCCTGTCGTCCGGCGCGCTCGCCGCGCACGCCTACGACCACCCGCTGATCGCCGCCGGGGCCGGCACCCTGATGGAGGAGATCCACGCGCGGATCCCCGGCCTGGACACCGTCGTGGTCTCGGTCGGCGGCGGCGGTCTGTTCGCCGGCGTCGCCACCGCCGCCCGGCACCACAAGATCCGCACGGTCGCCGTCGAGCCGGAGAACTGCCGGGCACTGAACGCGGCCCTGGAGGCCGGCCGGCCGGTCGATGTCCCGGTCGACTCGGTCGCCGTCGACGCCCTCGGCGCCCGACGGGCCACCTCCCTGGCCCTGCGCGCCGTCCGCGACAACGACGTCCGCTCCGTCCTGGTGCCGGACGGCGAGATCGCCCGCGCCCGCCGGACGCTGTGGGACCACCGCCGCATCGCCGTCGAGCACGCCGCCTCCACCGCACTGGCCGCGCTCACGGCGCCGGACGGCGGCTACCGGCCGGGCGCCGGTGAGCGGGTCGCCGTGGTGCTGTGCGGGGCGAACACCGACCCGGGCGACCTGGCGCACCCGGCGGCCGAGGACTGAGGCCGGGAACGGGACGGGGACCGCTGAGAGCCCCGTCCCTCACCACGCGAAAGGGGCGCACCCGGAGATCCGGGTGCGCCCCTCTCAGGCAACGCGCAGTGTCGCGATCGGCCCGTCAGCGCTCGCGGCGCTCGCGGAGCTCGTCCGTGGTGGCCCGGGCCTTGTCACGGCCCTGCTGCGACGTCTTCGAGGCCCGCTCGGACACGTTCTGCATCCGCTCGCGGCCCTCGGTGCGCGTCCGCTCCTGGCCCTCGGCGCGCGTCCGCTCCTGGCCTTGGCCGCGGCCCTCGCCGGCCTTCTTCTTCGCCTGGTCGGCGAGCTGCTGCGCCTTGTCCTTGAACTGGTCTGCGATAGCCATTCCGTTCACTCCTAGTGGGTGCTTGGGGGACGGTCCGTGAGGACCTCGATCAGCGTCGCAGGCCCCGGCACCCACCGCATGTCGATCACTTACGCTGCGTAGTCGTGGCCCTCGCGGCCTGGTCGGCGGCGCCCCCGGCGCCGACGAGTCCCTTGCTCACGCCGTCCAGCCGCGACCCGAACCTGCGGACCTCCCGCTGCCCGACGACCCCTATCAGCGAGGGCAGGTAGCCGCGCACGGACTGCATCCCGCGCAGCCACCACTGCGCGTACACGTGCGCGGACCGGCGCTCGATGCCGGCCACGATCCGGTCGACGGCGGGGCCCAGCGGATAGGTGCGGTTCGCCGGCCAGGGCAGCCGCTGGCGCAGCTCCCGCATCACGTCGTCCTGGTCGGCGCCGCGCACCATGTCCGTGTCGGTCCAGGACAGGTAGCCGACCCCGACCTTCACGCCCCGGTGGGCGACCTCGGCCCGCAGGCTGTGCGCGAAGGCCTCCACGCCCGACTTGGACGCGCAGTACGCGGTCATCATCGGCGCCGGTGTCATCGCCGCGAGCGAGGCGATCTGGAGGAAGTAGCCGCGGCTCTCCATGAGCACCGGCAGGAAGGCCCGCCCGGTGACCGCGCCGCCGATCAGATTGACCTCGATGACCCGCCGCCACGCGTCGGGGTCCGAGTCGACGAACGGCCCGCCGGAGGCGACCCCGGCGTTGGCGACGACGACGTCGATCTTCCCGAACCGCTGCTTGACCTCCTGGGCGACCCGCGCCATCGCCTCGTGGTCGGTGACGTCCGCGAACCAGTGGTCGCTCTCCGAGTGCAGCCGCTCGGAGACCTTCTTCAGTTCGTCCGGCTCCAGCCCGACCAGCGCGAGCGTGGCGCCGCGCGCCGAGAGCTTGCGGGCCAGCAGTTCGCCCACGCCACGTGCCGCGCCCGTGACGACGACGACCTGTCCTTCGAGACTCCGACTGCCGCTCATGCGACCTCCTCCTTCTCGGCCGTACCGTCCGTGCCTGTGTCCGCACCTGCGTCGGCGCCCGTGCCGCCCGCGGGGAGGTACCCGGTGACTAGTTCCCGGATCTTCGCCGTGACCGCTTCCGGTGCCTCCACCGGCGTCATGTGGCCCATGCCCGTCAGCTCGGTGAGCCCCAGGCAGTCGGGAAGCGCCGCCGCGAGGGCGCGGGCGTGCACGGGCGGCGTCATCCGGTCCTCCGTACCCGCGATCACCGCCGTGGGCACCCTCAACTCCCGTACGCCCGCGTCGAGATCGAGCTCCGCGAGGACATGCCCCCAGGGCGCCCTGGCGCCGCGCGGGCAGGCGTGCACGATCCGGGCGCAGGCGTCCACCCGGTCGGGGGCGGAGCCCGCTCCCATCGTCGCGTACTTGAGTATCCGCCGGGAAACCGGTGTGACCGGTCCGAGCGGGGCCTTCGCACGGAGGATCGCGCGGGTCATCCCGGTCCGGACGGCCCCGGCCCGCACCGGCACCACCAGCGACTCGGCGGCCAGCCGCGAACTGCCGGTGCTGCACAGCAGTACGGCCGCCGCGTGCTCGCGCAGCCCGGCCCGCCGCGAGGCGGCCATGATCGTCATGCCGCCCATGGAGTGCCCGGCGATCACGGCCTGCTCCCCCGGTGCGAGGGTGGCGGCCAGCACCGCTTCGAGGTCGTCGGCGAGGGCCTCGGTGCTGTATCCCTCGCGGCCGACGGCGGGCGAACGGCCGTGGCCCCGCTGGTCGTAGACGACGACCCGGTGTTCCGCCGCGAGGTCCCGGACCTGAGCGGCCCAGAAGCGGGTGCTGCACGTCCAGCCGTGCGAGAGGACCACCGCCGGGGCGCCGTCCCGCCCGTGCACCTCGACATGGATCCGGGCGCCGTCGGCGGAGCGGGCGATCAGCTCGCGCGCGGGGACCGGCGGGGTGGCGTCGCGCCGCAGCAGCCGGCTCATCCCACGACCTCCTCGGCGACGGCCTGCGCCGGGGCGGCGGCCCGCTCCGGGATCCGGACGACCTCGTACTCCGAGAGGTCGACCGACCGCGTGACCTTGCGGAACTCGGCGGTGGTGCCCGGCCAGACGGTGGTGTTGCGCCCATTGGCGTCCAGGTACCAGCTGTTGCAGCCGCCGGTGTTCCACACGGTGCGCTTCATCCGTGTCTGGATGCGGCGGTCCCAGGCGCCGACCGCCGAGGGGCGCGCGTCGAGCGCGACGCGTCCGCCCAGCACGTTGAGCTGGCGCAGGTAGTCGGCCATGTAGTTCAGCTGGGACTCGATCATCAGGACCATCGAGGAGTTGCCGAGCCCGGTGTTGGGGCCGATGACCGTCATGAAGTTGGGGAAGCCGGCGGCGCTGGCGCCGCGCAGCGCCTGCATGCCGTCCTTCCAGGACTCGGCGAGCGTGATGCCCTCCGCGCCCACCACGCGCTCGGCGATCGGCATGTCGGTGACGTGGAAGCCGGTGCCGAAGACGATCGCGTCGGCCTCGGTCTCCGTACCGTCGGAGGCGACGAGCGTGGAGCCGCGCACCTCGGCCAGGCCGGAGGTGATCACGTCCACGTTGGGCTTCGCGAGCGCCGGATAGTAGGTGCTGGAGAGCAGGATGCGCTTGCAGCCGATGCGGTACGAGGGGGTCAGCTTGGCCCGCAGCACGGGGTCCTTGATCGCCTTCGCCATGTTGGCCTTGGCTATCCTCTCGACCAGGCCCAGTTCGTTCGGGTGCTTGGTGAAGGCACTGACCTGCAACTCCCGTATGCCCCACAGCAGTCCGCGGCGCGCGGTGCCGGTGACGGGCAGGGCGCGGTGCAGCCAGCGCTCGGCGCCGCTGATCTTCCGGTCCATGCGCGGCATGACCCAGGGCGGGGTGCGCTGGAAGAGCGCCAGGGCGGCGACCTTCGGCTGGATCGCGGGCACGATCTGGATGGCGGAGGCGCCGGTGCCGATCACGGCGACGCGCTTGCCGGTCAGGTCGGCGTCGTGGTCCCAGCGGGCCGAGTGGAAGACCTTGCCGGGGAAGCCGGCGAGACCGGGGATGTCCGGCGTCTTCGGGTCGGAGAGCGGACCGGTCGCGGAGACGACGAAGTCGGCGGTGAAGGAAGCCCCGTTGGCGGTCTCGATGGCCCAGTGGAGCTCCTCGCGGTCCCAGCGCATGACCGTCACTTCATGGCCCAGCCTCAGGTGCGGCCGCAGTCCGAAGGTGTCCGCGACATGCTCCAGGTAGGCGCGGATGTGCTCCTGACCGGAGAAGGTGCGCGGCCACTCGGGGTTGGGCGCGAAGGAGAACGAGTAGAGGTGGGACGGTACGTCGCAGGCGCAGCCGGGATAGCTGTTGTCGCGCCAGGTGCCTCCGACGGAATCGGCCCGCTCCAGGACGACGAAGTCCGTGATGCCTTCGCGGCGCAGCCGGACGGCGGCGCCGAGGCCCCCGAATCCGGATCCGATCACCGCCACTCGTACGTGCTTGTGCTGGGCCATGCTGCCGCCTCCCGCGGTACGTCACACGACTCTGCCAGCAATCACTGGCATTGTTGGGAGACTAGAACAGCTCCGTACCGATGGGTAGGGGTACGGCGAGGGAAAGTTACCGGTGGTACAACATGCGGCCTCCCCCGCGGCCTGGAGCGGATGGCGAGCGGCGTCATGCGGCTTCGATCGCAAGGCGGAGGGGGGAGACGACGCGGAGCGTCGCTGACCGACGACAACGCCGCAAGCGGAGTCGCAGGGCGTCGGGAGCCCGCTCCCGGCCTCGGGGGAGGCCGATAGGGTGCGGGTGTGGCTGAAGGACGCGAGCACCGCGAATACCGCATGGAGGAGCTGGCCAAGGAGGCCGGCATCCCCGTGCGGACCGTGCGTTTCTACCGGGAGCGCGGACTGATCTCGCCGCCCCGCCGCGAGGGGCGCATCGCCTGGTACGACGACCACCATCTGGCCCGGCTGCGCACCATCACCGGCCTGCTGGAGCGCGGGCACACCCTCACCGGCATCGCCGATCTCGCCCGCACCTTCGAGAGCGGCCGCGACGTCGCCGAGGTGCTGGGGCTGGGCGAGCCGAGCGAGGAGACCCCGGTCCGCCTCACGCCCGAACAGCTCGCGGACTACTTCGAGGGCGAGACCAGCGCGGAGAATCTGGCCGCCGCCCTCGATCTGGGGTATCTGGCCACCGACGGCGACGAGATCGTCCACATCAGCCGCCGCCTGCTGGAGGTCTCGTCCCAGCTGGTACGGGAGGGAGTGCCGCTCGCCACCGTGCTGGAGACCGGCCGCCGGGTCCGCGAGCACGCCGACGCGCTCGCCGAACTCTTCGTGGGTGCCCTGAAGAGCCACGGCGACGAGGCCGAATCCCCCCGACTGCGGCCGCTGGCCCGCGCGGTGGTGGACGCCGAGCTCTCCATGGCCCTGGACCGCCGCCTGCGCCGCGAGAACACCGGCGGTCCGCCGCGCACCCCCGCCCCCTGACGGGCGGTCGCACGGCGGCCGCCCGGCCGGCACTCTCGATCGCACGCCGGGATCCTGCCCGGCCCCGACCGCCCCGCACTCCCCCCGTTCGCACGCTCTACTGTTCGAAGACCACCGTCACCGGTGCGTGGTCGCTCCACCGCTCGGCGTGCGTCGCGGCCCGCTCGACCCAGCCCTTCACCGCGCGCCCGCCCAGTCCCGGCGTCGCCACCTGGTAGTCGATCCGCCAGCCGGTGTCGTTGTCGAAGGCCCGCCCGCGGTAGGACCACCACGAGTACGGCCCCTCCTCGCCGGGATGCAGCGCCCGTACGACGTCGACGTACTCGGCCTCGTCGAAGACCCGGGTCAGCCACTCCCGCTCCTCGGGGAGGAAGCCGGAGTTCTTCTTGTTGGCCTTCCAGTTCTTCAGGTCGGCCTCCTGGTGGGCGATGTTCCAGTCGCCGCAGACCACGACCTCGCGGCCCTCGGCCGCGGCCCGCTTCTTCAGGCCCTTCAGATACGGGAGGAACGCGGCCATGAACCGCTCCTTCTCGTCCTGCTTCTCGGTCCCCACCTCACCGGAGGGCAGATACAGGCTCGCGACCGTGACACCCGGCAGATCGATCTCGGCGTAGCGCCCGCTCGCGTCGAACTCCTCGCTCCCCGGGTCCCCGAAGGCACCGAACCCGATCTGCACGCGCTCCGGCGCACGCCGCGAGTAGAGGGAGACCCCGGCCCGCCCCTTGGCGGCGGCCGGCGCGTGCACCGTGTGCCAGCCCTCCGGGTCGCGCACCTCCTCGGGCAGCTGCTGCGGCTCGGCCCGCACTTCCTGGAGGCAGATCACATCGGCTTCGGTCCGGGCCAGCCATTCGACGAAGCCCTTCTTGGCGGCGGCACGGAGCCCGTTTACGTTGACGGAGGTCACAGTGAGCATTCCGGCACGATACCGACACCGAATGCCCGCATACATGTACCATTCTCCGCATGAATATCCACTCTCGGCCCTTCGACCACCCCGACGCCGTCGAACTCAACGACCAGGTGCAGCTCGAATACGCCGAGCGGTACGGGGACGAGGGCGATGTCACACCGCTCGCCCCCTCGATGTTCGAGCCGCCGCACGGGCTGTATCTGCTCGCCTACGACGCGCGGGACCGCCCCGTCGCCACCGGCGGCTGGCGCACCCAGGACCGGAACGACGAGGGCTACTCGGACGGCGACGCCGAGCTCAAGCGGATGTTCGTGATACCCGAGGGCCGCGGCAACGGACTGGCCCGCCGCATCCTGGCCGCCCTGGAGGCCGACGCGCGGGCGGCGGGCCGGGTCCGCATGGTGCTGGAGACCGGGGACAGGCAGCCCGAGGCGATCGCGCTCTACGAATCCAGCGGCTACGCCCCGTGCGAGAAGTTCGGCCACTACCGCATGTACGAGAGCAGCCGCTGCTTCGCGAAGCCCCTGCGGTAGCGGTCGCGCACCTCAGGCCCCGGCCGCGTACCGCCAGAACTCCCGCATCAGCGCGGGCGGTGTCGGTCCGGTCATCTCCAGCTGGGTCAGCAGGACGGTGACCGCGCCGGTGGCGGGCGTGAGGTGCCCCGCCGTTCCCGTGCCGCCCACCCAGCCGTAGCGTCCCGGCACGTTCCACGGCTCGATGGCCTCGACGTCGACCGAACCGCCGTAGCCCCAGCCCTGGCCCTCCAGGAACAGCGTGCTGTGCTCCCGCTGCGCCCGCGTCAGATGGTCGGTGGTCATCAGCCGCACCGATTCGGCGGACAGCAGCCGGCGCCCGCCGGGGCTCCCTTCCGGGTTCCCCTCCGCGAGCAGCATCCGGGCGAAGGCGTACCAGTCGTCCGCGGTGGAGACCAGTCCGCCGGTGCCGGAGGGGAAGGCGGGGACGGTGCTCCACTGCCCGTCCGGGGCGTCGACCAGTTGGAGGCCGTCCGCCGGGGTGGTGCGGTAGTAGCTGGTGAACCGGCCGGCCTCGGAGGCCGGTGCGGCGAATCCGGTGTCGGGCATGCCCAGCGGCTCGAACAGCCGCTCCGCCAGGAACTCGGGCAGCGGCCGGTCCGAGACCCGGGCGATCAGCACCCCGAGGATGTCCGAGCAGGTGTTGTACAGCCACTCCTCGCCCGGCTGGTGGAGCAGCGGGATACGGGAGAGCGTGGCCATCCACGCGTCCGGCTCCTCGATGGCCTGCGGTTGCAGCGTTCCCTGCTTCAGCTCGCTGAACAGCAGCCGGACCGCGGGCAGCGAGAAGTCCGACGGGAAGCCGTACCCGGCCCGGAAGGTGAGCAGGTCGGCCACGGTGATGACCTTGTCGGCGGGCACCACGTCGTCGGCCGGGGAGGCCGGCGTACGGACCACCATCGGCGCCGCCAGCTCCGGCAGCCACTGCCGCACCGGTTCGTCCAGCGCGATCCGGCCCTCCTCCACCAGCATCATGGTCGCCGCGGCGGTGACCGGCTTGGTCATCGAGGCGATGCGGAAGATCGAGTCCCGGGCCATCGGGACCGTACCGCCCGCGTCCGCGGAGCCGACCGCCGCCACCTCGACGCGGTCGCCGCGGGCCACCAGGCCCACGGCCCCCGGCGCCGCCCCGTCGCCGACATGCTTCTTCAGGACATCGTTCAGATCGGTCATCGGTCCACCTTCCCGTTCATCCGCTCGGAAAGCCGGACCGCCGCACCGCCCGGAACTCATCGGTCCCGATTCAGCGCACCCGGCCGACGCCCACGTAGAAGCCGCTGCGCTCCCGCACCGGCGCGGGCTCCTCGCGGTACCACTCGGTGGCGAAGACCAGTCCCGGTTCGACGAGGTCCAGCCCGTCGAAGAAGGGCTCGACCTCGCTCCGGGTGCGCATCCGCAGCGGGATCGCCCCCTTCTTGTACGCGCTCTCGGTCTCCTGCTTCAGCTCCGGGTGCTGGTCGGCGGTGCCGTGCGAGAGCACCAGGAAGCTGCCCGGGGGCAACGCGTCGACCAGCGTGCGGGTGAGGCCGTACGGGTCCTGGTCGTCCGGCAGGAAGTGCATCAGCGCGATGAGGGAGAGCGCGACGGGCCGGTCGAAGTCGAGCAGTTCACGGGCGTGGTCGAGGATCGCCCCGGGCCGTCGCACATCCGCGTGGATGTAGTCGGTCATCCCCTCCGGCCTGCTGACCAGCAGCGCCTCCGCGTGCCGCAGCACGATCGGGTCGTTGTCCGCGTAGACGATCCGGGCGGACGGGGTGATCTCCTGGACGACCTGGTGCAGATTGGGCTCGGTGGGGATGCCGGTGCCGATGTCGAGGAACTGATCGACCCCGTTGCGGGCCAGCCAGGCGGAGGCCCGGTGCATGAAGGCCCGGTTCCGCGCGGCGTTGCCCCGCGCCTCCTCGGGCAGCTTCTCCGCCACCTGCTGGTCGACCGGATAGTTGTCCTTGCCACCCAGCAGCCAGTCGTAGACGCGCGCGGGGTGGGGCTTGCTGGTGTCGATCCGGGGCTCGGGCAGGTCGACCGGCACGGGGCGCTCCTCGCGGTACGGAGAATCCATGAGCGTGGAGTCGCGGGGAATCCACGAGCGTGCGAACACGCCCAGCGTAGGCGACGCGGCTCCCGGGGGCGGTGGCAGGGCTCGTAAGATCATCGGTCCGGGGTACGGCCTCCGGGCGCGGCCCGGCGGCCCAGACGCTGAGCGTTCTCGCATCGATGGGGAGGCGGCGATGGATTTCCGGTTGCTCGGCAGAGTGGGCGCTGCCACCGGGACGGGAGAGCTCCAGCTGGGCCCCGCCAAACGCCGCAGTGTGCTCGCCGCGCTGCTCCTCAAGGCCAACTCGGCCGTCCCGGTGGAGCAGTTGATCGACGCGCTCTGGGACGAGGAGCCACCCGCCCACGCCCGTACGGTCGTTCAGGGCCATGTGTCGCGGCTGCGGGCCCTGCTGGCGTCGGCCGGTGCCGGGGAGCACGGGGTGAGCCTGATGACCCGGGGCCGGTCGTACGTGTTCGAGGTGGACCGGACGCTGCTCGACACCTACCGCTTCGACCGGCTCGCCCGGCGCGGCAGGTCCCGGCAGCGGCCCGCCGACGCGGTGGCCGACCTCGGCGAGGCCCTCGCGCTGTGGCACGGCCCGGCCCTCGACGGCACCGCCCCGAGCGCCTCGCTGCGGGCCGCCGCGCAGGCGCTGGAGGAGGCCCGGCTGGAGGTGGTGGAGAGCCTGGCGGGGGCGTACGAGCGGCTCGGGGACCATGCCGGTGCGGTGGCGGTGCTCCAGGCGGAGGCTGCGGCGCACCCGCTGCGCGAGTCGCTGGCCGAGGCGTTGGTCCTGGCGCTGTACCGGGCGGGGCGCCGGTCGGACGCGCTCGACCGGTACCACCGCGTCCGCTGCCTGCTCGCCGACGAACTGGGCGTCGGTCCGGGACCGGGGCTGCGCGGCGCCCACGAGAGGATCCTGCGCGGCGAACGCGTGGATGCGGCCGGTTCCGGCCCGGTGGACCTGCGGCCCGCACCGGGGACCGGGCCCGCTCCCGTGCCGGGGCCGGATACGCCGTACGAGGCAGCCGCTCGGGCCCCCGCGCCGCGGCTGCTGCCGCGCGGGGTGCGGGGATTCCTGGGCCGGGACACGGAACTGGCCGCGCTGGACCGGATCACCGGGGCCGGGGCCGTCGCGCTGGTGACCGGCCCCGCCGGGGTGGGCAAGACCGCGCTCGCGCTCCAGTGGGCGCACAGCAGGCAGGCCCGCTACCCGGACGGCACGCTCTTCGCCGATCTGCGCGGCTTCGGCGGCGTACCGGTCGAACCGGCCGAGACCGTACGGGAGTTCCTGCTCGCGCTGGGAGTGCCGGCGCGCGATCTCCCCGAATCCGCGGCGGCGGCCGCCGCCCTGTACCGCGAGCTGACCGGGGAGCGCGCGCTCCTGGTCGTCCTCGACAACGTGCGCGGCGCCGACCGGGCCCGCTCGCTGCTGCCCTCCGGAACCCACTCGGCCATCCTGGTCACCTCGCGCATCCGGCTCAGCGGGCTGATCGTCGAGGAGCTGGCCCGGCCGGTGCCGCTCGACGTCCTCGGCCCCGTACCCGCCGCCGAACTGCTCGCCGCGGCGGTCGGCGAGGAGCGGGTGGCGGCCGAGCCCGAGGCGGCGGACCGGCTCGCCCGGCTGTGCGACGGCCTGCCCCTCGCGCTGCGCATCACGGCGGCGCAGCTGGCGGCCAGACCGCACTGGCGGCTCGCCGATCTGGCGGCCGAACTCGCCGACGAGCAGCGCAGACTGGCCCTGCTCTCGCTCGACGACGCGGAGGAGTCGGGGGTCGCGGCGGCGCTGCGCATCACGGTGCAGGGGCTGCCGCCGGAGGCGGTGCGGCTCTTCGCCCTGCTCGGGGTGGTTCCCGGGCCGGATCTGGAGCGGTACGCCGCCGCCGCGCTGCTCGGCCGCGATCCCGCCGTGGCGGCCGAGGCGCTGGACCGGCTCGCGGGGGCCCATCTGGTGACCGAGTGCACGCCCGGCCGCTACTCCATGCACGATCTGGTACGGCTGTACGCACGCGGACTCAGCACCGACGAGGGGGCGCTGCTGCGGCTGCTGGACAGCTACACGGCCACCGCGCTCGCCGCGTCCCTCGCCGCCGAGCCGGGCGAGAAACCCTGCTGCGCACTGCCCCGGGAGGCCCCCGCCGACTCCCCGGCACGGAAGTTCACCGACCGCGACGCCGCCCTGCGGTGGTACGCGGCGGAGCGCGAGAACCTGGCCGCCGCGGTCACCGCCGCCCGCGCGGCGGGCCACGACGACCGGGCCTGGCGCCTGGCCGTGCTGCAGTGGCCGTACGTGGTGTGGAGCGTCCGGGACGGCTGGGCGCCGCTGCTCGAACAGGCCCTGGAGGCGAGCCGGCGGCTCGGCGACCCGGACGCGGAGTCCCGGGTTCGGGCGCTGCTCGGCTGGGTGCTGACCCGGGAGGAGCGGCTGTCCGAGGCGCTCGTCCAGCTGGAGCTCGCGCCCGCCCTCGCGGCCCGCGCGCACGACCCGTCGAGCGAGGCCATCGCCCTGGTCAACCTGGCGGTCGCACTGGACGCGGACGGGATCACCGACACCTCGCTGCACCATGTCACCCGCGCGGTCCGGCTCGCCCGAGAGGCGCACGACGTGCTCACCGAACTCCTCGCGCTCCAGCACCGGACGCAGCAGCTCCTGGCCCGGGGCGACATCGCGGCGGCGGAGCGCTGCACGGCGTACGCGCTGGCGCTCGACGACCACGGGGTGACGACGGGCCTGGGCGTACTGCGCAGGGCCGCGCTGCGGCTGAGCCGGGGGGAGGCGCTGCTCGCACTGGGCGAGCGGGACGCGGCGGAGAGCTGCGTCCGCCAGGCGCTCGCGGAGGCCGCGAGCCAGGGCTTCCAGGAGGGCGTGGACCGGGCCAGGTCCCAACTGGATTCCCTGGTGCGGCCGGTGGAGCTCCCGGCGCCGGAGGGCGACGGCCGGTCCGTTCCGTCCCCCTGACCGGACGGGCCGCGCGGCGCACGGGATGGTCGCAGCGGCCACCAACGCTTCGCTGAGCATCGCCTAACGCGCCGGGCCCCCGGCGTTAGGGCCTTTCGTCCGGATCGGGGCGGGGTCAGGGCGCGGCGTGGTCCGCGACGGGCGCGGCGGGCGCACCGTGCTCGTCGGGTGCGTCATCGTGCGAACCGGGTACACCGTCGTGCGGGCCCGGGGCGCCGGGCGCGGCGGGTGCCGTGAGGCCCGCGCGTTCGGCGAGGGCGCCGCCCTGGAAGCGGCTTGTGGCACCCAGCTCCTCCAGCAGCTCCGCGATGTGCCGCCGGCAGGTACGCAGCGACATGCCCATCCGCCGGGCGATCACCTCGTCCTTGGCTCCCTCGGCCAACAGCCCCACCAGCGCGCGGCGCATGCTGCCGCCGACCTCCTTGTAGGCGGCCTCGCTGGTGCCGCGGAACGGCGTCGCGCCGGACCAGTGCTGCTCGAAGGACCGGCAGAGGTACGCCACCACGTCGGGGTCCCTGACCAGCACCGCGCCCTCGCCCGAGCCGCCGTTCGCGCGCCGGGGCAGAAAGGCCACGGAACGGTCGAACACCACGGCCCGGTCCGGGAGTTCGGCGGCCGTGCGGTACTCGGCACCGGCCTCGGTGAGCCGTTCCACGTACCCCTGGGTGGCCAGGCTGGTACGGGCCGAGTGCTGGTAGAGGGTGCGCATCCGCACGCCCCGGCCGAGCATCGCCAGGTCCCGGTCGATGGCGCCCCGGAGACGGTGCGGGGAGCGTCCGCCGCCGGGCTGGACGGTGAACACCTCGTCCCAGCAGCGGGCCGACTCCTCGGTGAGCATCGCCGAGGCGGCCGCCAGGTCGGGCAGCACGGTGACGCCCTCCTCGCCGCTCCGCGCCCGCCGGGCGGCCCGGTACTGCGGCATCAGGGACTGCAACTCGTCGCGCACCGACTGGATGTGCGCCGCCGCCCGCGCCAGCTCCGCCTCCCGGGGGCCGACCACCTCGGCCGCGGCGGCGTCCGGGCTGACCGGGATCAGCTGGTCGGGGTTGCCCGGTGCCGGTCTGAGCAGGCGCAGCGCCAGCAGGGCGCGGCAGGCCCGCTCGACGTCCTTTGGGGCCAGGCCGAGGCCGGGCGGCACGTCGGGCCGCCGCCGCCCGACACTGCCCAGCGACAGCGCGTGCTCGAAGACCGCGACGGCCGTCGGGTCGAGGCGTGGCAGTTCACCGTGATTTGTGCCTGTAGTCATGTTCTTCCCCGCAATGCGGCCCTGCTACTTCCGTGCCATGCAGGGTATTGCCAGCCCGGAGCGCTGGACCAAGAGGGCGTTGGAGGATGAACTTTGGTCGTCCGGCCGAAACCCCCTCAGCCGCGACATCTGGCGGCGAACCCCGTCCCGCGCGGTGCTCGTCGCCCTCCCCACTCCCGACCCAGGAGCTGCGCCATGCCCTCAGCCGTCCGCCGCCTACTCGTCCTCACGGTCCTGCTGTCCGCCGGCGCCGCCGCCGTCGCGGCGGTCCCCGCGGCGTACGGGCCGGGCACGGGCTCGGCCGGCACGGTCGCGGCATCCCTCCTCGACACCAGCTGGGGCGACGACTACACCCCGCACCAGCAGTAGACCCAGCGGCCCCGGAGTTCCCACCCCCACGAGATACGAGGTCGACCAGCGTGTCAGCACTGCCCGAGACCGCCTCACCGTCAGGGCCGCGACGCCCCCGCGCCGAGCGCCCGGCGGACCTCGCGCTGCTGCCCGATCTCGTGCGTGCCGCCATCGCCCGGCACGCACCGGGGGCGGAGCACGAATGGAGCGTCGACCAGGCGGAGTTCTGGTGCCATGTGGCCCCCGAGGGGGCGATCCGGCGGGCCCAGGGCTGGAAGCTCCATGTGTCGGCCACCCCGCTCGCCGCGCCCCTGACCCTGGCCAGGGCCGCCGAGGTGCTGGTCGCCCACCGGTGCCGGTTCAAGTTCGCGGGGAGCCCCGCACGGGTCACCGAGCTGGTCTCGGGGCGCTTCGCGCGGGGCGGGTCCGGCAAGTTCATCACCGTGTACCCGGCGGACGACGACCAGTTCAGGCTGCTCGCCGAGGAGTTGCACCGGGCCACCGCCGGGCTGCCGGGGCCCGCCGTACTCTCCGACCGGCGCTACCGCCCGGACAGCCAGGTCTTCTACCGGTACGGGGTGTTCTCCGGCGTCCGCCGGCTGATGCCCGACGGCGGGTACGTCGCGTCCCTCACCGACCCCGAGGGGCGGCCGGTCCCCGACGAGCGCAACGCCTGGTTCAGCCCGCCCGCCTGGGCGGGCGACCCGTTCCCCGGCCGCCCGGCCGCCCCGGCCCGCAGCACCGCCACGGCCAAGCCCGTGCTGCTGAACGGGCGCTATCTCGTGCGGGGCGCGATCCAGCACTCCAACAAGGGCGGGGTGTTCCGGGCCGAGGACTCCGAGACCGGGCAGCAGGTCGTCGTCAAGCAGGCGCGGGCCCATGTGGGCGCGGGGCCGGAGGGGCTCGACGTACGGGACCTGCTGCGCCGGGAGGCGGCGCTGCTGGGACGCTTCGGCGGGGCCCGCCCGGACCACCCGGTCGTCCCGCGCGTCGTCGAGGTGTTCGAGCAGCAGGGCAGCGTCCTCATGGCCGTGGAGTCGGTGCCCGGCGCCACCCTGCGCCGCACCGTCGCCCAGCGCCTGGCCGAGGACGGCACCGCCTGCCCCGACGAGAGGACGGCCGCGTCCCTGGTCGGGCAGCTCGTCGAACTGGTCGCCGCCGCCCACGGACTGGGCCTCACCCTGCACGACTTCAACCCGAACAACATCATGGTCACCCCGGACGGCCGGCTGCTCCTGATCGACCTGGAGATGGCGGCCCCGCAGGGCGAGCGCTGGGTGCTCGGCGCGACCCCCGGCTACACCGCACCGGAGCTGCGCGCCGCCGACCAGGTGGCGCCCGCGCTGCCGCCCTCCGTCGACCTGTTCGCCCTGGGCGCGACCGTGCTGCACGCGCTGAGCGGCGCCGACCCGCTGTTCGCACCGGACCTGCCGGATGCCGCGGCCCGCCCCGGCGAGGAGCGCCTGGCCCGGCTCGTGGAACTCCTCTCCCGCGACCGGCCCCTGGTACGCGGCTACGCACCGCTGGTCCTGGGGCTGATGCGCGACGAGCCCGCCGGGCGCTGGACCCTGGAGAAGGCCCGGAACTTCCGCCCGGCCGCCGCCGGGACCGACCGCACCGGCCCGGCCGGCCGCGCGGACCGGGCCGGGGACACCCGCGAACGCCTGCTGCACGACGGCATCGCCCACCTGCTCGCCACCATGCGGCCCGGCGACCCGGAACGGCTCTGGCCCTCGGACAGCTTCGGCGAGACCTGCGACCCGGTCACCCTCCAGCACGGCTCGGCGGGCGGGGTGGCGGTGCTCGCGCGGGCGCTGCGCGAGTGGGACGGCCTGTCCGCCGAAGCGCCTTCGTCCCTCTCCGCCGAGGCGCTGCGCGAGGGGCTGCGGGCCGCCGCGCACTGGACCGCCGACCGGCAGGACGCGCTGCCCTGGGACCTGCCGGGCCTGCACTTCGGCCGCTCGGGCACGGCCTGGGCCCTGCTCGACGCCGCTCGGGCGCTGGACGACCCCGACCTCGCCGAACGCGCCGCGAAGACAGCCCTGGAGCTGCCCGTACGGTGGCCCAACCCCGATGTGACGCACGGCGCCGCCGGTTCGGGCCTGACCCAGTTGCACTTCTGGCACGGCACCGGGGACGCCCGCTTCCTCGAACGTGCCGCCGAGGCCGCGGAGGGGCTGCTCACCGCGGCACGGCACACCCCCGAGGGCGTGTTCTGGCCGATACCCGAGGACTTCGGTTCGGCGCTGGCGGGCGCCTGGCACTACGGCTTCGCGCACGGCGTCGCCGGAGTCGGCACCTTCCTGCTGCTGGCTGCCGGGGCCACCGGTGACGAGCGCTTCCGCGCCGCGGCCGTCGCTGCGGGCGAGACCCTGACGACCGCCGCCCGCAGCGGTCCGGCGGGAGCGCTCTGGCCCGTCGACCGCGCCCGCCACCTCTCCGACTCGCCGGACCTGGCACGGCACTGGTGCAGCGGCTCGTCCGGCGCGGGCACCTTCCTGGTCCGGCTGTGGGCGGCCGGCGGCGCCGGGGACTCCGGGGACGACGCCCTGCGTGCCCTGGTGGAGGGCGCGGCCGACGCGGTCAAGGCCGGCCGGGTGACGGACTCGCCCGCCACCTGCCACGGACTGGCCGGCAACGCCGAACTCCTCCTGGACGTGGCCGAACTGACCGGCGACCACCACCGCCGCGCCGACGCGGAACTGCTCGTCGAGCACCTGGCGGCCCAGGCGGTCCTGCGCGACGGCCGTCTCCTGGTGCCGGACGAGAACCGGCGCACCGTCCTCGCCGAATACGCCACCGGTCTCTCCGGAAGCCTCTCGCTGCTGCTGCGCATGCGGTTCGGCGGCCCCCGCGCCTGGCTCCCCGAGGGCGATCGCACCACCCCCTGAGTCGTCCGGTGGCCACCGGCCGCCGGCAGCCGGTCCGCACCCGGACCGGCATCACTTCCGACCGAAGGAGACCGAAATGATGGAGCACGACATCGACGCCCTGCAGCTGCTGCCCGAGGACCTCCGCACCGAGGACGCCCGTGGCGAGGAGCACGCCGCCGCGCTGATCACCGCCTGCCGCTGGACCACCAGCGGCTGCTGACAGCCCGTACACACCGCAGGGGACCGGCGACACCGCCGGTCCCCTGCGGTGTCGTTGCCGGCCCGAGGCGAGGCGTCCGGCACGTCACGCGGCACCTGCGCGAACCACGTACCGAAGGGCAGGCAGACTCTGGATCACCAGGAACCAGAAGCTCGTGAGGAGCAACGTATGGGCCGCCTTCTCAGGCACCGGGTCGCACCGGCACTGCTGATCGCTCAGATCGCCTACATCGCCTTCATCGGGCTGCTGTTGTCCGGCCCGGACACCGCCGAAATCGATCACAACGCGCCCTCCGTCGCGGGTGACGTCCTGTTCACGGCACTTCTGCTCCTGGTGGTACTGGTGATGGGAGGAGGCGCTGCGCTGCGGGGCTGGAAGGAGGCCCGGGCATGGGCTCCGCCCGCCGCACGGGGAGCATGGCTCGGGCTGCTCGGGCTCGGCGAGATCGCCATCGCGGCGGCCTTCCTGAACGCGGCCCGCCAGGAGTCCTTCGGCCCGGACACCGTGGTCGCCGCGCTGGCCGTCACCGTCAGCGCGGCCATCGCAGCGGCCTGCGCCGGTGAGGCCCGGCAGGCGCTCCGCAGCCCGGAGCCCGCGCCGCAGGGCTGAGCACCGAAGCAGCCGCCGCAAAGGCGTCCGGACACGTCCCGCCCGCACCCCGAAGGCGCCGGCGGGACAAGCTCCGCGCCTCACCGGTGAACGACGGAGATCCCGTCCGATCTTTCGATCGGACGGGATCTCCGTGTGTGCGGTGGACCTGTGGGGATTTGAACCCCAGACCCCCTCGATGCGAACGAGGTGCGCTACCAGACTGCGCCACAGGCCCTTGCAACGAGTGAAACTCTAGCACCCCGAACGGGGTGCTCGGAAATCCGGTCCGTGCTGGTCAGCCGAGGCGGCGGCGCGGCGGGCCCGGGGCGGGCTCACTCATTGGCGGCTCTGGGGCGCTCCCCGTCCTCGTACTGGTCGAAGAGCGGGGTCCGGCCCCGGTCGCGGCTGCGGCGGGACTGGTTGGTGCGCTGGCGCGGCGCCGGGTCGACCGGGGGCGCGACGGGGTGCGAGGTGCCGGTGGGCTCGGCGGCGCTGGAGCGGGCCGCGCTCCAGGTCTCCGGGTTGCCGACCTCGACGCCGCCCGTGGCGCGCGGGGCGACCGGGGCGGTGACGTAGGTGGGCAGCGGGACCGGGACCGGCTCCCAGCTGTCGCCCTGGGCCCGGCCGCGCTCGCGCTGCTGGTCGACCCATTCCGCGTGGTCCGTCTGCTCGACCAGGGCGCGGCGGCCGGCCTCCTGCGGGGAGACCGCGGGCGCGGGCTCCGGCTCGGGGCGGCGCGCTTCGGGCTCCTCGTCGGGCTCGGCGGGGGCCGCCGCGGCCGGCTGGTGCCTGCGGGTGCGGCTCTCGCGCAGGTGCTGCGCCGCCACCTCGGCCCGGCGCCGGTCCATGGTGAAGGCGAACCGGCGCCGCTCCTGGGCCCGCAGATGCACGATGTACGTGCTCAGCAGCACGGCCGGAACCGCGGGCGCCCAGAGGAAGTGGAGGCCGCCGACCGCCGCGACGACCGCGCCGAGGGTGAAGGCCAGGAAGAGGACGACGGTGGTACGCCGACGGCGCGCGAGGACCTGCAGGCGCTGGGCCCGCCGGACGCGCTCGGCGTCCGTTCCGCCGGGGCGCTGGCGTGCGCGCCGTGCGGAAGCCGGTGCCTTCGCCCGGGGCTTCGCCTGTGCCTGCGCCTTTGCCTTTGCCGGTTCGGGGCGCCCTTCGGGGGTGCGCGCCGGGTCGTGCACCCGGGCTTCGGTGTGCGCGTCGGGCGCGGCGAAGGCCCGGACGTCCACGGAATCCATTCGGTCCGTGTCGACGTCCGGGTCCGCGTCGGGCTCCGCCTCCTCGCCGATGCGCTCCCGCAGGTCCTTGGCGTACCGACGCTCCATCGCCGCCCGTCCGGACAGCAGCCGGATGGCGGTGCTGAAGCGTTCCGTCGGACGGGCTTCGTTGAGCTCGTCCTGCCTGCGGAGCCACATCGGCACCAAGTAGGCGGCCCAGGCCCCGACGATGACTGCGTAGATGAGGCCGCTGCTGCTCACGCCTCACACCGTAGAGGGGTTTGCACGGGGACATCCGCCAATTGGCCCGGTGTGTCGCACGATCCGGCTGATATCACGGACTTTTTTTGTGATTGTTCAGATCAGCCATGGATGTTTGTACGTTCGACATCGGTCAACTGCCGATCAATATCGAACATTTATTTTATTTCCCGTGGCGTTCCGGGTCGTGACCGGTGCCAGCGCCGGAGCAGCCCGTCGGGCACTTCCTCCGCGGTGAGCGCATAGATGAGGTGGTCCCGCCAGGCGCCGTCGATGTGGAGATAGCGCGGGCGCAGGCCTTCCTCACGGAATCCCAGTTTCTCCACGACCCTTCTGCTGGGCCCGTTCTCCGGCCGAATGCACACCTCGATGCGGTGCAGTCCGACCGTGCGGAAGCAGTGGTCGACGGCGAGCGCGACCGCGGTCGGCATCACTCCCCGGCCGGCCACCGCCTGGTCGACCCAGTAGCCGACATGACCCGAGCACATCGAGCCCCAGGTGATCCCGGCGACCGTCAGCTGACCGACCAGCCGGCCGTCGTACTCGATGGCGAAGGGCAGCATCCGGCCCGCGTTGGCCTCGGCGCGCAGGTGACGGATCATCTGACGGTACGTGGGGCGCTGGGCCACCGGTCCGCCCGGGGCGGGCGGCGGCACGGTCGCCTCCCAGGGGCGCAGCCAGTCGCGGTTGCGCCGGTTGACCTCGCGCCACATGCGCTGGTCGCGCAGTTTGATCGGCCGGAGCACGATCTCGCCGTCGCTGAGGACCACCGGCCAGGTCGAGACGTTCAGCTCGGGCTCCCCGGTCGGGGGTGATCGCCGCCGCGCAACTGGTCGACGGCGTGCACCAGGAGACGGGCGAGGACGGCGAGTCCGTCGCGCACCCCGCCGGTGGAGCCCGGCAGGTTCACGATGAGGGTGCGGCCCGCGACGCCCGCGAGGCCCCTGGAGAGCGCGGCGGTGGGGACCTGGTCGCGGCCCTCGGCGCGGATCGCCTCCGGGATGCCGGGGATCTCGCGGTCCAGGACTCGGCGGGTGGCCTCGGGCGTGCGGTCGGTGGGCGAGATGCCCGTACCGCCGGTCGTGACGATGACGTCGTACCCGGCGGCCGCTCCGGCGCGCAGGGCCTGTTCGACGGGGTCGCCGTCGGGGACGACCTGCGGGCCGTCGACGGCGAAGCCGAGCTGCGTGAGCGCCTCGGAGATCAGGGGGCCGCCCTTGTCGGCGTAGACGCCGGCCGAAGCGCGGTTGGAGGCGGTGACGACCAGGGCACGGTAGGGAGGCGGGGCCGGTGACGCCCCGGGAGCCGTCACGCCCCCGCTCCGTCCGCCTCGGTGCGCCGGTAGTCGCCGGACTTGCCACCGGACTTCGACTCGACCCGTACGTCCGTGATGACCGCCGTCTTGTCGACCGCCTTGACCATGTCGATCACGGTGAGCGCGGCGACGGAGACCGCGGTCAGGGCCTCCATCTCGACGCCGGTGCGGTCCGTGGTCTTCACGGTGGCCGTGATCTCCACCGCGTCGTCGGTGACGCTCAGGTCGACCTCGACGCCGGAGACGGCCAGCGGGTGGCAGAGCGGGATCAGGTCCGGGGTGCGCTTGGCGCCCATGATCCCGGCGATCCGGGCGGTCGCGAGGGCGTCGCCCTTGGGGACTCCCTCGCCGCGGAGCAGCTCGACGACGCGCGGCGAGACGAGGACCCGGCCGCCGGCCCGGGCCACCCGCGCGGTGACGTCCTTCTCCGAGACGTCGACCATGCGGGCCGCGCCCGCCTCGTCGATGTGCGTCAGCCTGTTCTGCGTACTCAACTAACTCCGCCTCGCGGTAGGGCGCCGGTTGCCCGCTCGGCCCGCACCTGGGTGCGGGCCGGGGGCCCGGGGGTGTCCCCGGGAAGGCACAGCGCCAGACACCGTACCGCCACCGCCCGGCAATCAGCGGAGCAGGATCACCTCGGTGTCCGTGCCGGGCTCGGCGCAGGTGACGTCCTCGGGCAGCACGATCAGCGCGTCCGCCCGCGCGAGTGCGCCGATCAGATGCGATCCGGCGCCGCCGACTGGGGTGACCGTGCCGGCCTCCGCGTCGTACGTACCGCGCAGGAACTGGCGTCTGCCGGACGGCGAGGTGAGGGCCTTGTCGGTGTCCAGCACGGCCCGGACGGCGGGGCGGTTCACGTCCGGCAGCCCCATCAGGGCGCGGATCGCCGGCCGTACGAACAGCTCGAAGGAGATGTACGAGGAGACGGGGTTGCCCGGCAGTGCCAGCAGCGGTGTGTGGTCGGGGCCGATCGAGCCGAAGCCCTGCGGCTTGCCCGGCTGCATGGCGAGCTTGCGGAAGTCGATGCCGCTGCCCGGCTCGTCCGCGTCGCCCACCGAGGAGAGGGCTTCCTTCACGACGTCGTACGCGCCGACGCTGACGCCTCCGGTGGTGACGACGATGTCGGCGCGGATCAGCTGGTCCTCGATCGTGGCGCGGAGCGTGTCGGCGTCGTCGGTGACGGCCCCGACGCGGTAGGCGATCGCTCCGGCGTCCTTGGCCGCGGCCGTGAGCGCGAAGCTGTTCGAGTCGTAGATCCGGCCGCCGGTCAGTTCCTCGCCGGGCTGGACCAGTTCGCTGCCGGTGGAGATGACGACGACGCGCGGCCGGGGCCGCACCTTCACCGTCGAGCGGCCGATCGCGGCGAGCAGGCCGATCTGCGGCGGGCCGACGACCGATCCCGCGCTCAGCGCCAGATCGCCCGGCTTGACGTCACTGCCGCGGGCACGGACATGGGCGCGGGCCTCGACGGGGCGGTGCACCCGGACCTCGCCGCCCGCCCCCTCCGGGGCGTCGCTCAGGGAACGCATGGTGTCGGCGGGGCCGCCGCCCGTGCCGCCGTCGGTCCACTCGACCGGGACCACGGCCTCGGCACCGGCCGGCAGCGGGGCACCGGTCATGATCCGGGCGGCCTCGCCGGGGCCGACGGCCCGGTCGCCGGGCAGGCCGTCGCTGCCCGCCGCGACATCACCGATGACCGTGAGTACCGCGGGGAACTCCTCGTCGGCGCCCTCGATGTCGGCGACGCGGACCGCGTAACCGTCCATCGAGCTGTTGTCGAAGGGCGGCAGGGCGATCTCCACCATGACGTCCTCGACGAGGACGCAGCCCTGGGCATCGTGCAGTTGCAGCTCGATGGGTTCGAGCGGGCGCACCGCTTCGAGAATGTCTGCCAGGTGCTCGTCCACCGACCACATCGTGCTGCTCAAAGTGCTACATCTCCTCGGTGACGTAACTGCGGAGCCAGGTCTTGAAGTCCGGGCCCAGGTCTTCACGTTCGCACGCGAGTCTGACAATGGCACGGAGGTAGTCGCTCCGGTCACCGGTGTCATAGCGGCGGCCCTTGAAGACGACACCGTGGACGGGGCCGCCCGCCTTCTCGTCCTCGGCGAGGAGCTGGAGCGCGTCGGTGAGCTGGATCTCGCCGCCGCGGCCCGGTTCGGTCCTGCGCAGTATCCCGAAGACGGCGGGGTCCAGGACGTAGCGGCCGATGATGGCGAGGTTGCTGGGGGCCTCGTCCGCCTCGGGCTTCTCGACGAGGCCGGTGATGCGCACCACATCGCCCTCGGCGGTGGGCTCGACGGCCGCGCAGCCGTACTGGTGGATCTGCTCCGGCGCGACCTCCATCAGCGCGATGACACTGCCGCCCTCGCGCTCCTGGATCTCGACCATGCGGGCCAGCAGCGGGTCGCGCGGGTCGATCAGGTCGTCGCCGAGGAGGACCGCGAAGGGCTGGTCGCCGACGTGCGGCGCGGCGCACAGCACGGCGTGGCCGAGGCCGCGCGGGTCGCCCTGCCGGACGTAGTGCATGGTGGCCAGGTCGCTCGACTCCTGGACCTTCTTGAGCCGTGCGGCGTCTCCCTTGCGGGTGAGCGCGGACTCCAGCTCGTAATTGCGGTCGAAGTGGTCCTCCAGCGGACGCTTGTTGCGCCCGGTGATCATCAGTACGTCGGAGAGGCCGGCGGTCACCGCCTCCTCGACGACGTACTGGATCGCGGGCTTGTCGACCACAGGCAGCATCTCCTTGGGAGTGGCTTTGGTGGCCGGCAGGAAGCGGGTACCGAGCCCCGCGGCCGGGATGACAGCCTTGCTGATCCTGGGGTGCGACTGAGTCATGCGCAGAACCATAACCGGTGCGTATGTGAGGAAGATGAGGCTCCGGTTAACTTTGTACGGCTATACGCAGATATGAGAGATCCAGGGGTGCCCGTTGAGCACTGAGATGTCCCGAAAGGCGCTGCTCCGGCGTGAACTGCTGGCCGCGCGGCGCCTTCTGACCAGGGAAGACGTGGAAAACGCCGCGGTGGTTCTGTCCCGGGGCGCACTGGATCTCCCGGAGCTGTCCGGAGCCCGTACCGTCGCCGCGTACGTCTCGGTGGGCAGCGAGCCAGGCACCCGGGTGCTGCTGGAGGCCCTGCGCGCCCGGGGCGTGCGGGTGCTGCTGCCGGTGCTCCTCGCGGACAACGATCTGGACTGGGCGCCGTACGAGGGGGCGGACCGTCTCGTCCGGGCCGGCCGCGGGCTGCTGGAGCCGGACGGCGCGCGGCTCGGCCCCGAAGCGGTCCTGGAGGCCGACGCGGTGCTGCTGCCGGGCCTCGCGGTGGACGGGCGCGGGATGCGGCTCGGCCGGGGCGGCGGCAGCTACGACCGGGTGCTGGCCAGGCTCGCCGCGGCCGGGGCGCATCCCGCGCTGATCGTCCTGCTCTACGACGACGAGGTGGTCGCGCGGGTCCCGGAGGAACCGCACGACCACCCCGTGGACGTGGTGGTGACACCGGCCGCGAGCCGCCGGACGGACAGACCCTGAGGGCCTCCCGTCCGGATCGTGCCGGGCTCGCGTGCCCCGGCCCGATCCGGACGGAAAGACCCTAGGGCTTGAGGGTCAGCGTGTCGGTCGTCGACTTGGCGACGGCGTTCGTACCGAAGGACCAGTCGAGCAGATCACCGTTGACCCACTTGTCAGTCTGATCGGTGTAGTGCGCGCTGAACGCGTGCCCGGAGGCGCCGGTGAGGTTGATCCAGCGGGACTTGTCCCAGTCCCCCACGTTGACCACCATCCGCATCGACGGGACCCAGACGACGTCGTAGCCGCCCGCCGCGTTCCAGCCGGTGGCGTTGACCGCGGCCTCGCCGCCGCCGAGGTTCCACGGGCCGCGGTTGAGGGCCCGCTGGAGCAGTCCGGGGCCCTCGGTGCCGAGGGTCTGGTTCTTCAGGGTCAGCTGGTGCAGCCGGCCCCAGCTCCAGGTGGTGATGTCCTTGCCGAGCTTGGCGGTCAGCTCCCAGCGGGCGTCCTCCATGGCGCGGGCGAAGAGCTGGTCGCGGTTCTCGGTCGGCTCGTCCCGGCCGCTCCTCGGCGCCTTCCACCAGTCGCTGTTCCGGTCGTCCATCAGCTGGGCGACCACCTGGTACCAGCGGTCACCGCCGTCGGGCTGGGCGGAGTCCGCGTCGCGCCGGCCGCACTCGCGCACCAGCCTGTCCTGCTCGTCGACCGGGCCCGAACCGCCGGCCCGGGGCACGTTGAGGCACTCGCCCTCGACCCGCAGCTCCTTGGGCAGCTTGTTGCCGAAGGCCAGCTTGAGGATGTTGCGCCAGACCGCGTTGAAGTACGCGGCCGCGGCCGAGTCGGGCTCCTGGGTGTAGTCCCAGCCCTCCAGGAGCTTCTGTGCCTCGCGGACGCTCTTGTCCGAGACATTGATCTTCATCAGCTCGGGCACCAGCAGCGCGGCGATCTCGCTGGTGTTGTCCATCTGCATCTTCTGCATGTCTTCGGTCGAGATCTTCCCGCCGCCCTTGATCTTCGACTGGATGAGGTCGTCGATCCGCTGACTGCGGCTGCCGTAGCCCCAGTCCTTGGTCAGCAGGTGCGGGTACTTCTCGTCGACGACGGCCTGGTTGGCGGTGACGATGTAGCCGCGCTTCGGGTTGTACTCGTAGGGCAGCTCGCCGAACGGGATCGGGTCCTTCTCCCAGCCGTACTTCGAGGACCAGCCGGGGCTGGGCATCGTGCCGTCGCCCTTGAGGCGGACCGGGATCTTCCCGGGCGCCTGGTAGCCGATGTTGCCCTCGGTGTCGGC
Source organism: Streptomyces sp. NPDC002403 (assembly GCF_053593015.1). NCBI lineage: Bacteria > Bacillati > Actinomycetota > Actinomycetes > Kitasatosporales > Streptomycetaceae > Streptomyces > Streptomyces sp. NPDC002403. Next base: position 89,884 of record NZ_JBSFBQ010000010.1, on the reverse strand, counting down.
GTAGATCAGGTTCTGCGAGGGGACCTCGAAGTGCTCGGCCGCCGCCTGGAAGGTCTTGAAGTCCTTGGCCCGGTTCAGCTCGAAGACGGCGTCCATGGACTTGCCGGGGTCCAGCGCGGTCCACTTCAGGGCGACCGCGTAGCCGTCGGCCCGGTCCGGGGCCGCGTTGGTGACGGGCGCCTTCTGGCCGACCGTCTCCAGTTCGCTGCTGCGGTCGGAGACCAGCGGACCGTTGTTGGTCTCGCGGACAGTGATCTTCCGGTCCTTGCCGCCCGCGACCTTGATGGTCTCCTCACGGGTGGTGAAGGGCTTGACCTTGCCGTCGTACAGGTAGCCGTCGCCGGAGACCTTCTCCAGGAAGAGGTCGGTGACGTCCGCGCCGAGGTTGGTGAAGCCCCAGGCGATGTCCTGGTTGTGACCGATTATCACGCCCGGCATGCCGGCGAAGGTGTAGCCCGCGGTGTCGTACTGGCACTTCGCCGTGATCTCGCGGCAGTGCAGGCCCATCTGGTACCAGAGCGAGGGCAGCTGCGGCGCCAGGTGCGGGTCGTTGGCGAGCAGCGGCTTGCCGGTCGTCGTGTAGTCGCCGGAGACCACCCAGGAGTTGGACCCGATGCCGTTGCCGTTCGGGCCGAGCAGCGCCGGGATCTGGTCGAGGGTGTCGGAGAGCGCGGAGAGCTGGGTGTTCAGGCCCTCGGTGGCGCCCTGCGCGGTGTTCGAGCCGGTGGTGTCGGACGGGGTCGCGTCCGGGTCGAACTTCCCGGTGACCGGGGAGACCGCCCCCTGGTCGACGATCGGCCGGTGCTTCTCGTACGGGTACGCCGGGTAGAGGTCCTCGATCTGCTTCGCGTCGAGCCTGCTGGTCATCAGCGAGCGGTCGATCTCGTCCTGCATGTTGCCGCGCAGGTCCCAGGCCATGGCCTTGAGCCAGGCGACCGAGTCGACCGGGGTCCACTCGGCGGGCTTGTAGTCGTTGGTGAAGCCGAGGGCCGCGTACTCGACGGAGATGTCCTTGCCGTCGCGGCCCTTGAGGTAGGCGTTGACGCCGTCCGCGTACGCCTGGAGGTTCTTCTTGGTGTCCTCGGACAGGACGTTGTCGTACTCCTCCTGCGCGACCTTGCGCCAGCCGAGCGTGCGCAGGAAGGAGTCCGTCTCGACCTGTCCGGAGCCGAACATCTCGGAGAGCCGGCCGGCCGTCATGTGACGGCGGACGTCCATCTCCCAGAAGCGGTCCTGCGCCTGGACGAAGCCCTGGGCGCGGAAGAGATCGGTATCGGAGTCCGCGTACAGCTGCGGGATCCCGTAGCTGTCGCGTTTGACGTCGACGCTGCCGTCGAGGCCGTCGAGCTTCGTCGACCCGGTCGTCTGCGGGTACGAGGCCCGCACGGTGGATACGGACCAGAACGTCCCGTAACCGATACCCGCGACGAGCGCCAGCACCAGAACGATCACGATCAGGCGGGCACGTCGCCCCTTCTTCCTGCCGGTCTTCGCACCGGGGGCACCGGAGGAGGCGGAAGAGGCGGTTGAGTTGGCGGGCATCGCTGTCCTTCGAGGGGCAGGTGGTCCTGGGAGTGCAGGAGCAACCATAGGCGCAGCGCCGGGACAGCTCTGACGCGGTATCGGGATGATTCGAATTGCGTAGCGATCGTACGAATGCTCGAACGCGTCAAGAAAGCGTTAAAGATTAGGTAAGGTAACGAAGTACCGGCCGCCATCGGTCGATGCCGAAGGTCGATCGACCCGGCAGGCGTACGCGGGGAAGGAACGGCCACTGTCTGTCCACACGCTCAACGAACTCCTGCTCGTCTGCTCGCTCGTACTGCTCGTCGCGGTGGCGGCGGTACGCATCTCGTCGCGCAGCGGGCTCCCCAGCCTGCTCCTGTACCTCGGCATCGGGATCGCCATAGGGCAGGACGGCATCTTCGACGTCAAGTTCAACAACGCGGAACTGACCCAGGTCATCGGCTACGCCGCACTGGTCGTGATCCTCGCCGAGGGCGGCCTGGGCACGAAGTGGAAAGAGATCAGACCGGCGCTGCCCGCCGCGGTGATGCTCTCGCTGGTCGGTGTCGCGGTGAGCGTGGGCGTCACGGCGGCCGGGGCGCACTACCTGGTCGGCCTGGACTGGCGGCAGTCGCTGATCATCGGCGCGGTCGTCTCGTCGACGGACGCAGCCGCCGTCTTCTCCGTGCTGCGCAAGGTGCCGCTGCCCGCCCGGGTCACCGGCGTGCTGGAGGCCGAGTCCGGCTTCAACGACGCCCCCGTGGTGATCCTGGTGGTCGCCTTCTCGACCACGGGAGCGGTGGACAGCTGGTACGTACTGATCGGCGAAATAGCCCTGGAGCTCGCCATCGGTGCGGCCATGGGGATCGCCGTCGGCTGGCTCGGCTCGTTCGGACTGCGTCGTGTGGCGCTGCCCGCCTCCGGCCTCTACCCGATCGCCGTGATGGCGATCGCGGTGTCCGCGTACGCGGCCGGCGCCCTGGTCCACGGCAGTGGTTTCCTCGCCGTGTATCTGGCCGCGATGATCCTCGGCAACGCCAAGCTGCCGCACTGGCCCGCCACCCGCGGCTTCGCCGACGGGCTCGGCTGGCTGGCCCAGATCGGCATGTTCGTGCTGCTCGGGCTCCTGGTCACCCCGCACGACCTGCTCGACGACTTCTGGCCCGCGGTCGTGGTGGGCCTGGTGCTGACCGTGGTGGCGCGTCCGCTGGAGGTCTTCATCTCGCTGGCGCCGTTCCGGCTGCCCTGGCAGGAGAAGGCACTGATGTCCTGGGCGGGGCTGCGCGGCGCCGTGCCCATCATCCTGGCGACCATCCCGATGGTCGCCGGGGTCGAGGGCTCCACCCGTGTCTTCAACATCGTCTTCGTACTCGTGATCGTCTACACCCTCATCCAGGGGCCCACGCTGCCCTGGCTGGCGAAGGCCCTGAAGATCGCCGACGACCCGGCCGAGGCCGCCGACCTGGGGATCGAGTCGGCACCGCTGGAGCGGCTGCGCGGGCATCTGCTCTCGGTGGCGATCCCGGCCCGCTCGAAGATGCACGGCGTGGAGGTCGGGGAGCTTCGGCTGCCCGCCGGGGCCGCCGTCACCCTCGTCGTACGGGACGGCAAGAGCTTCGTACCGGCGCCCTCGACGGTGCTGCGGCGCGGCGACGAGCTGCTGGTGGTCGCCACCGATCCGGTGCGCGACGCGGCGGAGGAACGGCTGCGCGCGGTCGGCGAGAACGGCAAGCTCGCGGGCTGGCTGGGGTCCGGCGGCAGAAGCGGTGGCGAGAGTCCTGCGGGGTCCCATCCGGGGCACGACGTGGTGCACGACGTGACACATGCGCTGAAGGCCGTGAAGCGGCTGGGGAAGACCGACGGACCGAAGACGCACCACTGAGGGCGTCGATGTCCGGTGCGGTTCCGGCCTCTGCGGCTTCTGCGCCCTTGTGGTCGCGTGGCCTTGCGGGTGCAGGCCTGGCAGGGTTCCTTGCGCACAATCACAGGGGCGCGAGGAACCCTGCCTGTATCATGAAGGGAATCGACCGCCCCCGCGACGGGGCCGGTCGACCCGATCGACCGATCAGAACGACCAACTCTGCCTGATGCAGAGCTGGCGCGACCGTATGGCGGTCGTGGCGTCCTCCGCCTCTGCTGAGCGCCCGGCATCTACCGCAGTCCCGCGCGAAGAGGACAGCTCTCGGCAGCACCCGCACGAACGGCCCGCACCCCACGGTGCCGGCCGCCCGCGGGAGCCCGGCCACCAGGCGGCAGAAAGGCATGGACCGTGGCGTCCACGGTCACCGACCGCCCCGGATACGGGCAGTTGCTGCGCACCCCGGGTGCGTGGACATTTCTCCTCCCGGGCTTCGCCGCACGGCAGCCCTTCGCGATGCTGACCATCGGCATCGTGCTCCTGGTCCAGCACACCACCGGTTCGTACGGCAGCGCGGGCGCCGTCGCCGCCGTGACCGGTGTCTCCATGGCCCTGTTCGCCCCGCAGACTGGCAAGCTCGCCGACCGCTTCGGCCAGCGTGCCGTGCTGCTGCCCGGGGTCCTGGTGCACGCCGCGTCCGTATCGGTGCTGACGGCGCTCGCACTGGCGGACGCGCCCCTGTGGGCGCTGTTCGTTGCGGCCGTGCCGACGGGTGCGTCCGTCCCGCAGGTCGGGCCGATGGTGCGGGCCCGCTGGGCGGCCGTGCTCGGCGCGACACCGGACCGCGAGGCCTCGCCGCTGATGTCCACCGCGGCCGCCTTCGAATCGGTGACGGACGAGTTCACCTTCGTCATCGGCCCGGTGCTCGCCACCGCGCTGTGCACAGGGGTCCACCCGGCGGCCGGCCTGATCACGGAGGCCGCGCTGACCCTGGTCGGCGGGCTGCTCTTCGCCGCGCAGAGCCGCACCCAGCCCGCGGTCCGCAACGCCGCCTCCGGCACCTCCCGGCGGCACGCCTCCGCGCTGTCCGTACCGGGCGTACGGGTGCTCGCGATCTCCTTCCTCGGGATCGGCGCGGTCTTCGGCGGCATGCAGGTCTCGCTGACCGCCTTCGCCGAGGAAATCGGCCGCCCGGGAGCCAACGGCCTGATGTACGGCGTCTTCGCGGCGGGCAACATGCTCGCCGGGATCGCCTGCGGTGCCATCGCCTGGAAGAGCGGTCCCCGACGGCGGCTGATCGTCGGGTACGCGGCACTGACCCTGACCGCGTCCGGACTGTGGGCGGTGCACTCGGTGCCTCTGCTGGCCGGGCTCGGGCTCCTGGTCGGCCTCTCCATCGCCCCGGCCCTGATCAGCGGCTACACACTGGTCGAGGCCCTGGTGCCGGGGTCCGCCCGGACCGAGGCGTTCACCTGGCTGACGGGTTCGGTCGCGCTCGGCCAGGCCGCGGCGGTGACGGTCGCCGGACGGCTCGCGGACGCCCACGGGGCCAGCACCGGATTCCTGGTGCCGTTGGCCGGGACCGTACTGGCCCTGATCACCCTGGTGGGACTGCGTTCGAGGCTCGTGCCCGCCGCCCCGGGACGGACCGTGGCACGTGGTGTCGGTCACCGGAAGCCGGTCACGGTGGACTGATGCTGCGGAATACGTCAGTATGGAGCGTCGTTAGCACTCATTGAGTCAGAGTGCCAGGAGGAGCAAGTGCCGACCTATCAGTACCAGTGCACCGAATGTGGCGAGGGCCTCGAGGCGGTGCAGAAGTTCACCGATGACGCACTCACCGTGTGCCCGAGCTGCGACGGACGCCTGAAGAAGGTGTTCTCGGCGGTCGGCATCGTCTTCAAGGGTTCCGGTTTCTACCGGAACGACAGCCGAGGCTCCTCGTCGAGCAGCACGCCGGCTTCGTCCTCGGCGAAGACGTCCGGTTCCGCTTCGGCGTCCGACTCCTCGTCGTCCGCGTCCTCGGCGTCGGCTTCGACGGGATCCGACTCGAAGTCGTCCGCGTCCTCTTCCCCGGCCTCCGCCTCCTCTTCCTCGAAGAGCGGCTCGTCGGCCGCCTGAGTCGCACACCGCACCGCGCTTCCGCCGGGAGCCCCGTCGATACGTTCGGCGGGGCTCCCGGCGTTTTTCCGCGCCGCTACTGTGATCACATGGTGAACGCAGAGATCGGTGTCATCGGCGGCTCGGGCTTGTACTCCTTCCTGGAGGACGTCACGGAGGTGCGTGTGGACACCCCGTACGGACCGCCGAGCGACTCCCTCTTCCTCGGCGAGGTCGGCGGCCGCCGGGTCGCCTTCCTCCCCCGCCACGGACGCGGCCACCACCTGCCGCCGCACCGCATCAACTACCGGGCCAACCTGTGGGCGCTGCGCTCCGTCGGCGTACGTCAGGTGCTCGGCCCGTGCGCGGTGGGCGGCCTGCGCCCGGAGTACGGACCGGGCACCCTGCTCGTGCCCGACCAGCTGGTGGACCGCACCAAGGCCCGGACGCAGACGTACTACGACGGGGAGGTCCGGGCCGACGGGGCGGAGCCGAACGTCCTGCATCTGGGCTTCGCCGATCCGTACTGCCCCGAGGGGCGCCGGGCCGCGCTGGCGGCGGCGCGGGCGAAGGGCTGGGAGCCGGTGGACGGCGGGACGCTGGTGGTCGTCGAGGGGCCGCGCTTCTCGACCCGGGCGGAGTCGCGGTGGCATGCGGCCATGGGGTGGTCGGTGGTCGGGATGACCGGTCACCCGGAGGCCGTCCTCGCCCGTGAACTGGGCCTCTGCTACACGACGACGACCCTGGTGACGGACCTGGACGCGGGTGCGGAGGCCGGCGAGGGCGTCTCGCACGGCGAGGTACTGAAGGTGTTCGCCGCCAATGTGGACCGGCTGCGCTCGGTGCTCTTCGACGTGGTGGCCGCACTGCCGGCGGAGGCGGACCGGGACTGCCCGTGCTCGCATGCGCTGGACGGTCTGGAGACGGGGATCGAGCTGCCTTAGCGCGTGGGGGCGGGATGGTTGTGGCGTGTGTGGGTGACGGAGTTGTCCACAACGCCGTGGCCGTCCACAGGCTTCGGCGGGGATCTCGCGGACGGTGGATCGTGAGGGGTGTTCGTCCGGAACTCCTCATGTCAGGTGGTGTCGGCCATGTTCCCGTCGTCCGTCATGCCGTCCGTGTCGTCCGCTTCATCCGCGTTCCCGTCGTCCTTGTCCTCCTCGTCGTCCCCGTTGCCGTCCGCGTCACCGGCGCCGCCGCCCTGTGGGGTGCCCGTTTTCGAACCCTTGCGGGTGCGCGGGGGTGGTGGGCGCCGGCTGCGGCGGGCGCTGTGGCGGCAGCGCCGCGCCCTGGCCGCCGGGCTGGCCCTGACGGCCGCCGCGCTCGCCGTCACGGGGCTGGGCGGTGGCGGCGCGGGCGGTGGCGGCGATGCGGCCTACGGGGCGGGGGCCGGGGGTGAGGCAGGCCCGGCGCCGTCCGAGGCCCGGCGAACGGCTCGGCCGGTGTCCGCTCCGGTCCGGATCGCGGATGCGGGGGCGGTTCGTTTATTGCGGCCGGGTGACCGCGTCGACGTGATCGCCTCCGGGGAGGGCGGAACCGGGGCCGGGGCCCGGGTGCTGGCGAGGGGCGCGCGGGTGGCGGAGGTGCCGCAGGGCCCGGCAGAGGTTTCCGCCCAGGACGGAGCGCTGATCGTGCTCTCCGTTCCCCGGGACACGGCCACCGCGCTGGCCGGCGCGGGCATCTCGTCCCAACTGGCGGTGACCCTGTGCTGATTCGCACGGCCGATCGGTCAAGCCGCCTTGCCAAACGCTCGGATCGGGCGGTTCTCATGCGTACTGCCGCAATTTGCGGAGGAGTTCGCTCCGCCTATGGCACATGCGAAGGAAGGCTCATTCCCGAGCGGGAAGAAGGTCGGTCTGCGGGAAGGGTTCAGAGCCTTCCTGACGCGCCGCAATGGCATCGATCCGGCGGTCGCCGTCGTCATCGGCGCAGCGCTCACCCGGATCGTGAACTCGATCGTCAAGGGAGTCATCGACCCGCTGGTCGGTGCTTTCGGCACCGAGGACCTGGAGGGTCACAGCTCCTGCCTCAAGGGCCCCTGCGTCACGGACCCGAAGACGGGCGAGGCGACCGAGGGCATCCGGGTCCGGTGGGGTTCGGTGCCCGGCGCCACCCTCAGCTTTCTGATCACGGCCGCCGTCGTCCACTTCCTGACGGTCCTGCCGATGGCCAAGTACCTCGCCAGGCGGGCTGCGATGCAGGCCGCGAAGGAAGGGGGGCGGGAGAAGCTGGAGGTGAGCGAGCTGGAGGTGCTGAAGGAGATCCGCTACGCCCTCGTCCCGCAACGCGGCGGCCCGGCGGGCAAAACCCCCGGCCGGCACCCGGGCCGGGGTCACGACCAGGAGCACGACACGCGACTCAAGAACCGGCGGCACCGCCGCCGGACCACCACGGAGCAGGGGGATCAGATGTGGTGGGGCGGCTTCTCGTCGAGGAAGCGCGCCAGATCGGCGGCGCTGCCACCGGCCGGGGCCCGCTCGCCCCACCCTCGGTCCGTATCGTCCGAGGACTGCTGGTCCAGCGGATCGTCGAAGATCAGAGCCGGTTTCGGTTTCGGCCGCTCCGACTGGGAGGGCTTCGAATCGCGCGGGCCGGGGGCGGGGGCGGTGCTCATACGTCAAGGGTACGGCGGTGGTCAGCGGTCCCTCGGGTCGATCAGCCAGAGCCCGAGGACGACGAGGAACGACAGGCAGAGGAAGCCGGCACCCCACCAGGCCGTGCCGGTGTGCCCCTCCATCCATGCGTCGATGACGACGGTCAGACCCCAGAGCTGTCCGACGACCACCGTCATGGCGAGGGCCAGCCGGGCCGTCAGCTTCGAGGACCGCTCGGGCTCCTGGTCGGTGCCCGCCCCCGGTCCGGGGCCGGTGTGGCGGACCCGGGGGTCGCCGTAGCCGCTGGTGGCACGGATCTGCGGATAGCGCTCGTGGACGGGGCGATTGAGTTCGGGGCGAGCACTTCCCGGGCGGTACTCCGGGTATGCCCCGGACTCCGGGGGCTCCTGGTTCCCGGACTGCCGGGCGCCGGTCATGGCCGCCTGCCGGAGGTTTCGGCCCCGGCCCCGTGCGACGGGGCCTCCGCGCCGCCGCCCTTGACGGCGGGACAGCCGATACGGGAGGCGAGGTCCGGGCGGTCCCGGTCGAGCTGTCGGCACAGGCCGTGCTCGATGCTCTCGCCCGAGCGTGTCGTGCCGACCGCCCAGATGCTGCCGTCGGACTGTTCGGTGAGCACCACCCTGGGCAGCGCGCGGGGCGGTGGCCCGGCGGTGACCTCACCGGTGCGGGCGTCGAAGACGCCCTCGTGGCAGGGGCAGTACAGCTCCCCCTCGGCACCTCGGTCCTTGCGCCAGAGCACGGCACAGGCGAGATGGGTGCAGATCGCGGAGTAGCCGACGAGGGTGCCGTCGTCCAGCCGTACGGCTACCGCCCGGTCCTCTTCGTCCGGGTAGTGGAAGGCGAGGGACTCTCCGGGCAGGAGCTGAGCGGCGATCCGCTTCGGCGCCGGTGCCTTGGCGTCGTCGGGCTCGCCGTGGCGCGGCAGGATTCCGCCCGCCACCCCGAGGCCGCCGACGGCGAGCCCGCCGGAGACGGTCGCCACGATCCGGAGGTAGTCGCGCCGGGTGGTGAGGGAGTCGGCGGCGATCCGGTCGTGCAGGGCTTCGCGCGGATCGCCGGAGGGCGGCTGGTCGGTGACGCTCATCGGCGGACGTCCTTCCCGTTGATCTCGACGACAGGAAGGCCGCCGGGCACCGGCCACCGCACCCGGTCGGCGGGGACGACCATGGCCACGCCGGTGCGTACCTCGCTCCGGCCGAAGGTGAAGGTGTCGGCGACCTGGACGCCGGGGCGCTCGGCCTGGAGTTCCTCGACGGTCCCGTAGAACAGCGCCCCGGTCGGGCAGACGGTCGCGCACATGGGGGCGAGGCCGTAGGCGGTGCGGTCGTAGCAGAGGTTGCATTTCATCTGCAGCTTCGCCCGGAGGTCGATCTTCGGGACACCGAAGGGGCAGGCGTTGACGCAGTTGGCGCAGCCGATGCAGCGGGTGGTGTCGGCCTGCTGCACCACACCGTCGGCGGTCACCAGGATCGCGTCGGCGGGACAGACCTCGGCGCACGGGGCGACCGGGTCCTCGCAGTGCATGCAGACCGTGGGAAGGGAGGCCACGGACTGGCCCTCGTCGGTGTAGTCGAGGTGGATCATCGACTTGCCGCGGTGCGAGTCGCACTCCCGGCAGGCGGAGACGCAGGCCTGGCAGCCGATGCAGCGACCCGGATCGATGAAGATCGTTCTGCCCATCATGCGGCGGTCAGCTCCTCTCCGAGGTGCCACGCCCCTGGGGGGCCGTGGGCGGCAGGGGGTCGGTACGGGAGACCTGGGTCTCCGGGTAAGCGACGTGGCCGGGTGCGACGGGAGGCGCGGGGACTTCGTCGATCGTCCCGGCGTGCTCGATACGGCAGGCGCACACCTTGTACTCAGGGATCTTGGAGCGGGGATCGAGGGCATCGATGGTGAGGGCGTTGGCCGAGGTGGGGACGGGCCAGTGGTACGGGATGAAGACGGTGTCGGGTCGGATCGCCTCGGTGACCAGCGCGGGGAAGACCGCGCTGCCGCGCCGGGTGACGACGCGGACCGGTTCACCGTTGCGGAAGCCGTGGGAGGGATGGAGCTCGGCCCAGGGGCGCGGGGTCTGTTCGACGAGGGCGCCCAGACGGCGGGTCTGGTTGCCGGAGAGGAAGTGGGCGACGGTCCGTCCGGTGGTGAGCGACATGGGGTGCTCGTCGTCGTACGGGTCCATCGGCGGGTGCCACTCGACGACCTGCAGATGGATCTTGCCGTCGGGGTGGTAGGTCCTGCCGTCCTCGAAGAGCCGCGGGGTGCCGGGGTGGTCGGTGGAGGGGCAGGGCCAGGCGATCCCGCCGGTCTCCTCCAGCCGTTCGTAGGTGATGCCGTAGTAGTCGTTGACGGTGCCGGCGGAGGCGGTCCGCAGTTCGTCGAAGACGGCCCGGGAGTCGGCGAAGGCGAATTTGTCGCCGGCGCCGAGGCGCCTGGCCAGTTCGCACATCACCCAGGTGTCGGTCCGTACGCCGGGCGGCGGGTCCTGCGCCTTGTTGTGCTTGACGACCCGGGCCTCGGCGTTGGCCATCACCCCCTCGTCCTCGGCCCAGGTGGTGACGGGAAAGACGACATGTGCGTTGGCGGCGGTCTCGGAAAGGAAGAAGTCGAATTGGGCGTGGAACTCTGTGGCGTCGTACCCCTCCTTGACCACCTTGTAGTGGGGAAGGGAGACGAAGGGGTTGTTGCAGATGCCGATGAGGCCGCGGATCTCGCGGCGCTGCATCTGCCAGACCATTTCCATCATCGAGGTTCCGGCGGGCGGGAGTTCGGACTCCTCGATGCCCCAGATCTCGCAGATCTGCCTACGGTGCTCCTCGTTCGTGATCGAGCGGCCGCCGGGCAGGAGGTCGGACTTCTGGCCGTGCTCGCGGCCGCCCTGCCCGTTGCCCTGCCCGGTGATGGTGCCGTAGCCGGCACCGGGCCTGCCGATGTGGCCGGTGGCGGTGCAGAGGTTGATCACGCTGAGGCAGTTCTCGACGCCCTGCGAGTGGTGCTCGATGCCCCGGGCGTGCCAGGCCATGGCCCTGGGCGCGCGGGCGAAGGCGCGGGCGACCTGGACGATCTGTTCGGCGGGGACACCGCAGATCCCGGCGGCCCTGGCCGGCGGGTACTCGGCGACCTTGGCCTTCACCTCCTCCCAGCCGGTGGCATGGGCGGCGAGATAGGCCTCGTCGGTCAGTCCCTCCTCGACGACCACGTTCAGCACGGAGTTGAAGAAGGCCGAATCGGTGCCGGGCTTGAGGGCGACGTGGATGTCGGCGGTCCGGGCGATGGCCGTCTCGCGCGGGTCGACGACGATCAGGCTCGCGCCGCGATCCCGGGCTCCCCACACGTACTGGGTCATCACGGGGAAGCATTCGCCGACGTTGGAGCCCGCGATCAGCAGGCAGTCGGTGAGCAGGATGTCGGAGAAGGGGTTGCCGGCGCGGTCGATGCCGAAGGCGAGTTTGTTGGCGCCCGCGGCGCTGACCATGCAGAGCCGGCCGTTGTAGTCGACGTGCCGGGACTTGAGGGCGACCCGGGCGAACTTGCCGACCAGATAGGTCTTTTCGGAGAAGAGACTGGCCCCGCCGAGCAGCCCGAAGGCGTCGTTCCCGTAGCTCTGCTGGATACGGTTGATCTCGGCGACGGTGAAGTCGAGGGCCTCGTCCCAGGAAACCTCGCGGAAGTCCTCGTCACGGGAACGGCGCATCAGCGGGGCGGTGAGCCGGTCGGGGTGGTTGACCTGCTGGTACGCGTTGATTCCCTTGGGGCACAGCCGCATCCGGTTGATGTCGTGGTTGCGGGGCTCGACGCCGAAGACCTTGCCGCCGCGGTCGACGCGCAGATACATCCCGCACTGGACCCCGCAGAAGCAGCAGTGGGTGGGGACGAGCGTCTCGCCCTCCTGGTCGGCGCGCCACCGGTCGGCGGGGATACCGCCCGCGTCCCGGAAGGCCCGGGTGCCGGGCGGAGCGAGGGAGGGGTCGAGAGGAACGGTCGCACGGGGGTCGGTCGCACGGGGGTCGGCCGTACGGGGGGCGGTCCTGCCGGGGTCGGCCGCACGCGGGTCCGCGGTCACTTGAAGCCCTTCTTCACCTGGGAGAGATAGGCGCTGCCGCGCAGTACCCGCTTGCAGCGCGGGCAGTATTCGGCCCACTCGTCGAAGCCGAGGCCGAGGTCGCGCATGGTGCCCCGGAGGTTCTCGACGTACGGGCCGGTGTCGATGGGCTCCTCGCAGCGGCGGCAGCCGAGCACCTCCTGGTCCTGCCGGGCGGTGTACTTGAACAGCTGCATGCCGACCGCGGCCGGGCGCTGGACGATGTGGAAGAACTTCCCGAACGGGATGTAGATGAGGGTGAAGACCACCGACACCATGTGGAGGACCGCCAGGAACTCGTATCCGCCGCCGTGCAGGAAGATCGACGAGAAGGTGAGCAGCAGACCGGTCACCGAGATGACGATGAGAGCGATCAGCGGCACCAGGTCGTAGGCGAAGCGCTGGCCGGTGATGGCTCCGCGGTCCTTCATCCGGCGCCACAGGAAGTACGCGGCGCCGGGGATGACGAGCACGGCGGCGATGTCCAGGCCGTGGAACATCAGCCAGCCCAGGATGTCCAGGGAGTCGAAGCCGATGATCCTGAAGCCCCAGATACGCATCTCGTAGCCGGGCCCCGAGCCGCTGTTCGAGGTGAAGGTGAACCAGCCCCAGGTCAGCGGGAAGGTGATCAGGGCGGCGAGGACGCAGCCCCAGAAGATCAGCTGGTGGGCGGCCCAGCGGGCGTGCGAGCGGGCGCCGAGGAATTTCTGGAAGCCCAGGTACGTGGCGATCATCCGGGGCAGTGCGGTGGGGGCCTTGCGGAAGTTGGCCATCGAGAAGAAGCTCCGCCACCCCTGCTTGAACAGCCGCCGGGCGCCGGGCGCGGAGACCCAGACCGTGTAGCGGTAGGCGACGCCGAAGGCGAGGAAGACGGTGGCGACGGCGTACGGGAGGAGGGCGGAGTCGAAGTTCTCCAGCAGCCGGCTGCCGAATACGATCGCGAGGATCAGCAGGGCGGAGACGATGACACCGGCCGCGGTCGCGCGGCCGGTGACGGAGCGGCGCCCGGCGACCGGCCCCGCGGCGGTCCGGGGTCCGGCGGGCGGTGGCGTGCCCGGTGCTCCCGCGGAGCCGGTGCGGGCAACGGGGGCGGGCTGCGCGGCTGCGGCGGAGGGCTCGGGCGGCTCTGTCACCCCGTCACCGTAGGGGCGTACATGACGGTTGGTCCTGTTTTACGGCTCAGCCGGGTGAGCCCCGCCGCTCGTCCGGGGCGTGCCCCCTCCGGCATGGCCGAGCCCGTCTGGTGTGCTGGCTCCCATGCCCGTAATGACGGCTCGCAGCCGCACCGAGAAACATCGCGCCTCGACCCCGCTGGAACTCTTCTTCGACCTCTGTTTCGTGGTCGCCGTGGCCCAGGCGGGCGCGCGGCTGGTCCATGCCGTCGCCGAAGGGCACGCCCTCACCGGAATCGGCAGCTACGCGGCCGTCTTCTTCGCGATCTGGTGGGCCTGGGTCAACTTCAGCTGGTTCGCCTCGGCCTACGACACCGACGACCCGCTGTACCGCGTCGTCACGCTCGTCCAGATCACCGGTGTGCTCGTCCTCGCCGCCGGGGTGCCGCGCGCCTTCGACGCGGGCGACTGGACGATCGTCGTCATCGGGTACGTGGTGATGCGGCTCGCGCTGACCAGCCAGTGGCTGCGCGCCGCGCACTGCACCCGGGACGGGGAGCGGCGCGTCGCGCTGCGGTACGCCGTCGGGATCTCGGTGGTGCAGCTGGGCTGGATCGCCATGCTGCTGGTACCCGCCGAGTCGCGCGGAGCCCGTACCGCCGTCTTCGTCGTGCTGGTGCTGGCGGAGCTGGCCGTTCCGGCGCTCGCCGAGCGCGTCCGCTCCACGAGCTGGCATCCGCACCACATCGGTGAGCGGTACGGGCTGTTCACGATCATCGTGCTGGGCGAGACCATCGCGGCGGCCACGGTCGCGGTCCAGGAGGCGGTGTACGAGCACGACGCGCTCGGCGAACTGCTGCCGATCGCCGCGGGCGGGCTGCTGATCGTCTTCTCCGCGTGGTGGATCTATTTCGCCGTGCCGATCCATGACTACCTGCGCGGCAGCAGGGAAGCGTTCATCTGGGGATACGGGCACTTCCTGATCTTCGGTTCCGCGGCCGCCATCGGCGCGGGCATCGAAGTCGCGGTGGAGGAGGCCGTGGGCAAGGCCCATGTCCCGGACACCGTGGCCGCCGCCGCGGTGACCATTCCCTCCGCGCTCTTCCTGCTCACGGTGTGGGCGCTGCACGCCCGCCACTTCAAGCGCGACCTCGCGGAGCAACTGCCCCTCCCCGTGGCCGCGCTGGCGATCCTGGCCTGCACGTTCGCCGGCGGGTGGGCGGTGTTCGCCGCCGGTCTGGTGGCCGCGACGACCGTGGCCGCGGGGGAGCTGCTGTCCCGGCGGCCCGCCGCGGCCGGGTGAGCACACATGGACGGCCGGCGACGGCTCACGCAGTGAGGAGCACGCGATGACGGAAGAACCCCGAAGGCCGACGACCCCCATCGCCCCGCAGAACACGTCCGGTCCGGACGCGTCGGGCCCGGACGCGTCCGGTCCGCTCGCCGCCACGGGCCCGGACGCCGCCGGTCCGCTCGACGCGCTGACCGATGTCGCGGGGCTGCGCGTCGGCCACGCGCAGGTGCCGGGCGAGGGCGCGCTGAGCGGCACCACCGTGGTCCTCGCCCCCGAGGGCGGTGCGGTCGCGGCCGTCGACGTACGCGGTGGCGGCCCCGGCACCCGGGAGACCGATGCGCTCGATCCCCGCAATCTGGTGCAGCGCATCGACGCCGTGGTGCTGACGGGCGGCAGCGCGTACGGCCTGGACGCGGCGTCCGGTGTGATGGCCTGGCTGGAGGAGCGGGGGCGCGGCGTGCGGGTCGGCCCCGATCCGGCGCAGGTGGTGCCGGTGGTCCCCGCCGCCTGCGTCTTCGACCTGGGGCGCGGCGGCGACTGGCGGGCCCGCCCCGACGCCTCGACGGGCCGCGCGGCGGTGGAGGACGCGGCGGCCTCGGAGCCGGGGGCTCCGGTGGCCGAGGGGGCCGTGGGCGCCGGCACGGGCGCGGTCGCCGGCCGGCTCAAGGGCGGCGTGGGCACCGCGAGCATCCGGCTCGCCTCCGGGATCACGGTGGGCGCGCTCGTCGTGGTGAACGCGGCGGGCTCGGTGGTCGATCCGCGTACCGGGGTGCTGTACGGGGAGTACGGCGCCGCGGAACCTCCCGTGCGCCCGGCGCCCGAGGTCCTGCGCGCGGCGGAGCGGCGCCTCGCCGAGGCGCGGGAGGCGGAGGCACGGCCCCCGCTCAACACCACGCTCGCCGTCGTCGCCACGGACGCCGAACTCACGCGGGCCCAGGCGCAGAAGCTCGCGGGTACGGCGCACGACGGACTGGCGCGCGCCGTCCGTCCCGTACATCTGCTCACCGACGGGGACACGGTTTTCGCGCTGGCCACCGGCGCCCGGCCGCTCGATCCGCAGAATCCGATCGCGCTCAACGAGCTGCTGGCAGCCGGCGCGGACGTGCTCACGCGCGCCATCGTGAAGGCCGTCCGGGCAGCTCGGAGCGTGGACGGCCGCCCCGAAGGCGGCTGCTACCCCTCGTACGGCGACCTCTACGGCAGCCGCCCCGACCCCCAGGAGCCGTCGGCGGACGATCACCCGGATCCCGACTCGCCCGCGGGGTAGGGAAGTTCGGACGAATCAACAGGAACCATCTGCGTGCGTCATACGTTTTCCTGAACCCCGGTCACGATGTCGGACCCAGGGACTACGTTATGCACGCAGCAAGTAACACGCGGCAACGGCCTGGAGACAGCACCTTGAGCGATCCGTACGAGACAACCGAGCAGCACCTCGAGCGACTCCTGCGACGGGCACTCAACTCTTTCGACCTGCCCGACAGCACGGTCGAGAGACTCGGTACCGCGCTCGCCCACAGCAGTTCCCTGCACTCCTCGCACCACAGTTCCGTGCTCCACCGCGAGACCTACCAGCACACGTATCTGCTGTCCGACGGCACCCCTCTCATCCTGTGGGAGCTGGTGTACGGAGGTCCGCGGAGTGCGACGGACCCGCGGTTCCGCACGGAACCCGACCTCATGCACCACGAGTTGTACGACGACGAGACCGATGCCCATGTCGCGGCCGCCCGGCTGACCGGCAGCTTCGGCGAGGTCCCGGTGTTCGGGGACGACGGGCCCCAGGCCGACCTGGAGATACTGACGGTCCTGATGGCGGCTCCCCCGGCCCCGCTGCCCCGGATGTACGCCCCGGACAACTCCGCCGACCACGCCCGCCGCGTCCTGCGCCGCGCGGAGAACAGCGACGGTCCCGGCGAGGAGACCGCCCGGCTGCTGCGCGCCGCCTTCGCCCACCACATCACCCAGGTCTTCGGACGGCAGTGCCGGGTGGACGGGCGGGACGCCGGATTCACCCTGTACGAGCACGCCTTCCTGCTCCTGGACGGCAGCGAGACGAGCCTGTGGGAGGTCGAGCACACGGCCACGCCGGACGGCCGCCACATGTGCGAGGTGTACGGCGACGAGGACACCGCACGCGGAGCCATGGAGAGCCGTACGCGCATCTGCTGACCCCGAGGATCCGGGGCTCCGGGCTCCGGGCCCCTGAGCCGGCACAGACGCGGAAACGGCGGTGCCCGCACCCTCCCGGGGTGCGGGCACCGTCCTGCTCATCCCTCGTCGCTCATCCCGGCGGAGGTCGGTCAGGGCGTCAGCGCGGGCTCCTTGGCACTCCCGGAGCCGCCCGTCGGGTCCTCGGCACCCGCCGTGTCCGCCGCGTCCACGACACCCGCCGCGTCCACGGCCCCGTCGCCGCCCTCCACGTGCTGCCGCGACCGCGCGGGCAGCGCGAACATCACCAGGAAGATCACCGCGAGCACACCGGCCACCCACCACAGCGAGTGCCGGAACGCCTCCGCGAACGCCGGGCCCACGTCCTGCGGCGCCAGCCGGTCACCGATCGCGCCGAGGAAGACCACCGAGACCAGTCCGAGCCCGAGCGCATTGCCCATCTGCTGCACGGTGTTGATCAGCCCGGAGGCCGAACCGGAGTGCTCCTTGGGCACCTCGGAGAGCACCGCGTCCGTCAGCGGCGCCACGATCAGCCCCATCCCGAGGCCCATGACCACCAGCGGCAGCGCCATCTGCCAGGACGTGATGCCCATGCCGTACCGGTCGGACTCCCAGATGTAGAGGAGCAGGCCGGCGATCATCAGCAGCGCGCCCGTCTGGAGGACCTTGCGGCCGAAGCGGGGCACCAGCTTCTGTACGGAGATCCCGGCGGCGAGCGACACGGCGATCGAGAACGGGATACCCGTCGTACCGGCCCGCAGCGCGCTCCAGCCGAGGCCCATCTGCATGTAGAGCGTCCAGACCAGGAAGAAGATGCCGAGCCCGATACCGAAGGTCAGCTGCACGGCGATGCCCGCCGCGAAGCTCTTGACCCGGAACAGCGACAGCTCGACCAGCGGCGAACCGTCCCTGCGCGCCTTCGCCCGCTCGAACAGCACCAGGAACAGGAACACCAGCAGGCTGCCCACCATGGACATGTGGCCCCACAGCGGCCAGCCCAGCTCGTGGCCCCGGGTCAGCGGGTAGATCAGCATCAGCATCCCCAGGGTCACCAGGGCGACGCCGACCAGGTCGAGCCGGAGTGCCTTCGGGGCCTTGGACTCCGTGATGAACTTCCGGCCGAGGATCAGCCCCGCGATGCCGACGGGCAGGTTGATCAGGAAGATCGGGCGCCATTCGAGACCGGCGATGTTCCACTCGGTGAGCAGCGCACCCAGCAGCGGCCCGAGCACGGCGCCGAGGCCGACGATCGCGCCGAAGAGACCGAAGACCTTGCCCCGCTCGTGCGCCGGGAAGGTGGCGTGCACGATCGACAGCACCTGCGGAACCATCAGCGCGGCGGTGCCGCCCTGGAGGATCCGGGAGGCGACCAGCATCTCCGGACTCGCGGCGAAGCCGCAGAGCGCGGAGGCCAGGGTGAAGCCGCCTATACCGATGAGGAACAGCCGCTTGCGGCCGTAGATGTCACCCAGCCGGCCACCGGTGATCAGACCGGCCGCGAACGCCAGCGAGTAGCCGGCGGTGATCCACTGGATCGAGCTGAACGAGGCGCCGGTGTCCTCGCGGATGCTCGGGATGGCGATATTGACGATCGTGACGTCGACCAGGTCCATGAAGGCCGCGGTCATCACGATGGCGAGCGCGAACCAGCGTCGCCGGTCCGACGGGTCCGAGGACACCGCGGGCCCGGATGCCGTGGACGGCAGAGATGAGGAAGAAGTCATGGGAAGAAGTTAGACAGTCATTAGGTCGGTCCATGACCTAATAGGTGCGCATCCTGGTGAGACGACCGACACCCCGGCAGAAGGCGAGTCCATGACCGACACCCCGGCACGACTGCTGAATCTGCTGTCGCTCCTCCAGACCCCCCGCGAATGGCCGGGCAGCGAGCTCGCCGAGCGGCTCGACGTCAGCCCGCGCACCATCCGCCGCGACATCGACCGGCTCCGCGAGCTGGGCTATCCGGTCGAGGCCTCGCGCGGGTCCGTCGGCGGCTACCGGCTCGTCGCGGGCACCGCGATGCCGCCGCTGCTCCTCGACGACGAGGAGGCGGTGGCCATCGCCGTGGGCCTGCGGGCGGGGGCCGGGCATGCCATCGAGGGGGTGGACGAGGCGTCCGTAAGGGCGTTGGCGAAGCTGGAGCAGGTGCTGCCCTCGCGGCTGCGGCACCGGGTCTCGACCCTGCAGAACGCGACGATGCCGCTGACCCGGGGCGACGGCTCGACCATCGACCCGCGGACGCTGACCGTGATCGCGTCGGCGGTCACCGGACAGGAGCGGCTGCGCTTCGCCTACCGCGCGGGCGACGGAGCCGAGACCAGGCGGGAGGCCGAGCCGTACCGGCTGGTGAGCACGGGATGGCGCTGGTATCTCGTCGCGTACGACCTGGGGCGCGGGGCCTGGCGTACGTTCCGGGTCGACCGGGTGAGCGAGCCGTTCGCGACCGGGGCCCGGTTCGCACCGCGCGAGCTGCCCGCGGGTGACGCGTCGCAGTTCCTCGCCGGCTCCATCGCCCGGCGGCAGCCGGAGCTGGCGGTCGACGTGAGCTTCGCGGCCCCGGCGGACTTCGTGTCCGCGCGGCTGCCCGCGTCGATCGGCCCGTTGGAGCCGACCGGCGAGAACAGCTGCCGGCTGCGGGCGGTGCTCGCGGACTCGCTGGAGTGGGTGGCGCTCAGGCTGGCGCTGGTGGACTGCGAGTTCACCGCGCACGAGCCGCCGCAGCTGGTGGACTACCTGGGCGATCTGGGAGCCCGCCTGTCCCGCGCGGCAGCCGGCTGACCCGACCTCCGGGGCGCACCGGTCCTGACAGCAGCACACCGGTCAGCAGCACACCGTCGGTCCTGAAAAGGATGAGCCCCGGCGCCAGGGGGGGGTGGGCGCCGGGACTCAGCTCAGGGGGGTCACGCGAAGCGACCCAATTCGGATGTTACTGGACGAAGGCTCACGCCGCAGCGTCAAAACCCGTGTCGTGGGCCATTCGCTTCAGTTCGAGCAGCGCGTGCTTCTCGATCTGGCGGATCCGCTCCCGGGTCAGGCCGTGCTGCTTGCCGACCTCCGTGAGGGTCCGCTCGCGGCCGTCCTCGATGCCGTACCTCATACGGATGATGGAGGCGGTGCGGTTGTCGAGCTTGCCGATCAGGTCCTCGAGCTCCTCGCTGCGCAGCAGCGTCATCACCGACTGCTCGGGCGACACCGCGGAGGTGTCCTCCAGCAGATCGCCGAACTGGGTCTCGCCCTCGTCGTCCACGGACATGTTGAGGCTGACCGGGTCACGGGCCCAGTCCAGGACGTCGCCCACACGCTCCGGCGTGGAGTCCAGCTCGGCCGCGATCTCCGTGTGCTCCGGCTCACGGCCGTGCTCACGGTTGAACTCGCGCTGCACCCGGCGGATCCGGCCGAGCTCCTCCACCAGGTGGACGGGGAGCCGGATCGTACGGGACTGGTCGGCTATGGAGCGGGTGATGGCCTGACGGATCCACCACGTCGCGTACGTGGAGAACTTGAAGCCCTTGGCGTAGTCGAACTTCTCGACCGCGCGCACCAGGCCCGCGTTGCCCTCCTGGATCAGGTCGAGCAGGGGCAGCCCGGCCCGCGGGTAGCGGCGGGCGACGGCAACGACGAGCCGGAGGTTGGAGCGGATGAATATGTCCTTGGCGCGCTCGCCCTCGGCGACCAGCGCCTCCAGCTCCTCGCGCGTGGCTCCGCCGGCTTCGCTGTCCACCGAGCCGTCGAGTACCTGCCGGGCGTAGACACCCGCCTCGACGGTCTGCGACAGCTCGACCTCCTTGGCGGCGTCGAGCAGCGGCGTACGCGCGATCTCGTCCAGGTACATGCCGACCAGGTCGCGATCGGCGATCTCTCCGCCCGAGGCGCGAACACTGCTTGCCCGGCTGGTCCCACCGGTGGCGGACGAACGACGGGCGACGGCACGGGTTGCCATGCGTGCTCCCTTGCTGAGTAGGTCGCGACACCCTTCCGGGTGCCCTGCATCCGATGGAAACAACGACTGGAATCCGGACAGAATTCCCACGCCTGGCATTCATTTTCTCGATCATGCAGTACCCTGTGCCGCCGCGAAGGAGGTGCGCATGCCGGAGGGGCCCACAGAAGTGCAGGTCAGGCCGGGCGTCGAGGGTGATTTGGTGGCGCTCGCGGACATCTACAACCATTACGTGCGTGAGACCGCGCTCACATTCGACACGACCCCCTTCACCCCCGAACAGCGGCTGCCCTGGTTGCGTTCCCACCCTGAAGACGGCCCGCACCGTCTTCTGGTTGCTCAGGATGTCCGGGTTGTCGGCCCCGCTTCGGTCCTGGGGTACGCCACCAGCAGCGCTTTCCGCCCCAAGGCGGCCTACGCGACCTCGGTCGAGGTGAGCGTGTACTGCGCCCCGTGGGCCACCGGCCGCGGCATCGGCACACTGCTCTACACGTCCCTGTTCGAGGCGCTCGCGGGCGAGGACCTGCATCGGGCGTACGCGGGCGTCGCCCAGCCCAACGACGCCTCCGGCCGGCTCCACGAGCGCTTCGGTTTCCGCCATGTCGGTACCTACGCGGAAGTGGGCCTGAAGTTCGGCAGGTACTGGGACGTGGCCTGGTACGAGAAGCGACTGGGGCCACAGCCCTAGTCCCCGGGCAGGTGCCGATCCGGGTCCCCGGTCCGTTACGCCGCACGGGTCCCGCGCCTAGCGTGCTCGCGTATGGACGACACGAGGAACACCGCGGACGACACCACCGGAACGCTCGACGAGGCGCTGGAGCGCCTCCACTCCTCGGGCCCCGAACGCGACGGCTGGCTGAGCAATCACGCCCCGATGGCCGTCGAGGCGCTGGTCCGGCACGGCCAGGCGCCGACCGTGCACCGCTGGCTCGACCACTACCGCCACAAGCTGGAGGACATGCCGGACACCTCGGCCCGGGTGACGGCGGAGAACTGGCGCGAGGCCCTCGGCGACCCGCGCCGGATCGCCGACTGGACGGCGTACTTCGAGCGGGAGACCACCGAGCGCCCCTGGCGGGGCGTCCTCGCCGAGTGGTGGCCGCGGCTGCTGCCCGGCATCGCGGCGGGCGCGACCCACCCCGTGATCCGGGTCGGCCACTCCGTACGCACCCTGCTCGTCGGCGAGGCGACCGCGCCCCGGATCGCCGAGCTGGCCCACGGCCTCGGCTACTGGGCCGCCCGCCACCAGCCGCTGCCCGCACTGGCCCCGCTGGCGCCCGCGTCCACCGCCGCGGCCGCGCTGGACGCCGTACCGCCGGTGCCCGAGCAGGACGGCGGCATCCGGGACCGGCTGGCGCAGCTCACCGCGTTCCCGGTGTGGCCGCCGCGGTTCACCGGCGACCCGGACGAGGCGCGGGCCCGGCTGACGGAGCTGGTGCGGGCCGCGACCCACCGGTTCGCCACGCACGGGCACGGCGAGCCGATCATGCTGGTGCACGCCGCGACCGCGCCCAATGCCGTGCTGCGTGCCCTGCCCGCGCTGCCCCGCGCGCTGTGGGCGCCGAGCCTGGAGGCCGCGTGGGCGGCGAGCGCCGCGGTCACCGCCGCGTACAGCCCGGCCGAGGCCGCCCCTTACGCACCGGCGGGCGCGTCCGCCGGTGAACTGTTCGCGCGGGCGGCGGCGCACGGCGACGACCACACCATCAAGTTCACCGACACCGCGCTGGACGTCGGCGACGAGACAGCCCTCGCCGCCGCACTCCGCTCGATCGAACTGAACCCGCCGGCCCTGTGACCGGGGCCTGAACCGGCGCCCGGGCAGGGACCGGGCTCAGCCGAACTGCACGGACCGCTTCGCGAGTCCCATCCAGAACCCGTCGATGACGCTGCGCCCCCGGTCCAGCTCGCCCTCCGAGGCGCCGAGCGTCACGAAGAGCGGCGCGAAGTGCTCGGTGCGCGGGTGGGCCAGGCGGCCGGCCGGGGACTTGTGCTCGAAGTCGAGGAGCGCGTCGATGTCCTGCGCCTGGAGCGCCCGGCTCCCCCAGTCGTCGAACTCCGCCGACCAGCCGGGGACGCCGCCGCCCGCGTGCCGCAGGGCGGCCAGGTTGTGGGTGAAGAAGCCGCTGCCGACGATCAGCACGCCCTCGTCGCGCAGCGGCGCGAGCCTGCGCCCGATGTCCATCAGCTTCTGCGGGTCCAGCGTCGGCATGGAGATCTGGAGTACGGGGATGTCGGCGTCCGGGAACATCTCCACGAGCGGGACGTACGCCCCGTGGTCGAGCCCGCGGTCCGGGATGTCCTGGACCGGCGTACCGGCGCCGCGCAGCAGCTTGCGCACGTTCTCCGCCAGTTCCGGCGCGCCCGGGGCGGCGTACCGCACCCGGTAGTAGTGCTCGGGGAAGCCCCAGAAGTCGTAGACGAGCGGGACCGTCTCCGTGGCCCCGAGGGCCAGCGGGGCCTCCTCCCAGTGCGCGGAGACCATCAGGATCGCGCGGGGGCGGGGCAGCCCGGCGGACCAGGCGGCCAGTTCACCGGGCCAGAGCGGGTCGTCGGCCAGCGGCGGGGCGCCGTGGGAGAGATAGAGGGCGGGCATGCGCTCCGCGGTGACTGTCATGGCACTCCCCATCCACTGCTGATCCGGGTAAGTCTTCTACAGGCGTCTTTTTGAGAAGGAAGGGTTCTTTAATGTTCAAGCTTCCCTCTTCCGGAGACCTTAGCTCTATCTAGTTCAACTTTCAAGAAAAGGTCGTACAGTGGAGTACATGACCACGGCATCCACCGGTGAGCCCCACTGGCTCTCCGACGAAGAGCAGAGCGTCTGGCGCGCGTACCTCCACGCCACCACGCTCATGGAGGACCACCTCGACCGCCAGTTGCAGCGCGATGCCGGCATGCCGCACATCTATTACGGACTGCTCGTCCAGCTCTCCCAGGCCCCCCGCCGCCAGAAGCGGATGACGGAGCTGGCCAAGGACGCCAAGATCACCCGCTCGCGGCTCTCGCACGCCGTCGCGCGGCTGGAGAAGAGCGGGTGGGTGCGTCGCGAGGACTGCCCCTCCGACAAGCGGGGCCAGAACGCGGTCCTGACCGACGAAGGCTTCGAGATGCTGCGCCGGTCCGCTCCGGGCCATGTCGACGCCGTACGCCAGGCGATGTTCGACCGGCTCACGCCCGAGCAGGTGCGCTCGCTGGGCGAGATCATGCAGGTCGTCGCCGCCGGGCTGCAGCCGGAGGGCACGGACGCGGATCTGCCCTGGCTGCGCTGAGCCGGACACGTACCGACACGGCTGTGCCCCGGTTCCGTCCGAGCCTTCGAACAGGAGCCGGGGCACAGCCGCGTTCACTTCACCTTCGTGTCACATCGCACCCCATGTGTCACGTCGCGCGTCACGCGTCGGCGCTCAGTGGGCGACGACCGGGACCCTGAACTCGTCCTCGACGCCGTCCGCGCTCCCCGAACCGGAGGCTCCGGTCGCCGGGCCCGCCGAGGGACGCCCGGCGTTGATGAAGGTCACCGCGATCGCGGAGGCCACCACCAGGATGCCGACGGCCCACCAGATGGCGCCGGTGAAGCCGTGCACCATCGACTGGAGCTTCAGCAGTTCCGGGTTCCTGGCGCCGAGCGCGGCGTGCGAGGAGGCGTACGCCGTCGCGGCCGACGCGGCGATGGTGTTCAGCAGCGCCGTACCGATCGCACCGCCCACCTGCTGCGAGGTGTTGACCATCGCGGACGCGACGCCCGAGTCCCGGGGCTCGACACCGTGCGTGGCCAGCGACATCGCCGGCATGAACGCCGTGCCCATGCCCAGACCCAGCAGCAGCTGCGCGGGCAGGATGAGCCCGGCGTAGGAGGTGTCGATCTCCAGCTGCGTCAGCAGCAGCATGCCGACGGCCGCGGTCAGGAAGCCGGGGCCCATGAGCTTGCGCGCCGGGACCCGGGTCATCAGCCGGGCACCGATCTGCGTCGAGCCCGTGATCATGCCCGCGATCATGGGCAGGAAGGCGAAGCCGGTCCTGATCGGCGAGTAGCCCTTCACGACCTGGAGGTAGTACGTCAGGAAGAGGAACAGCCCGAACATCGCGATGACGGCCAGCCCCAGCGAGAGGTAGACACCACCGCGGTTGCGGTCCAGCACCACGCGCAGCGGCAGCAGCGGCGACTTGACCCTGGACTCGGTCAGGACGAAGGACAGCAGCAGCACACCGGAGGCGACGAACATGCCGATGGTCAGCGCGTCCGACCAGCCGGCGGACTCGGCCCGGGTGAATCCGTACACCAGCGAGACCAGACCCAGCGCGGACAGGACGACACCCGGGACGTCGAGCGGCGAGCGGTTGCGGCTGCCGGCCGGCTCACGGATCACGAAGTACGCGCCCGCGGCCGCGATGACGGCGAAGGGGATGTTGACGAAGAAGGTCCAGCGCCAGTTCAGCGCCTGGGTCAGGAAGCCGCCGAGGATCAGACCGACGGCGCCGCCGCCACCGGCGATCGCGCCGTAGATGCCGAAGGCCTTGGCGCGCTCCTTGGCATCGGTGAACATCACGGCGAGCAGCGACAGGGCCGCCGGGGCGAGCAACGCCCCGAAGACACCCTGGAGCGCGCGGGAGCCGAAGAGCATGCCCTGGTTCTGCGCCGCGCCGCCGAGCGCGGAGGCCAGCGCGAAGCCGATCAGACCGACGACGAAGGTCCGCTTACGGCCCCAGAGGTCGGCTATCCGGCCGCCGAAGAGCAGCAGCCCGCCGAAGGCGAGGGCGTACGCCGTGATGACCCACTGCTTGTTGGCATCGGAAATCCCCAGGGCCGTCTGGGCGTGCGGCAGCGCGATGTTCACGATCGTGGCGTCGAGCACGACCATCAGCTGCGCGAGGGCGATGAACGCCAGCGCTTTCCAGCGACTGGGGTCCGGGAGTCGGATATCGGCTGTTTTTGACATGGAGGTATCCACCTAAGGACGCACATGCACGCGCACGCACGCGAAGAGTCGTGTACCGAGAAGTCGGTGAAGGGTCGAGTGGTGAAAGGGATGGTGAAGGGTCGGGTGGTGAAAGGAAGGAATGGTCAAGGCGCGGCTGACGCGTCACCGGGCGCCCGGTCCTGGAGACCTGTGCCGGAGACCGGCCCTGGAGCCCGGCTCACAAGCCCGGTGCGGATGTCATGGCCGGCGCCGCAGATCCTCCAGGGTCGCCGCCGTTCCTGGCAGTCGGGACCGGGCCGGGGCCTGAAGTCCGTCCAGGAACAGCTGTAGATGACGGTGCGTGAACCGGTCGATGTCCAGGCAGCCGATGCCGGGCAGCGGCCGGGTGAGCTGGGAGAGGGCGACGAGTACGTCACCGACGGCGATGTCGGTGCGCAGCCGCCCCGCTGACATGGCGCGCGACACGAGCCCCTCGACGGCCTCTTCGAGGCGCCGGCGCTCGGCGAGCAATTCGGGATGGTCCTTGTCGAAGCCGCCGGAGAGCATCGGGCACAGCGCCCCGATCCGCTCGTCGGCCGCCGCGTGCACGAAGCGGCTGAGCGCGGCGAAGGGGTCGGCCTCCGCGGCCGCCGCCTCCTCCGCGCGGTCGGTGGTCCGGGAGGTGACCGCGAGCACGACCTCGTGCACCAGTGCGGCCCGGTCGGGGAAGTTCCGGTAGAGGGTGGCGTTGCCGACGCCGGCACGCCTGGCGACCTCGTCGAGCGGCACATCGGGCCCGAACTCGACGAACATCTCGCGCGCGGCCGTCACGATCCGCTCCCGGTTGCGCAGCGCATCGGCCCGCGGACGCGGTGTCCGGGTGTGCGGCGCTCCGGTGGCGGTGCGGCTGACGGTGTCCACGACGGCTGTCCTCTTCTCCTACGACGATCCCCGTTCTCCACGGCGACCGCACATCGACCCCTTGGCGCCCCTGTCCCGTAACCGGGGAACGCCTCCCCGTTTCACCGGGACACGAGTTCAAACGGGGAAACAGTCCCCGGTTATTTCCCCACTCGATGTGACCTGAGTCACGTCTCAAAAGGGGAAGGTCAGCCGAACGGCGCACCCAACGAGCGACCCCGCACCACCCGCAACAGGCTGATCCGCA
The DNA here is from genome assembly GCF_053593015.1 of Streptomyces sp. NPDC002403. Classification (NCBI taxonomy): domain Bacteria; kingdom Bacillati; phylum Actinomycetota; class Actinomycetes; order Kitasatosporales; family Streptomycetaceae; genus Streptomyces; species Streptomyces sp. NPDC002403. Next base: position 63,146 of record NZ_JBSFBQ010000010.1, on the reverse strand, counting down.
GAGCGCAGTCAGGGTCGGCCGACTGCCGCGGACCCCGAGGCGCCTGTATGCAAAAGCCCCGCCACCGGATACGCAACCGCCGCCGCCCGATCGCACTCGCCTCCACAACCGTCCTGGTCATAGCCACAATGGCCACGGCCAGCAACACTCTTCCGATAGCCAGCAGAGCCTCGGCGGGCCCGGTGGCCACCGCCCGTTCGGCAGGCGTGGCCCCCTGCCGGATACCCGCGACCATGGGCGTGCAGATGTCGGAAGGCATGCCGACACCGGAGGGCTACGCCCGCTCCACGGGCAAGGTCCGCGCCCTCAATCTGATGATCGACTTCCCGGACGAACCGGGCGCCGGATCCGCGATGGACCGGTACGCCGAATTCTTCCCGCAGACCACCGACTGGTTCCGGACCGCGTCGTACGGACGACTCACCTACGTCCCCGAGACCCCGCTGAAGTCCTGGCTGCGGATGCCACTGCCGTTCTCGGAGTACGGGGTGGACCGGGGCTCACCGTACGAACCGGGCTACCGCCACCTCGTCGAGGACATCGTCTCCGCCACCGACCACAAGGTGGACTTCGCCAAGTACGACCTGGTCAACATCCTGGTCACGCCGAACGCCGGGCCCTCCGCCCTGGACACCGTCCTGTCCGTGACCTTCTCGGGCAACGACGACGCCCCACGGGCGGACGGCGTCCCGCTCTCCAACACGTCGTTCATCTACAGCCGCCAGGACGACGGCTCGGGGTCGTTCAAACAGACCGGGTTCCGCGTCCTGCCGCACGAGAACGGCCATGTCTTCGGCCTCCCCGACCTGTACACGATCGAGGGCGGCGGCTCGGTCGGGCACTGGGACATCATGTCCGAGGACTGGGGGGCCGACAACGACCTGCTGGGCTGGCACAAGTGGAAGCTCGGCTGGCTGGACAACAGCCAGATCAGCTGCGCCGCCCGGTCCGGCACCAGCGACCACGTGCTCGGCCCGCTGGCCACCCGCGGCGGCACCAAGCTGGCGTTCGTGCCGCTGAGCGGCAAGTCCGGTTACGCGGTGGAGGTACGCACCAAGGCCGGCAACGACCAGGCGATCTGCAAGCCGGGCGTGCTGATCTACAAGGTGAGCTCGGACGTCGACACCGGACAGGGCCCGGTGTCCGTCACCGACAGCACCAAGGGCAGCACCGGCTGCACCCGGCTGCCCAATGTGCACGCCGAGCTCTCCGACGCCACCTTCCGGCCCGGCGAGACCTTCACCGACCGGGCCAAGGGGATACGCATATCCGTGGTCGACAAGGACGAGAAGGGCAACTACCGGATCCGCATAACCCGCCCCTGACAACGCCTCCGCCCGACCGCGCCGCTCACCCGCCCCGGACCTCCGCCTCGACGGTCCCGCGCAGCTCACGCTTGAGGATCTTCCCGGTCGGATTCCGGGGCAGCGGCTCCTCCCGCACGAGCACATGGGCCGGAACCTTGAACGCGGCCAGACTGCGCCCGACGTGCGCCCTCAGCTCCTCGGCCGTGACGGTGGCGCCGTCCCGCAGCCGGACGACGGCGGCGACCTCCTCGCCCAGGACCGGGTGCGCCACCCCCAGCACCGCCGCGTCCTCGACGTCCGGGTGGTCGTGCAGCACCGCCTCGACCTCCACGCAGTACACGTTCTCCCCGCCGCGGATCACCATGTCCTTGATCCGGTCGACGACGTTGACCCGCCCCTCCCGCACCACGGCGAGATCACCGGTACGGAACCATCCGCCGGCGAACGCCCGCGTGGTCGCCGCCTCGTCGCGCCAGTAGCCGCGGACCAGGGACTGACCACGCAGCCACAGCTCACCGACCTCGCCCTCGGGAAGTGCCTCGCCCTCGGGCCCGGCGATCCGCACCTCGGTGGTGGGGGTCGGACGGCCGACGCTGTCCGGGTGGAGCCGGTACTCGGCGCCGAAGTTCGCCAGGACACCGCCGCTGGTCTCGGTCAGTCCGTAGCCGTTGCGGGGTTCGATGCGGTCGCCGTGCCGGGCGGTCAGCCGGGCGACCAGATCGGGCGGGGCGGCGGCCCCGCCGGTGTTCAGCATCTGCAGGCTCTCCAGGCCGTCGCCCGCCCGCTCGGCCGCGGCGAGCAGCTGGAGCGCGGTCGCCGGGACACCGGCGTAGTGCGTGACGCCGTGCTCGCGGATCAGCCGCAGCGCCTCCTCGGCGTCCCACTTCCGCATCAGGACGAGGGTGCCGCCCGCCGCCATCGCCGCGTAGAAGCCGGTGAACGCGGCGACGTGGAAGAACGGGAACGTCAGCAGCGTCACGGGGGCGGGCCCCTGCCCCGGGATGATCCCGCGCCCGAGCGCGGAGGCGGCCGCGTGGTAGCGCGGGTTGAGCACGGCCCCCACCTGGGCGAGATGGGTGGCGACGGCGCCCTTGGGGCGGCCGGTGGTGCCGGAGGTGTAGATGATCGTCGCGTCGTCCTCGGGCCGGATCCCGGCCTCGGGGGGCGCGGCGAGCGGATCGGGCGCGGGCAGGTCCTCGTACCGCTCGACCCCGTCCGGGACGGTCTCCTCCCCGTGGAAGACGAGCACGCGCGCCCCGTTCTCCGCCGCCCACCCGGCGACCCTGGGCAGCCGCTCCCCGTCCACCAGGAGCAGCCGGGGCCCGCTGTCGTCCAGCGCGTACGTGAACTCGTCCTCGGTCCACCAGGCATTGAGCGGTACGGCGACCAGGCCGGCCAGCTGCGCCGCCCAGAAGGCGATCTGCCACTCGGGGTGGTTGCGCATCGCGACGACGGCCCGATCGCCCCGGCGCAGCCCGTACGTCCCGGTCATCCGGCACGCCAGCGCGGAGGCGGCGGCGAAGAACTCGGCGTACGAGTAGCTGCGCTCCCCCGAGATCAGGAACGGCCGGTCCCCGAAGGCCCAGGTGGTCTCCACGAACTCACGAAGCGTCCTCGGCCCGTCCGCGTACACGAGCGAGCCGGTGGGCGTCCCGTCCTCCACCCGCACCACGGCGAACGGGGCTCCCGGCCCGGTCAGCGCGGCCTCGATCGCCTCGATACGCCCGGCGTCCGTCGGGGCGGGGGCGGGGGCCCGGTCGGGGGCGGCGGGGTCGGGGTCAGTGTGCGGCACGAACGGCCTCTCCAGCATCTGAGCGCTTGCTCAGTCATCGGGACATTCGCGACGCTATGCCCGCACCCCTCCCCCGTCAAGACACCCCGTCCCGCTCAGCGCGCGGCAGGGGAACCGGCCCGCGCGGCGGCGACGAGGCCCTCCAGCTTCCCTTCGCCAAGGGCCCCGGACACCGTGGCGGCGACCCGCCCGCGCTCGTCCACGACAAGGGTGACGGGCAGCCCCTGGGTGTTCAGCACGCCCTTGGGCAGCGAGAGGAGGTGCTTGCCGCCGGGGTCGAGAATGCTGGGGTAGGGCATGTGGAACTCACGGGCGAAGGCGCGCGCCGCGTTGGCGGAACCGTCCCGGTTGAGCCCCAGGACGACGACGCCCCGGTCCTTCATCTTCTCGTGGTAGCGCACCAGGGCCGGGGTCTCCTTGCGGCAGGGTTCGCACCAGGAGGCCCACGCGTTGACCACGACGGTCTTCCCCGCGTAGTCGGCGAGCCGCACCGGGTGTCCGTCGGCATCCATCCCGATGAAGTCCGGCGCGGCGGGACGCTGCGCGCTGTCTATCGTCAGCGTGCCGTCCTTGCCGCGGTGGAAGCCCGCGGGCGTCCCCGGACTGCCTCCGATCGTGATCCCGACGATGAGCGCGACGGCGCAGGCAAGAGCAGCCAGAAAAGGAACAAGAGGGCGTTTCATGGGGGGTCCTTCGGGGCGGCGTCGGTCAGGCGCCACCCGACGTCCGGGCCCGGGGGCTCCCGACCCCGCACCACGCCGCTTCCCCCGGCCGCCCGTACGGCAACACCCGGCACCCCGAGGGGCCCCGGTTCCACGGTGCGGCGCGGACACGGCATGCGGGCATGCGGGAACACCCCCGCGCATGCTGAACAACGGATCTTGCTGGTCAGTCAGAACGGTACGCCCACCCCCAACTCGCCTCGTGAACAGCCCCCTTACGACCCCCTCCCCGCGCCGCCCTCCCCCCGGCCCTCTACCGGCCTCCCGCCGGACGGGCATGTTCTCCCCAGCACAGGCCGGGGGCTGGCCACACCCTCGACCGGCCCGCTGCCCGGATGGTCCGGCAGGCCCCGGACAACAAGGCTGAACCCGTACGGATCCACCAGGCGAAAAAGGAAACTCCCTGTGTTCAGCTACAAGCCGCTGCCCCGCCGAACCGCCCGCACCGCTGCCGTCGGCGCTCTCGCCGCCGCGGTCTGCGCCACCCTCATGGCCGGCAGCGCCGGAGCCATCGTCAATGGGTCGGACTCCACCGAGAGGTACCCGTTCATGGCGACCATCCCGGAGTCGGCCCCCGAGCACGGCCTGAACGACGGGACCTGTGGGGCGTCGCTGATCGATCAGCGGTGGGTGCTGACGGCGGCCCACTGCGTGAAGGGCGACGGCCTCGAACTGGACGGCATCGTCCGCGTCGGCAGCGACCACCGCAAGTCCGGCGGCACTGTCCGAAAGATCGACCGGACGTTCATCCACCCCGGCTACGCGAACGGCGACGGCAAGGCCGCCAACAAGAACGACGTCGCGCTGATACGCCTGGACCGCCCGGTCACCCAGCGCCCCATCAAGATCGCCGAGCGGCCCGGACGGCCCGGCACACCGACCCGGCTCCTGGGCTTCGGCACCACCGTCGACACCGAGTTCAAGTTCCCGGACCGGCTGCAGGAGCTGAACACCCGCAGGGGTGCCGAGTCCGAGTGCGCGCCCGGCTACGCGGACCGGACCCGGCTGTGCACCATCACCACCGTGCCCGACGCCATGGCGTGCTTCGGCGACTCCGGCGGACCGCAGATCCAGAAGGGCCGGGACGGCCGCTGGGAACTGATCGGCGTCACCTCGGGCCCCGGCGCCCCGGACGTGCCGTGTGCTCGCAGGGCCCCGGCCTCTACAGCAGCGCGCCCGCCTACGCGGGCTGGATCGCCAGGACCATGAAGACCGACAGCGCCCGGCCGGCCGCGGCCAAGTCATCCGTCCACGCGACTTCCTGAACAGCCTTCAGAACACGCGGAGGTCCGGCCTCCGGCCCATGAACGCATCCCCGTCCTGGCAGCGGCATTCGCCGAGGTCTCCGTAGCCCCCGCACGTCGTCGCCACCCCGCAAGGGGGCCGCGCACCGCCCGGACCGAACAAACCGCCCGCCCCCACCCCGCACCGCACCTCCCCCAGCACCCCGGAACCGCAGAGAACCGCAGGCCAGAGGGCCACCATGCCCATTCCCGCGGACCCACGCCGATACGGAAAGGGGCCCTAAGGACTCAGGACCCTAGGACCGGCCGGGCAGGGTGGGGAGGTAGGTGGGCGCCTTGCGGACCGGGGTGGCCTTCTCGAAGGCGTACGCGTAGCTGAGCAGGTTCGCGTCGCTGTAGCGCGTTCCGAGGAAAGAGACGCCCAGTGGCAGCTTGTCCCGTGCGTAGCCGGCGGGCACGGTGATGTGGGGGTAGCCGGCCACTGCGGAGTTGCGGGTGGAACTTTCGAAGGGGGTGGGGTCGAGCGCTTCGACGGCAGGAGCGGGGATGCCGGTCGGGGTGACGATGGCATCGAGCCGGTGCTCGGCGAGAACGCCGTCGATGGCCTGACGGGCCTGACGGGTCGCGGCGCTGCGGTGCTGACGGTAGACCGGGGCGTTGACATCGCCGTCGGTCTTGTCGGCCATCTCGAAGAGTTCCTGGCCGAACTTCGGCATCTCGACGGTGGAGTTCCGCTTGTTGAACGCGATGAGTTCGGTGAGGTTCTTGGGGTGGGGACCTGGGGTGGCGGCCAGGTAGGCGTTGAGGTCGTGCTTGAACTCGGTCAGCACGGCGGGAAGCATGTCCTTCTGCATCATGTCCTTGGAGTCGGCCACGTCCGCGCCCTCGACGACGATCGCGCCGAGCGCTCGGAGCCGCTGGACAGCCGCGTCGAAGGCACGGTCCACGTCCGGGTCGATGCCGATGTGTCCCTTGCGCCACACGCCGATGCGCTTGCCGCGCAGGGCGTTTGGGTCGAGCACCTCGCGGTAGTCGGAGGGGAGGGCAGTGTCGGCCTCGGAGGTAGCCGTGTCGGCGGTGTCCGATCCATGGATGGCCCAGAGCGCCAGGGCGGCGTCCGTCGTGTTGCGGGCGATCGGGCCGGCGGTGTCGTGGCGGCTGGTGATAGGGATCATGCCGCTGCGGCTGACCATGCCGAGGGTGGGCTTGATGCCGACGGTGGAGGTGACACTCGCGGGGCACACGATGGAGCCGTCGGTCTCGGAGCCGATGGTCACAGCGGCCAGGGCGGCCGCGGCGGCGACTGCGGAGCCGCTGGACGATCCGCAGGGGCTCCGGTCGAGTACGTAAGGGTTACGGGTCTGGCCGCCAGTGGCACTCCAGCCGGCCGTCTGCTCGGGGGACCTGAAGTTGGCCCATTCCGACATGTTGGCCTTGCCCAGGATCACCGCACCCGCGTCGCGCAGTTTCTTTACCAGGAAGGCGTCCTGTGCCGGCTTGGAGTGCAACAGGGCCGTGGAGCCGGCGGTGGTGGGCTGGCGGTCCGCGGTGTCGATGTTGTCCTTGATGAGAACGGGGATGCCTTCCAGTGGCCCCCGCACTTCACCGGTGCGGCGCATTTCGTCGCTCTTGCGTGCAAGGTCCAGTGCGTCCGGGTTCACGGTGACGACGGCATTGAGGCGGGGGTTGAGGCGATGGATCCGGTCCAGGTATGCCTGGGTCAGTTCTTTGGACGTCAGCCGCTTGCCCTTCATGTCCTCCTGAAGTTCCGGGATCGTGGCGCGGTCCAGCCGCTCGTCCAATCGTCCGTCGCGCTTCCCGTCGTTCTTCGGAGCGTACGGGGCTGCTCCGCCGGTCGAGGTGGCGGAAGCGGCCGGTCGCGGTCCGTCGTCCGGTGTGCAGGCCGCCAGGGGAACGAGCAGGCAGGCTGCCGATACTGCGATCACCATGTGCCGTCGCGTGGTTCGAGTGAGTGAGCGCATCAGTTGCTTCTCCGTAGAGGCGAGGAAAGGAAGGCCCTGTGTCCGTACAAAAGAGCCTATGAACGGCGTCTTTTCGGAACGACAGGGATGGCTCCCCGTTCGGGAGTGGTGCGGACTACACCTCCTGAGGTGGTGTCCGTTTTCCGCATCACGCATGAGGAGGGGGTGTCCGGCTCGCTGCCGGACACCCCCTCCTCAGGTGCTCTCGCCGCTACGGGTCACTTCTTGCCGCTGGTCAGCCACAGTCCCAGCGCCGATCCGACGAAGACGACGCCGGTGCCGACCCCGGCCAGGACCCTCATGGTGCCGGTGTAGTGGGCGAAGGTGCTGACGTAGACCGCCGCCACCGTGGAGACGAAGAGCAGCAGCCAGAGCACGGGCTTCATCAGGGGGTTCCTCCTGTTGTGCGCCCCCGGCGGCCCGATGGGCGGCAGGGGTGGGATCTCTTACGCCGTTCACCTTCTCCCCGCACCCCCGGTCGGCACATCGGACCGTCCCCCCGAACCTGAGGTGTAGCCCGCTACACCCATGCGGTGACGGACACGTCGCCGTACGGGACGGCCGTCCGGGACGCGGGTCAGGCGTTCAGGTAGGCAAGCACCGCGAGGACCCGGCGGTGACCGCTGTCGCTCGGCGGCAGGTTCAGCTTGGCGAGGATGCTGCCGATGTGCTTGCTGACGGAACGTTCGGTGATGAACAGGGTCGTGGCGATCGTGGGATTGTCCAGGCCCTGCGCCATCAGCCCGAGAACCTCCCGTTCCCGGGGGGACAGCGCGTCGAGCGGGTCCCGGCGGCTCATCAGCTGGGAGACGACCTCGGGGTCCAGCGCCGTTCCGCCCGCAGCGACGCGCTCCAACGCGTCCTGGAATTCCTCGATGTGCCCCACACGGTCCTTGAGCAGGTAGCCGATCCCCGAGGCGCCCTGTCCGAGCAGTTCAGCGGCGTAGCTCTCCTCGACGTACTGGGAGAGCACCAGGAGCGGCAGGCCGGGGATGAGTTTCCGGGCCTCGATGGCGGCACGCAGCCCCTCGTCGCGGAATCCGGGCGGCAGCCGGACGTCCAGGACCGCCACGTCCGGCCGGTGTTCGAGCAGGGCGGGGACAATCTCGGGCCCGCTTCCCACGACGGCCACGATCTCGTGCCCGACATCCTCCAGGAGCAGAATCAGGCCCTCGCGGAGAAGGACGTTGTCCTCCGCGATCACGATCCGCACGGCAGCACCACCTCAATCGTCGTTCCGGAACCGACAGGGCTGTCGATCCTCGTCGTACCGTCCAGGGCGGCGACCCGTCGGCGCACCCCGGCGAGTCCGCTGCCGGAGGCGGAGCCGGGTGCGGCCCCGCCGCACCCGTCGTCCCGCACGACGACGCGCAGCGTGGGCCCGTCGTACCGGAGCGACACCTGAGCACGGCTCGCGTCGCTGTGCCGGGCGATGTTGGTCAGCGCCTCGGCAACCACGAAGTAGGCGGCCGCCTCGACGGCGGCGGGGGGACGGCGGTCGGTCTCGGGCAGATCCAGGGTGGTGGGGATCGGCCGGCCCGCGGCCAGGGAGCGGATGGCTCCGTTCAGTCCCCGGTCGGAAAGGATCGGCGGGTGGATACCTCGGATGACGGTGCGCAGCTGGACAAGTGCTTCGTCCACGGTGGTCCTGGCGTCGAGCATCATTCTCCTGGAACTCTGCGGGTCCTTGTCGAACCGGCGCTCGGCCAGGGCCAGGCGCATGGCCACCGCCACGAGCTGCGCCTGGGTGCCGTCGTGGAGGTCGCGTTCGATCCGTCGGAGTTCCGCCTCGTGGGCCTGGAGGGCGCCCGCGCGCGAGGCGGTCAGTTCCTCGATCCGCCGGCCGGCGCCGGTCCAAGTGCCGAGCATGATCTCTGCGATCCACGTCTCCAGCTTCACCGCGGCGGGGGCCAGCCACAAGAAGAGGGCAGCGAAGAGCCAGGCACACACCGCGGACAGGACGATCGCCTGCATCCAGGTGGTGAGGGGGGCCGCGAGGAGGGTGAGGGTTCCGCCGGGAACGGTCCACCACCACAGCGGGATGGAGATCGTCAGCAGCAGACTGAGCAGCACTCCCAGGACGAGGACGGGAAGGACGAGCCCCACGACGCCGTGAACCAGCATCCACGCCGTGTCCTTGCGGGTACCCGGGAACCGCAGCAGTTGCAGCGTCCGCTGGTAGGCGTTGCCTTCGGGCGTCGGGTAGGGCCGGCGCACAGGGCGGCCGAGAACGCGTTCGGCGCGTCGGCGTTCGGCATCGGTCAAGGCGCGCAACGGCCGCACCGCCCACGGCAGGACCGGGGCGAAGATCAGCGAGAAGCAGACGAGCGGCAACAGAACGTAACCGGCCAGCGAAGGCAGAGCGGTGGTGAGCCCACCCAGCAGATATCTCGCGGATCGTAGGCTGTGGAGCGCCCTTGCCTTCAGGTCCATGGGGCAAGACGGTACGTCACGGGTGTTCCCCTGTCATAAGTGCGCGCTACACCTTGCAGGTGGAGCGTGCTACACCCCCGGTTCGGGAGAGGGACCGCTGCCGTCTGCTCGGCTTGCGCGATTACGTTCGGTACCCGTTCTGACCGATCGAGGAACCGAAGGACCCATCATGCAACCGATGACGACCCGGGCCACGCCGTTCGCCGTGTCCCTGGAGGAGGTCTCCCAGTCCTACGGCGAGGTGACCGCGCTGGACCGGGTCAGCTGGGGGTTCCGCAAGGGCAGTCTCACCGCGATCATGGGTCCGTCCGGATCGGGCAAGAGCACCTTCCTGCACTGCGCCTCCGGTCTCGACCGGCCCAGCGGCGGAACGGTACGGCTCGGTGATGTGGACATGGGAGGGCTCAGCGAGACGGAGCTGACCCGGCTGCGCCGCGAACGGATCGGGTTCGTCTTCCAGGGCTACAACCTCATGCCCTCGATGGACGTCGAGCGCAACATCACCCTCCCGCTGTCCCTCGGTGGCCGCCAGGCGGACAGGCTTTGGCTGGACGAAGTGGTCCACCGCGTGGGGATGGCCGGCCACCTGGACCGGCTCCCGGCACGTCTGTCCGGCGGCCAGCAGCAGCGTGTGGCGGTCGCCCGAGCGCTCGTCACCCGCCCGGAGATCGTCTTCGCCGACGAGCCGACGGCCGCGCTGGATCCGAGGTCGGCCGAGCACGTCCTGAAGCTGCTGCGTGACGCGGTCGACGAGATGGGGCAGACGGTCGTGCTGGTCACCCACGACCCGGTGGCCGCCGCCTGGGCCGACAATGTCGTCTTCCTGAGCGAGGGCAGGATCGTCGACGAGCTGACGGCTCCCTCCGCCGCAACCGTCCTGGCCCACTGGGGGACGCTGTGAGGCGCGGTATCGCCGCCGGAGTGGCGGTGGCACTGGTGTGCGCGGCTGCGTTGACGGGCGCGTTCGGGGTCCTGCTGGAGTCCGCGCTACGGGCGCACGGCTCGGCCGACCGCTATGAGCGCGCCGTGGCCGTCGTCGCCGCGAGCCAGCGCGTCGAGGTCGTCAAGGACGACCAGACCGATGTCAGGCCGCTGGTGGAACGGGCCCGGGTACCGGTATCGGTGGCGGACCGGGTACGCACGGCACCGGGGGTCACCGAGGTGGTCGCGGACGTCTCTTTGCCGGTGGTCACCGCGGACGGGGCCGTGCGGACCGGCCGCGGCTGGGACGCGACCGCGCTCACCGCTGTCGAACTGCGCGCCGGCCGGGCCCCGCGGGCCGAACACGAAGTCGCGGTGGACTCCGGCAGCGGCAGGGCCGTCGGGGACACCGTCCGTCTCCAGGTCGGCGGCAGGGCGCCGGAACCCTACCGCGTCAGCGGTCTGGTGGCCGGCGGGTCCGGCGCAGGCCGCGATGTCTGGTTCGGCCAGCACACGGCACAGGTCCTCAGCGGCCGTCCCGGGCGCGCGGACGCGCTGGTCGTGCTCGGCACGAAGGAGACGTCCGCCCAGTCGCTGCGGGCAGCCGCCCCCGGTCTCGTCGTCGCGACCGGCGCGGACCGTGGCGACGTCGAGAACCCGGAGGTGGCGGCGGCACGACTCGACCTGATCGGCGTCTGTGCGTCGATCGGCGGAGTCGCCCTCCTGGTGGTGCTGCTGATCTTGACCGGTCTCCTGGACACGTCCGTACGGGACCGGACCCGCGAGCTCGCCGTCCTGCGCGCCATCGGTGCCACCCCCCGGCAGGTCCGCAGGGTGATCGTCCGCGAGACGCTCAAGGTCGCGGTACCGGCGTCGCTCCTGGGCGGTCTGCTGTCGCTCGGGCTCGGCACCCTGCTGCACCGCTTCATGGCCGAGCAGGGGGTCCTGCCCCAGGGGCTGGGGCTCGCTCTGGGACCGTTGCCCGTCGTCGGTGCCCTGGCGCTCACGGTGCTCACCGCGGTCGGTTCCGCCTGGCTCGCGGCACGACGCGTATCCCGGATCCGGCCGGCCCAGGCCGTGAGCGAGACCTCCGCCGAACCGACCCGGCTACCGCGCTGGCGCGTGATCACCGGCCTGGTGCTCCTGGTCGTCGGTCTCGCTTCGGCCGCCACCGCGTTCGCGTTCGGCGGGCAGGTGGCGACCGCGGCCATGGGCGGACTCGTACTCTCCCTCATCTGGGCGGCGGCCCTCCTGGGTCCCTCGATCGCCCGAGGGGGAATCGTCGTCCTCAGCCCCGTCATGCGCCTCCTGTTCCCGGTCCCGGGCCGGCTCGCCACCGACACGGCCACCGCCGCGGCCGTGCGACTCGCGTCGGTGATCACGCCGATCGCGCTCGCGCTCTCCTTCGGCGCCAGCCAGCTGTTCGTGCAGACCACCGCGGTCAACGCCACCCGGACGCAGGCAGCCGCGGGGCTGCACGCGGACCAGGTCCTCGTCTCGAACGGGCCGGGCGTGCCCCGGGCCATGTACCGGGCGGTGGAAAGGACGGCCGGACCGGAGACCGTGACCGCGGTGAAACGCACCACCGTGGTGATGTCGGTCGCGGCCCAGCTCCAGTCCCTGCCCACCCAAGGCGTGAAGGGCGCACTGCCCAATCTGGACCCGGGCGTGAAGGCGGGCTCGCTGAAGGGTCTGCGCGGCAAGAACACGGTCGCGCTCAGTTCGAACGTGGCCAGCGCGGCCAAGGTCGGTTCGACCGTGTCTCTCTGGCTCGGGGACGGCACCGTGATCCGCCCCGAGGTGGTGGCCGTCTACGACCGGGGACAGGGCTTCGGGGACGTCCTGCTGCCTCACGACGTGGTCGCCGCCCACGTCACCGACGCGGGCCACGACGACTACCTCCTGGTGAAGGGAGCGGCCGACCTGCGACCGGTGCTCGACCGTTTCCCCGGGACCCGTGCCACGTCCGCCGGACAGTACAGTGCGGCCCTCACCGAGAAGGCACGCCAACAGGCCCTGCCCGGACTGCTCGCAGTCGCGGCGATCTCCCTGTTCACCCTGATCGGCGTGGTGACCACGCTGGCCGTCGCCACCGCGTCCCGCCGTCGTGAACTGGCGCTGCTCCGGCTCATCGGCGCGACCCGCGGCCAGGTTCTGGCGATGCTGCGGCTGGAGACCTGCCTCGTACTCGGCACGGGGGCCGCCGTCGGCTCCCTGGTCGCGGCGGTGACGCTGCTGACCTTCGGCGGCGCGGTGACCGGTCTGTCCGCGCTGTCGGTGTCCCCCTCGGTCTGCGCGGCCGTACTCGGCACGGTGTTCCTGTCGGGCACGGCGGCTGTCATGCTGCCCGCCCACCGGCTGCTGCGCCGCCGAAGGTCTCCTCGAATCACGTAGCGGAACCAGGTCCCGCCTCACCCATACTCCCCGTCCTCGGGCGGGGGCACGGGAGGAGGGCCGTTCCTTCATGCGCCGCGACCATCACAGGACCAGGCCGAGCCACCGGCAGGCCCGTCGCACCACGACCACCTCTCCCTGACCCACTGACGTTGTTCCCCTACCGACAGGAGTTGTTCCATGCACGCACGTGTATCGCCGAGGTTCCGCCCCACTCTTTCGCGAGGCGGCCGGCGCAAGACCTTGCTCGCCGTGACCATGCTCACCGGGGCCGTCATGACCACCGGTGCACTGTTCCCGTCCGCGGCCTCCGCCGCCAAGCCGGACCCCGTTCAGAAAAGCCTGAACACCTTGGTGGTCGACGACCAGATACCCTCCGCGTCGGCGAGCGTCGCGGACCGCAAGGGCCGGACGCATCACTACACCGCAGGTGTCGGCGACCTCAGGACCGGCGCGAAGGTACCCAGGGACGGGCAGGTACGGGCGGCCAGCAACACCAAGGCCTTCACGGCCGTGGTCACGCTGCAGCTGGTCGCCGAGAAAAAGCTCGCCCTGGACGCCCCCGTCGACACCTACCTGCCCGGCCTGCTGCGCGGCGAAGGCATCGACGGACGCCACATCACCGTCCGCCAACTCCTCCAGCACACCAGCGGCCTGCCCGAATACCTGGACAAGCGCGCGGTCCTCGAGGATCCGCAGAGGTACTACGAGCCGCGCGAGCTCCTCGACAGCGCCCTCGCGCAGAAGGCCCACTTCTCCCCGGGCGCGAAGTGGGAGTACAACAACACGAACTACCTGGTCGCGGGCCTGATCATCCAGAAGGTCACCGGCCGCCCGCTGGGTGAGGAGATCAACCGGCGCATCGTCGACCGCATCGGCCTGCGCCACACCTACTTCCCCGCCCCCGGAGACATGACCATCCGCGAGCCCCACGCCAAGGGCTACCACCGGGACACAGCCGACTCGCCCTGGCGCGATGTCACCGAACTCGACCCGTCCTGGGGCTGGGCCGCGGGTGCGGTGATCACCACCAACAGCGACCTCAATCGCTTCTACACCGCACTCCTCGGCGGCAAACTCCTGCCCCCGGCCCAGCTCGCCCAGATGCGCACCACCGTCCCCGCAGGCGCCCCGGGTGTCCGTTATGGACTGGGCCTGACCAGCACGCCGCTGCCGTGCGGCGGCGTCTACTGGGGCCACGGCGGAACCATTCCGGGATACGCCACCTTGGGAGGTGTCACGGAGGACGGCCGTGCGGTCAACATCGCACTGACCGCCATGCCGGGCGACAGCGCCACCGAACAGCACGCACAGGCCGCCGTCGAAACGACCCTGTGCCGCTGAAACCCTCACTGATCCAACCGAAAAGCCGCCGCTCCCGCACCGCGGCCGCAGACGCCCGATGAGGGCGGGTCAGGCCGGTGGGCGGGCCCCTGCCGCCACCGGCGCTTGACGGTATCGGTCGCCGCTCCCGCTCGCGGGAACGGCGACCGATACCCCGGCGGGCCCGTGCCCACGAGCGTCGCCGGGCCACCGGAGCGACGGGCCGTCCGGCATGGCCCCACATCCTGCAAGAGCCCTTATCCGGTCCGGAGTCGAAATCCGCCACTGTCACCGGGGCGCGTACCGACTCGCTCTTCGCTTGCTCTCCACTGTCACGACAGGAGTTGTTCCATGCACGCACGTGTATCGCCGAGGTTCCGCCCCACTCTTTCGCGAGGCGGCCGGCGTAAGGCCTTGCTCGCCGTGACCGTGCTCACCGGGGCCGTCATGACCACCGGTGCACTGTTCCCGTCCGCGGCCTCCGCCGCCAGGCCGGACCCCGTTCAAAGCAGCCTGAACGCCTTGGTGGACGACGACCGGATGCCCGCTGCGCTGGCAAGCGTCGTGGACCGCGAAGGCCGGACGCGTAACTACACCGCGGGTGTCGGCGACCTCAGGACCGGGGCGAAGGTACCCAAGGACGGGCAGGTGCGCGCGGGCAGCAACACCAAGGCATTCACGGCCGTGGTCGCGCTGCAGCTGGTCGCCGAGAAGAAGATCGCCCTGGACGCCCCCGTCGACACCTACCTGCCCGGCCTGCTGCGCGGTGAGGGGATCGACGGACGCCACATCACCGTCCGCCAACTCCTCCAGCACACCAGCGGCCTGCCCGAATACATGGAGTCCCCCGTCTTCGCGGACTTCCCCGCCGTCCGGTACCGGTACTTCGAGCCACGCGACCTGCTTGATGGCGCCCTCGCGCAGAAGGCCCACTTCTCCCCGGGCGCGAAGTGGGAGTACAGCAACACGAACTACCTGGTCGCAGGCCTGATCATCCAGAAGGTCACCGGCCGCCCCATGGGCGAGGAGATCAACCGGCGCATCATCGACCGCATCGGACTGCGCCACACCTACTTCCCCGCCCCCGGAGAGACGACCCTCCACGAGCCCCACCCCAAGGGCTACGAACGGGAAGCGGCCGACGGACCTCTGATCGACTACACCACCATGGACATGTCCATGGGGTGGGCTGCGGGTGCTCTGGTTTCCACCAACAGCGACCTCAACCGCTTCTACACCGCCCTCCTCGACGGCAAACTCCTGCCCCCGGCCCAGCTCACCCAGATGCGCACCACCGTCCCCGCAGAGGCACGCGGCCCCGGCGTCCGCTACGGACTGGGCCTGACCAGCACGCCGCTGTCATGCGGCGGCGTCTACTGGGGTCACGGCGGAACCGCCCTGGGATACCGGACACGAGGAGGCGTCACAGAGGACGGACGTGCCGCCGGCATCGCGGTAACCACCGCCCCGACGGGTGCAGCCTCCCAGCGGGTGGAGGCTGCCGTCGACACGGCGCTGTGCCGCTGATCCAGGCAGAGACAGGCGGGAAGACGACCCGCGGGGTCGCCGACGCGTTCCGGCGGCCCCGGCCCCGGCCCCGTTCCGTGGAAATGTTCAGGTGCCGGCCAGCACGCAGGGCGGACGCCGGCACGCCGGATGTACGCCTCCCTCGGACCTGGCGGGGAGCCCCGGGTGATCGAGCCGCGCCGTTCTGTCCTCGCCCGGATACCGGGCCCCGGCAGCAGCGACCGGACCACGGCCCACTCCGCGCCCGTCATGTCCGATGGATACCGCCGGACACGCTCCGGGCGATCGGCCGCATTCCCGAACCGGTGAGCGACACAATCACACGCCGGAGCAACCGAGTTGAACTCTACCGGCACGAGCACGGACAACCGCGGCAACAGGGTCTCCTGGATCTCGGTCGGCTTCGCACCCCCGAGCCACCGAGAGACCCATCCTTCATGCCCGCAGCCGGCGGCAACCACCCAAGCGAAACTCCCCTTCGAGACACACCCCTCAAGATCGGAACGACAGCGGCTACTCAAAGCGTTCGGACACGGAAAGCAGGCCGGCAAGTGGCTTGCCGACAACCATCCGCGCATGGCCACCGTTCTCTGCGACCGCGTCAAGGAAAGCCTGACCGGACTGTCCGCGGCAGGCCAGCCGGTGACCATCACCCCCGACGACCGGGTCACGCCCGATGGCAGCACACCGGCTGACGAACCCGACGTGCCCGAAACCCCGACCGAACCCGACGAAGAGGCCGAGGGCGAGGACAAGAAGGAGTAACTGCGAAGGCGGTCTCCACCGGCAACTCCTACTGACAAATGCTCCGTGCCTCCGCACCCAAGGGGCGCCCGGGCAAACCGGCCGCCCCTTGGCGAAACCCGGCCCATGGGCTCCAGGAAGCAGCAAGCAAGCCGTCGCGGCACCCCGTTCGCGCCCATACTCCCGTTCGGCGCATGGCAGGACACGGTCGCGCACCGCCCCCACCGCCCCTCGCCAGCAACCGACAGAACACCCGGAACGGATAGATCACCAGCGCCGATCACGCATCCTTTCCCCTCCGGCCACCCGCGTGCCAAAGAATCAGCAGGTCAGAAGCCTGCCGGGAGCGCCCTGCCCAACCAACCCGATACAGGACCTCCCCATCAACCCGCATCCGCTAGGCTGTCCCTGGTTGGCCACTGGTACGCCGCACCGCCCGTCCAGGCAAGAACACGGGAGGTGCCACACCTCGTCCGACCAGCGGGCTTGTACGCCTAGCGGAAGATCCACTCTCTGGGTTTTCTTCAAGGATTCCTACAAGCCCCCGCCTTCGTAGCTCAGGGGATAGAGCACCGCTCTCCTAAAGCGGGTGTCGCAGGTTCGAATCCTGCCGGGGGCACAGCAAAGCAGCAGGTCAGGAGCCCTTCCGCCCGCAAGGGCGGGAGGGCTCCTGACCTGCTGCGGCACACCTGCAGCGCGCGTACTCGTATGCTCCGGGATGGAGAGGGTGGGCCTCACGACTGCGAAGGACGAACCGGCCCGGCGCCGCGACGAGTACCTCGTCGACCGCTTGGACAGGCTCCTGCGGCCCGGTCCGAGGCCGGAGTGCCGGGGGTATTGCGGGCAGCGGGTTGTGCTCGACGGGCGAGGGGTCCCCGAGGAGATCGAGCAGTCAGTGGCGCTGCTCGGATCGCTGGCCAAGTAGCGGAGCTCTCCGGGGTTCCGATCCGCCGGACTCTGCGGAGAATGGCCGCGACGGTTCTTGCGGGTCCTGTCGGTGTGGGGGTGTGACGAAGATCGAGACGGCAGATGGGTTCGTGACCGGACGCCGCGGTGGAGGCGGGAGTCTCTATGCGTACCGGGTGCGTGGGCGCGGGCGCAGTGCGGTGGTTCTGTGGATCGGTGGGCGGGGCGACGAACCCGACCGGGTGTTGGTGGTGCAGGACAACGGCCGGCGGCAAGTGCCGGTGTTTGTGACTGTTCGGCAGGCGCGGGTGCATGTGCGCCGACGAGGCAGGGAGCTCGCCGCTTCCGAGGCCGGCACGCTGGAGCTCTGCCGCGTCCAGCACTGGCTGGAGGATCCGGTGCGCCGAAAGGTACCGCCGGGCGCGGTGCTGGAGGCTTGGAACTTCTTCGAGGATCTGGCCCGGGGTCTCGACGCGGTCCACCAGCTGCCGGAGCAGGGAACAGTGCAGAACAGCGCCTACGAGAAGCTGTTCGAGGGTGAGTGCGCCGCGTGGACGCCCGGCGAGCAACGCGCGGTACTGGAGTTGATCAGGGCCGGGGTGGAGCTGTGGAACTCCTGCCCGGTGATCGTTGCTCCCTGCTCGGGGGTCGTGCCGGACGGTGGACCGGCTCCCCGGGTCTTGTGATCCGTGCCCCGGTCGACGCCCCGAGCAGCCTGCCGTACCCCCTGCCGTGCCACCGGACGGGCGATCAATTACGCGGGTCGGTGGCCGGGATGGGGCACCGGCCGCCCCCGGTACTCGGGGCGAGCGGATCCGCCTCGTAGGTGATCCGGACGACTCCGTCCGGGTGGCGTCCGGTATGGGCTCGGACGCCGAAGACTTCCCGGAAGAGGGCGGGGGTGAGGACGTCGAGTACCAGTCCGGCGGCGACGGCACGGCCCTGGTGGAGGACTACGAGACGGTCGCAGAGGCGGGCGGCGAGGTCGAGGTCGTGCAGGACGGCGAGGGTGGTGATCCCGGTGCTCCTGATCAGGTCCAGGAGTGCGAAGCGGGCCCGGATGTCGAGGTGGTTGGTCAGCTCGTCGAGCACGAGGACCTCGGGAGTCTGAGCGAGCGCGCGGGCCAGGAGGACGCGTTGGCGCTCGCCGCCGGAGAGGGAGGTGAGGTCGCGTGCGGCGAGGTGCGCGATGCCGCAGCTCTCCATGGACTCCACGACCGCGAGCCGGTCGCGCCCGCCGTCGCGTCCCAGCATCCCGTGGTGCGGGGTGCGGCCGAGGGCCACCGTCTCGGCGACCGTCAGTCCGCCCGCGCCCGCCCCGTCCTGGAGGACCGCCGCGGTGTGCCGGGCGGCGGCGCGGGAGGACAGTCGCCACACGTCCTGGCCGCCCACCTCCACCACACCGGCGACCGGGCGCAGCGAGCGGTAGACGGCCCGCAGGAGGGTCGATTTGCCGCTGCCGTTGGGGCCGACCAGGCCGACGATCTGCCCGGGGGTCACTTCCAGGCTCACGTCCCGCAGGATCGGGGTGTCGTCGAGGGCGACGTGGAGGCCGTTCACGGTGAGTCTCATGCGGAGTCCAGCCCCTTGTTGCGGCGCAGCAGCCAGAGGAAGAACGGTGCGCCGAGCAGTGCGGTGAGGATGCCCAGCGGCAGTTCGTTGGGTCGGTCGACGGTACGGGACAGCAGATCGACGAGGACGAGGTAGACCGCCCCGAGGAGCGCGGCCAGCGGGAGCAGTCTGCGGTGGTCGGCGCCGAGGCCGAGGCGTACGAGGTGCGGGATCATGAGGCCGACGAAGCCGATACCGCCCGCGACGGCGATGACCGTCCCGGTGAGGAGCGCGCTCACCACGAGCAGTACGGCGCGGGTGCGGTGGACGTCGACGCCGAGCGCGGTCGCCGACTCGTCCCCGGCGAGCAGCGCATTGAGTCGTCTGCCGAAGAGGGCGAGCAGGGCGGTGCCCAGGACCACCGCGGTGGTGACGGTGGGCAGTTGTTCCCAGCGGGCGCCGGAGACGCTGCCCAGCATCCAGAACATGACGGTCCGCAGCTCGGTCGGCGTGGCCCTCAGTTGCACAAAGCTCGTCGCCGAGAGCAGCACGTAGCCGACGGCGACCCCGGCGAGCACGAGCCGGGTGGGCGCGAGCCTCCCCGCACGCCGGCCGAGTGCGAAGACCAGCACCCCCGCCACCAGCGCCCCGACGAAGGCCGCCCCCGAGACGCCGAGGCCGCCGAGTCCGGCCCCGCCGAGCGTGATCACAAGGACCGCGCCCAGCGATGCCCCGTGGGAGAAGCCGAGCACCGTGGGATCGGCGAGCGGATTGGAGACGAGGGTCTGGAGGACCGCGCCCGAGACGGCGAGACCTGCCCCGGCGACCGCCGCGAGGACGACGCGCGGGGTGCGGAACTGCCAGACGATCTGGTCCAGTGCCACGTCGTCGACCGGCCCCTGGCCGGTGATGTGGTGGACGACGACCGTCCAGACGTCGCCGACCGGGACGCCGACCGCGCCGATGCCGATGGCGAGCAGCGTCGACAGCATCAACGCGGCCGTCAGCAGGAGGACGCCCGCCCACAGCGGGAGGCGGCTCAAAAGGCGTCGGGATGGAGCATCCTGGCGATCTTCCGGACGGCCACGTCGTTGCTGGGGCCGAGGTAGATCGAGTCGGACAGCACGACGAACTTGTTCTTCTTGGCCGCGGGCCACTGGGGGAACTCCTTGAACAGCTTCTTCGCGTACGCCGTCGGATTCGGGTCGTTGTAGCTGACGACGACGAGGGCGTCCACGTCGGTGGCGGCCACCTTCTCCTTGCTGAGGTCGGCGAAGGAGCCCTTCGAGGCGTTCTCGAAGGCGTTGCTTCCGCCCGCCTTGGCGAGGATGTCGTTGTAGATGCCTTTGGCGGCGATCGAACTGAAGTCGTTGCTGCCCATGGTCATGTTGGAGAAGATCACCATGACCTTCGGCTTCTTCGCGTCGCCGACCTTCTCCACCACGTCGGCGATGTTCTGCCGTTCGGTGTCGATCAGTCTCCCGGCCTTGTCCTCGACGCCGAAGATCTTGCCCATGTCTCTCAGCAGGAGGTAGCTGTCGTCGATCGTCATGTTCGAGTTGTCCTGGCCGCAGCCCTGCGGCGAGACGTAGGTCCGCGCGCCCACCTCGTCGAGCTGTGCTCGTGTGGCGAACCCGTTCTTGGCGTCGAAGCCGTACGAGGTGTTGGAGAGCACGAAGTCGGGTCGCAGTCCGAGCATGGCCTCGCGCGGGATGTCGACGACATCATTCGGCTCCACCCCGCCCGTGGGCAGCTTTCTTATCTCCTCGGCACGGCCCGGGACTTCGGACATGCCGTACATCTGCTGGTTGGAGACGATCCGGTCCCCCAGGCCGAGGGCGAGCAGGGTGGAGACCTCGGCGACCGAGGCTCCGTTCATGACGACGATGCGGCCGGGCGCTTCGGTGAACCTCTGGGTGGATCCACAGTTCTTGAGGGTGACGGGGTGGTGGCCCTCGGAGGCGGGGGACAGCTTGTCGGCGGTGCTCGTTTCCGATGTGCCGGAGGACGGGGTGGAACAGGCGGCCGCGGTGAGGAACAGGGCGGTCGTGAGAACGATCGTTGCCGGCGCGCGTGTCGGCATGGAGGTCTCCTCGGAATGAAGTGCGGTGCTTCGAGGCACCGTTGCAGTGGTCGGGGGCGGGTGCGGGAAAGTTCCCGGGACATGCCGCGCGGACATGTCGAGGGGTGCCGAGCGGCGGGGCGGCTTCGGAGCGCGGGAGGACGCGCAGCCCGTTCGTGAGGATCGCCCGCATGTCGCCGGGAACCAGCCGCACCCCGGGCACGACTTCCTGGCACAGCACCCCTCCGCAGGAAGGGGAACTCACCGCCGGACACGCTTGCCCGCCACCTCCCTCCGGACGCGCTTGCCCGCCGTCTCCGTCCGGACACGCAGCAGAACCGCACACGCCATACGTCCTGCGTCACACCGCACTCGGGGAACTCGCGCCTCTCTCGCACCGACTCCTGTACGTACCGCCCCCGCCGGTCCACGCCCGAGGAAGCTTCGATGACCGAGACCACGCCTGCCGCGTCGCCGTCCGTTCCGCCACCCCGCCGACGCTCCCCCGAACAGGCGGCGCCGGCTGAGGAATTCAGCACCCTCACGCCCCTCACGCCCCTCACATCGAAGAACGGCGGCAGTGCGTGGAGCGGGCTGCGGCCGCTCCTGCTGCGGCTGCATTTCTACGCGGGCATCCTCGTGGGCCCGTTCCTGCTGGTCGCCGCCGTGACGGGGCTCCTCTACACGGCGACCCCGCAGATCGAGTCCGTCGTGTACCGGCACGAGCTCAAGGTCACGCCGGGCGGGCGGCAGAAGCCGCTCGCCACCCAGGTCGAGGCGGCGCGCCAGGCGGTACCCGGCGGGCGGCTCGTGTCCGTGACCAAGGGTGCGGGGGACGCCGACACCACCCGGGTCACCTTCGATGTCGAGGGACTCCCCGAGGGCTACACACGGACCGCGTTCGTCGATCCGTATGACGCCGAGGTGCGCGGCACGCTGCGTACGTTCGGTGAGTGGCTGCCGGTGCGGTCCTGGTTCGACGGCCTGCACCGCACCCTCCACCTGGGCGAAGCCGGTCGCAACTACAGTGAAATGGCAGCCAGTTGGCTGTGGGTCGAGGTGCTGGGCGGGCTCGCGCTGTGGCTCGGTGCTCCCCGTGGCCGCGCGCGGCTGCGGAAGTTCTTGCCGCGTCGCGCCCCCGGGGGACGCAGGCGGACCCTGTCCTGGCACGGGTCGATCGGGCTGTGGGTGTCGATCGGTCTCCTCGGCCTGTCGGCGACGGGTCTGACGTGGTCCGCGCACGCGGGTGCCGAGATCGGCAGGATCCAGGACGCGCTCGGAGGAGCCGGCCCGTCGCTCTCCGGCACACTTCACCACGGCGGCGTCGGTGGGTCCTCGTCGCACGCGACACAGGACATCGGGCTCGATGACGCGGTACGTGTCGCCCGTGCGGAGGGACTGCGCGGCAAGCTCGTCATCACCCCGCCCGCCGATGCGAAGAGCGCGTACGTCGTGCGCGAGAACACCCGGCACTGGCCGGAGCAGCAGGACTCGGTCGCCATCGATCCCGCCACCGGCGAGGTCACCGCGAAGCTGGCCTTCGACGACTACCCCCTTCTCGCGAAGCTCACCCGCTGGGGCATCGACGCACACATGGGTCTGCTCTTCGGCCCGGCGAACCAGATCGTGCTCGCGCTCATCGCGATCGCGCTGATCGGAATGATCTTGTGGGGCTACCGCATGTGGTGGCTGCGCAGGCCCGGCCGTACGGCCGGGCCCCGGCTCGGACGCCCGCCCGCGCGCGGGGCCTGGCGACGGGTGCCGGGCAAGGTCATGGCACCGCTCGTCGTCGTGGCCGCCGTCCTCGCCTACTACCTGCCCCTGTTCGGACTGCCCCTCGTCTGTTTCCTGCTCGTGGACCTCGTGGTGGCGGCCCTGCGTCGCCGCGAGTACACGCGCACCGAAGCGCGCGGGGAAGCGGCAAAGGAGATGGCCCGATGATCGCTGCCACCGGGCTGCGCTGGATTCTGACGATGCTGTTCTGCGCACTGGCCGCCCACGCCCTGCGGCGTACGTTCGCGGCCCGCGCCCATGTGTGGACCGCGTGGCTCGCACACGGACTGCACGCCGTCATGGCCCTGGCCATGTTCGCCATGGTGTGGCCCTGGGGGATGGACCTGCCGGCCGTCCCGCAGGTGGTGTTCTTCTCGGCCGCCGCCGCCTGGTTCCCGCTGGCCGCCCCGGCCCCGTCGAGCGGACCGGGGCCCCGGCGGCGCGCGGTGATGAACGCGCTGCCGCACACCGTGATGACGGGGGCGATGGCCTGGATGGTCGCCGTGATGTCCTGGGGCACCTCGATGGGCCCGATGGGTGGCGGGAACGCTCACGACATGCCCGGGATGGACATGCCCGGTCCCGGCGCGACCGCGACGATGACGCTCAGCGGCACGGGTGACCGCTGGGGTGCGGGGGCCCTCGCCCTCGTGCTGCTGGTGCTCGGGCTGTGGTGGCTGGCCAAGGGTTTCGACACGGGCCGCCTGACGCCTCGTCCGACCGATGGCGCGGTCCCGGCCGATGGCGCGGTCCCGGCCGATGGCGCGCAGGCCGCGTGGGACCTGGGCTGCCACGGGGTGATGGCCCTGGGCATGGCGGTCATGTTCGTCGTGATGATCTGACACGGGAGCGCGCTGCGAGCCCTCTCCGTGCGCATCTCCTCCCTCCTCGTACCGGCCCCGCTGGTACGACAAAGGCGCGTGGAGCAGGTGTTGACCATGTGGCGCACGCCACTCATGTGCCGGGGAACTCACGGGCGGGCGTGGCCGACCTCTGGACCGCAAAGCCCGCACTCTCGCCGGAGCCTCTTCATGGACCACTCGGTGACGCCCTCCGCCGGCCGGCGTTCCGCCTCCTCGCTGCCATACGTGCTGTTCGGCGGCTTTCTGCTGCTGCTCGTGGCCCTCTTCGCCGTCTCGTACGGCGTGGGCGGACTCGCCGGGCCGGTCGCTCCCGGCATGCGCGGGGTATCGCACGACGACGACCCCGGCACGGGCGACATGGGCGGCATGGGGCATGGAGGAGGTCACTGATGCCCCAGGAGACCGCGCCGCAGCCGCTCGCCACGACCGAACTCGTCGTGGGCGGCATGACCTGCGCGGCCTGCGTGCGCCGGGTGGAGAAGAAGCTCGGGGCGCTGGAGGGCGTGACCGCCTCCGTCGACCTCGCCACCGGCACGGCCCGGGTCCGGCACCCGGTCCGCCTCGGTACGGGGCCGCTGGTCGAGGCTGTCGAGAAGGCCGGCTACTCGGCCCGCCTGCCGGAGCCGCCCTCGAAGGAGGCGGCGCGGAAGGAGGAGGACGCCGAACCGGGCGTCCCGCAACGACTCGTCGTGACCGCGCTCCTCGCCGTCCCCGTCCTGGTGCTGTCGATGGTGCCCGCGCTCCAGTTCCGGAACTGGCAGTGGCTGTGCTTCGTGCTCGCCGCTCCCGTGGCCTTCTGGAGCGCGTGGCCCTTCCACCGGCGTGCGCTGCGCGGACTGCGCCACGGGGCGGCCACGATGGACACGCTCGTCTCGCTCGGCGTGCTCGCCTCCTTCTGCTGGTCGGCCTACGCGCTGTTCCTCGGTGGTGCGGGCCGTCCGGGGATGCGGATGCCGTTCACACTGCTGCCGGCCGCCTCGAACGGGGTCGCGCACGTCTACCTGGAAGCGGCGGTCGGCGTCACGCTCTTCGTGTTGCTCGGCCGCCACCTGGAGGCGCGCGCCCTGCGCGGCACCTCGGCCGCGCTGCGCGCACTCGCCGAGCTGAGTGTGAAGGAGGTGACCGTACGGAGCGGGGCCGTCGAACGCACCGTCCCCGCCGCCCGCCTCGCGGCGGGCCAGGTCTTCCTCGTACGGCCCGGGGAGCGCGTCGCCACGGACGGCGAGGTCGTCGAGGGCACGTCCGCCGTGGACCTGTCCCTGGTGACCGGCGAGACCCGACCGGTCGAGGTGGCAGCCGGTTCGGCCGTCATCGGGGGCGCCGTCAACGCGGGCGGGCTCCTCCTCGTGCGGGCCACCGCCGTCGGCGCCGACACCCGGCTCGCCCGTATCACCGCACTCGTCGCCGAGGCCCGGTCCGGAAAGGCGCGCGCGCAGCGGCTCGCCGACTCCGTCGCCGGGGTCTTCGTACCCGTCGTCCTCACCCTCGCCGTCACGGTCCTCGGCTTCTGGCTCGGCGCGGGTGCCGACCCGCAGCCCGCCCTCACGGCCTGCGTCGCGGTCCTCGTCGTCGCCTGCCCCTGCGCCCTCGGTCTCGCCACGCCCACCGCCCTCATGGCCGCGACCGGACGCGGCGCCCAGCTCGGCGTCCTTGTCAAAGGGCCGCAGGCACTCGAATCGCTGCGCCGGATCGACACCGTCGTCCTCGACAAGACCGGCACCCTCACTTCGGGCCACCTCACCGTCACCGCCGTCACCTCGCGCGAGAACGGCATCGGGGCCGAGGAAGCCCTGCGTCTGGCCGCGACCGTCGAGACGGGCTCCGAACACCCCCTGGGCCGTGCCGTCGTGCTCCACGCCCGGCGCGTCCTCGCCGAGGGCACCGTGCGGTCCGAGGCGCTCACCGGCTTCGCCGCGACCCCGGGAAACGGCGTGCACGGCCGCGTGGACGGGAAGCCGGTCGAGGTCTGCGCCCCGGAGGGCGAGCTGCCCGGGGAACTGGACTCGGGGCTGGCCGCGGCGCTGAGCGCGGCGCACACCCCGGTCGTCGTGCACGTCGACGGACGGCCCGAGGCCGTACTCGCGCTCGGGGACGTGGTGCGCCCCGGCAGCTACCACGCGGTCGACCGCCTGCGCCGTCTCGGCGTGCGCCCCGTCCTCGCCACCGGCGACCAGGGGGAACCCGCGCGCGCCGTCGCCTCCGTGCTGGGCATCCAGGAGGTACACGCACGGTGCACCCCCGAGCGCAAGGCGGAACTCGTCCGGGAGCTGCGGGAGAAGGGCCTCCGGGTCGCCGTCGTGGGTGACGGGGTCAACGACGCGGCAGCGCTCGCCGAGGCCGACCTCGGCATCGCGATGGGCACCGGCACCGATGTCGCCATCGGTGCCGCCGACATCACCCTGGTCCGCGACGACATCGAGGTCCTCGCCGATGCCGTACGCCTCGCCCGCCGCACCCTCGTCACCATCCGCGGCAACCTTCTGTGGGCCTTCGGCTACAACGCCGTGACGATCCCACTCGCGATGGTCGGCCTGCTCGACCCGATGCTCGCCGCCGCCGCGATGTCCCTCAGCTCCGTCCTCGTCGTCCTCGGCAGCCTCCGCCTGAGCCGCTGGCAGCCCTCCACCGCCGCCGCCGGGCGTCGTCCTTCGTCCGGGGCCGCGTTCTGATGCCACGCTGTTCGCCGCCGACGACCGCTGACACCTGCCGCCGTGCACCGGCGGACCCCACCGCGTACCGCCACGAGGGAGAACGGTGAGAATGGCTCCGCCGCCCACCCGGCTCCGCGCCTCCGTCGCCGCTGTCGGCGTTCCCCTCCTCGCCTGCGGTCTCGCGCTCGCGGGACTCGTCGCCTGGACGGCGGGCGGGCGCGCGGGCACCCCGCCGGACGTCGCCGTCACCGAGGCGTACGTCTTCCAGCCGCTCGGCACGACCCCGGAGACCGCCGCCTTCTTCACCCTCACCAACGACGGCGGCTCCGCCGACCGGCTCATCGCGGTCACCTCTCCGGACACTGCCGTACAACCCGTCCTGAGCCGGCACCACATGACGTCCTCGGGCGCCGCGTACCGACGGCCGGTGGACTCCGCTGCCGTCCCGGCCCGGGGCGGGCTGACCATGGCACCGCACGGGATCGACGTGACCGTTCGGCCCCTGGAGACATGGCGGCCCGGCGAACGCGTCGCCTTCACCCTGCACTTCGCGCACCGCGCCCCCGTGACCGTCGAGGCGACCGTCGTCCGGCCCGGCACGGTGACGGCGTGAGAGCACGGTCCAGGCGCGGTTAGTGCCATGCGCCCCTCGGCAGTCAGCGTCTCCCGCATCTCCCGCATATGCCGGATTCCGCTACCGGCAGGGGCTTTCCCGGCATCGGCGATGATTCGGACGCCGCGCCATGTCCACCGGCGCCCCGCGATGGGAGGATGAGTCGCCATGGAGGCGGGACCGGTCGGACGTGCGGTGAGAGCGGCGATGTTCGCCATCGCCTCCGTCACGCTCGCCGCGACAGGACACGTCCTCATGTCCGAGAGCCCCCTTCCGTTCTGGGTGCTCGCCGCCGCTTTCCTGGCGATCGCGGTCCCCGGCTGGTGGTTCGCCGCCCGGGAGCGCGGCCCCTGGCTCGTCACCGGTCTCGCCGTGGCGACACAGTCCGTGCTGCACAGTGCCTTCACCGCCGCGCAGACCGCTCTCGGCTCCCTCGCCACGTCTTCGCCCGCGCGCGTCCTCGCCGACAACCTCTGCCCGGCGGACGGCAGTACGTACGCCTCTCGGGCGGGCACCTGCGTCGTGGCGACAGGCGATACGGGCGGGACGGACGCGGCCGGGATGGACCACTCCGCTGCCATGGACCACATGGCCGGGATGGACCACATGGCCGGCATGGACCACTCCGGCGCCATGGAACACATGGGCTCGATGGGCCACATGGGCTCGATGGGTCATCTGAGCCACGACATGGCCGGGATGTCCTCGACCGGAATGCTCGCCGCACACCTCCTCGCCGCGCTCGTCTGCGGTCTGTGGCTCGCCCAGGGCGAACGGGCCACCTTCCAGGTCCTGCGCGCCGTCGCGGCCCGGCTCCTGCGCCCCCTCCGCCCTCTGCTCACCGCGCCTCTCCCTCCCCCGCGCCGCCGCCTGCGCCCCAGCCGGGGTCTCAGCGACCGGCTGCCGCAGGGGCTCCGGTGTGCCCGCGCGCTCGACCGGCGCGGGCCTCCGGCGGTGCTCGCCGCGTTCTGACCACGCGGCAGGCATTCCGGAGGACGTACTTCCATGGCACGCGGCCCGTCGACGACCGGCCGCCGGCCGCCATGCCCCCGCGAAGCGGGCGTCCTCCGGCACATCCGGCCCCGAAGGGTGCGGATGCCCCCATTCACCGGAGACCCCGGGGCCGTTCCGCGCGGTGTGGCGTGCCCGAACCGGGTACGGCGTCCGCACGCGCGCCATGACCGGATGCCCGGGTGCCGGACAGATCCGTGAAGGACACACCTGGCGATGAACACCATGCTGCCCGCCCGCCGCGGGCCACAACGCGCTTCCGCCCCCGGAGACAGGACCCAGGAGGACACGGTCTCCACAGGCTGGGCGCTCGCCGCCCGCGCCGGGGACACGGAGGCGGCCGAGGCTTTCGTACGGGCGCTGCACCGCGACGTCGTGCGCTACGTCGCGCACCTCTCCGCCGATCCGCAGAGGGCCGAGGACCTGGCGCAGGACACGTTCCTGCGGGCCCTGCGGAGCCTGCACCGTTTCGAGGGCCGTTCCTCGGCCCGTACCTGGCTGCTCGCCATCGCGCGCCGCGCCGTCGTCGACGACTTCCGCAGAGCTGCCGCACGCCCCCTGCTCGCCGACACCGACGACTGGCGCGTGACCGTCGAGCGCACGCAGCCGCTCGCCCTGCCCGGTTTCGAGGAGGGGGTGGCGCTGGAGGAACTCCTCGCCGCTCTCCCCGACGACCGTCGGCAGGCGTTCGTGCTCACCCAGGTCCTCGGACTCTCCTACGCCGAGGCCGCCCGCGCGGCGGGCTGCCCGGTGGGGACGGTGCGCTCGCGAGTAGCTCGCGCCCGGACCGCGCTGACCGCGCAACTGGCCGAGGCGGACCTTCCCGGCGGGACGGGCCTCGCACCGGCGGCCTAGTCCGAATCCTGCCGGGACACAGCGCGTCACCACTCCGGCCCGGGGTTCCTCTCCCCCGGGGAGGCGTTCCGTACGGCCCCGGACTCCTCGTCCGGGGCCGTGCGCGTGCGCGGCCCGGCCGTCGGGTCATGGTGTGACGATGGCGAAGTCCGGGTCCGGAGCGCCGAGGTGGCCGAGCAGTTCGGTGAGTCTCCCGGTGTCGCCGACGACCTTGACGGTGTCCCGGGCCGCCAGTTCCGCCGGGGTCATGGTGCCGAGCAGGACGGCGCGCAGGTCCGCCTCGTCGAGGGTGAACTCGACGTCCGGGTCGGCCGCGGCGGGGCCGGTGCCGGTGACGCGGACGAGGACGCCGTTGCGCAGGCGCAGGGTGACCGGGTCGCCGCCCCTCGGGTTCCAGCGCACGGCGATGTCCGCGTCCCAGCTGCGCGGGCCGTCGACCCGGATGGCGAGGGCGTCGAAGAGCTGGTCCAGGGTCAGCGCGGCCAGGAGGTCGGGCGAGGCGGTGTCGGTGGGAGTGCCGACCGGGCCGTGGCGCAGTTCCAGGGCTCCCATGAGGAAGAAGTTGCGCCAGGTGCCGTTCTCGCTGCCGTATCCGAGCTGTTCCAGCGCGTCGGCCTGGAGGGCGCGGGCTTCCGCGTGGTCCGGGTCGGCGAACACGACGTGGTTGACGACCTGGGTCACCCAGCGGAAGTCCCCGTCGGCGAAGGACTGCCGTGCGCGGCGCAGCACTTCGTCGGCGCCGCCCATGAACTCCACGTACCGGCGGGCGGACTCGGCCGGCGGGTGCTCCCACAGATGCGCCGGGTTGCCGTCGAACCAGCCCAGGTAACGCTGGTAGACGGCCTTGGTGTTGTGGTTGACGGAACCGTAGTAGCCGTGGGTGTGCCAGGCCCGCTCCAGGGCCGGGGGCATCTGCATGTGTTCGGCGATCTCGACCGCGGTCAGGCCCTGGTTGAGCATGCGCAGGGTCTGGTCGTGGAGGTAGGAGTAGAGGTCGCGCTGCTCGGACAGGAACGTGACGATGCGCTCGCGGCCCCACACAGGCCAGTGGTGCGAGGCGAAGGCGACGTCGCTGGATCCGGTGAACAGGTCGATCGCCTCGGTGAGGTAGCGGGCCCACACGCGCGGGTCACGGACCTGGGCGCCGCGCAGGGTCAGGAGGTTGTGCAGGTTGTGGGTGGCGTTCTCCGCCATGCACAGCGCCGCGTGGTCGGGGAAGTGGATGTTCAGCTCCGCCGGCGCCTCGGTGCCGGGGGTCAGCTGGAAGACCATCCGGATGCCGTCGACGGTCTCCGTCTGCCCGGTGCGGGTGATGTCCACCGTCGGCGGGATCAGGCCGGCCGTGCCGGTGGAGGTGGTCTGCCCTAGCCCCGCACCGATCTGCCCGCGCTCCCCCTTCGGCAGCGCCGCGCCGTACATGTAGGCGGCGCGGCGGCCCATGGCCGTACCTGCGTAGACGTTCTCGCTGACGGCGTGTTCCAGGAAGCCGTGCGGGGCGAGGACCGGTACGCCGCCCGCGATGTCCTCGTCGGTGACCACACCGCGTACGCCGCCGAAGTGGTCGATGTGGCTGTGGGTGTACAGCACGCCCGTCACGGGCCGGTCCCCTCGGTGGCCCCGGTACAGGGCCAGGCCCGCGGCGGCCGTCTCGGCGCACAGCAGCGGGTCGATGACGAGGACGCCGCGCTCGCCCTCGACGATCGTCATGTTCGACAGGTCGAAGCCGCGCACCTGGTAGATGCCCTCCACCACCTCGAACAGGCCGTGGTCGGAACACAGTCTGCTCTGCCGCCACAGGCTCGGGTTGGCCGTGTCCGGGCAGTCCTGCGCCAGGAAGCCGTAGGCGTCCAGGTCCCACACCGCACGCCCCTCGGCGTCGCGGACCACGCTCTCGGACGCCGTGCCCATGAAGCCGCGCCGCGCGTCCTGGAGGTCCTGGTCGTCGTCGAAGGGGAATCGCCGCCACACCGACCGGTTGGCCTCCGCGATCCCCGGCTCCGCGTGCTTGGTCTCGGTGGTCCGGGGCATGTCGATCTCCCTCTCAGAGGACGCCTGGGCCGGTGGGCCCGGCCAGTTGCCACCCTCGCCCGGGCCTGCCGGTCCCACGACCGGGTGTACTCCGTACGGGGGAACGGCGGCCCGACCTGTACGCGGGCCGACGCGTCCGGGGGCGGCGGGGCCCGGTGGACCGCATGCTCGGCGGTGGACCGGGGCGACCACCGGCAGGAGGACGAAGGGGAGGGGGAGGCGGAGGCGGCATGGTGTTCCCGGCGTGGCTGGAGCGACTGCGCGCCCGTGTCGAGCGGCACTTCCCCGTCGTGAGCGAGCTGACGGCCCGGCTGCTGTCGGCGAACCTCCTGGACGCGGCGACCCGGCTCGCCGCCCAGGCGTTCCTGGCCTCCGTTCCCCTGCTGTTCGCGTTCGCCGCCTTCACACCGCTCGGCGTCCGCGAGCAGTTGCTGCAGTCGCTGCGCGCCATGTTCGGCCTGACCGGCCAGGCGAACGCCGAACTGAGCCAGGTGCTGAAGGGCTCGGCCGACGACAGCCTGCGCGAGACCAGCGGCATCATCGGTCTGCTGGTGACGCTGCTCTCCGCCACGAGCTTCAGCCGCGCCATGGCCCGGGTCTGCGAGCGGGCGTGGCAGCTCCCGAAGGCGGGCACGAGGATCGCCGCCTGGCGCTGGATCGTATGGCTGCTCGCACTGGTGCTGGTCATCCTGCTGCAGGGCCCCGTACGCGATGGATTCGGCGTCGGTGCGTGGCTGGGCATCCCGTTGCTCGTCCTCGTGAGCACGGGGGTGTGGCTGTGGACGCAGCACCTGCTGCTGGCCGGCCGCGTCTCCTGGCTTCCGCTGCTGCCCGGCGCGGTGCTGGCCGCGGCCGCCACCGGCGCCCTCGCGCTGACCGCCCCCCTCTACATGCCGACCGCGGTCGATCGCGCCCTGCACGAGTACGGCTCCCTCGGCCTGGTGCTCACGCTGCTGTCCTGGCTGATCGTCGTGTGCGCCGCGGTCACCTTCGCGGTGACGATCGGTGCCGTACTGGCGGGGGCACCGCCGCTGAACCGGTTTCTGGCCCGTCGGCCGTGACGGCTTCGGTGACGGCCTGAGCGAAGTCCTCGGCGACGGCCTCAGTGGCGTCCTCAGTGGCGTCGGCCCTGCCGTCGGCAGTGGTCGTGGCCGAGGGTTTCGAGGTTCGCCCACTTGGGGTTGGGGACGGTGCGCTCCGCGGTGCGCACCAGTCGTTCGACGCGGTATCCGCCGAGGGCCTTGCACCGGTCGCAGTGGAGGACGTAGCTGCCCACCGCCTTCGCCACATGACTCAGGACCATCTCGCCGCCGCACTGCTCGCACGGCTCGTACGGACCTGCGGGGGCGTCGGCGTACTCGTGCCGGGGCAGCTCGCGGGGTTCGCAGAACACGCCGGGCAGGGTGCTGTTCTCGATGGCGGAACGCGGCAGGCCCCCCACGCCGAGGAGATTGCCGAGGGCTTCGTACACGAGCTCGTAGTCCGGGGCGTGCGGGAGGGCGTTGTCCAGGAGATCGGGTCTTGAGCCGTCGAAGCCGCCGTCGAAGAAACCCCAGACGAACTGCCCGTCCTGCATGAGCTCGATCCGGGCCGGGTCCATGCCGGTGCAGACAGCGCTCAGCGTGCGGATGCCGTACGAGGGGTGGTGCCCGAAGGCGCTCTCGGGGCCGGTGCGGCCGGACTCCCAGTACGCGGTGCAGGGCAGCAGCACGAACGACCAGCCGTTGCCCGCGTCGCCGATCCGGCCGATGTCGGGGACGGACCCGTTCTCCGGGGGCGCGGCCCGGCCGATCGTCGCGATGGTCTCCGCGTCCAGCACCGGTGCCCCTTCGGGGGCCCCGAGCCGCACCGCCAGTTCCTCGGCCGGTATGCCCTCCGCCAGGGTCAGGTAGTGACCCTCCAGGCCTCGGCCGAGCCAGGCGAGCCCCTCTCCGTGTCCCGTCATGCGTGCGAGCCTAGGGTCTTTCGTTCGGATCAGGCCGGATCAGGGAGCGGGACCCGGTGCGTGCGATCGCAAGGCGAAGGAGGGAGCCAGGGCGGAGCCCCGGCGAGTGACGACAACGCGGCGAGTGTGCGTGCCAGGTCCCGCGAGCCCGGCATGATCCGAACGAGAGGCCCTAGGCGCGGGCACCGACATGCCGGTCCCGCCGCGGCCCCAGGTCGCCCACGGAGTCCGCGTAGTAGACCGACTCGGCCAGATGGAAGGCGAGTTGGCGGAAGGTCCAGCCCGATCCGGCCGAGCGGTCGAGCTCGTCGGGCGTCAGGGTGTCCAGGCGGTTCGCCCAGATCCTGGCCAGGCGGGTGAGCCGACTGCGTGCCTCGTCCAGGTCGGCCGCGGTGAACGGGGCGAGGTCGGCCCCGGTGGTGGTCGCCGAGGCGTGCCAGTGGTCGGGCTGCGTCTCCTCGCCCACGAGCCGCGCCTCCATCTCGGCGAGATGGTCGACCATGTGGTCGGCGACGCGGCGGATCGCCTTGTGCGGGGTGTAGAGCCGGTCGCCGGCGGGGACGGGGCGGCCGTCCCAGGCGGTCCAGGTCTCGGCGAGGTCCAGGACGCGGTCGACCATGGCCGTCAGGAGCCGCGCGGGGTCGCGGTCGTCGGTCGCCGGTACCTCGTCGACGGCGTCGGGGGTGCTGCCCGGTGCGGTGAGGGCGTTCGGCGTGGCCGGGGTGCCGGGTGCGTGCTCGGTGTTCGTCATGGCTCGACGCTAGATCCGGGACGCTTCGGCCCCCGCCGAACCGTCCCGGTCCGGAAGGCCGTCCCGGATCAGGAGGGCGCGTGGTCCCCCGACCGCGGATGCCGGGCCGAGGGCCGTCAGCGCAGTTCCTCCGGGCACGGTGTGCCGGGCGACAGTTGGTACGGGGCGGCCAGCCGGTACACGCCCGGCCGCGGTGCGAGCAGCTCCGTCCACTCGTCGCCGTCCGCGTCCTCGTCGACCTTGAACAGACAGCCGTTGGTGTTGACGAAGGTCCGCGGAGTGCTCTCGTCCGTACGCTGCTTGGACTCCTCGGTCTCCTGCGGCCGCTCGACGCCCTTGCCCTCCTCGTCGACCACGGCGAGCCAGCGCGAGTACGGGATACGGATCAGGATCCGGCCCGGCGTCTTCACATGGATGGTCAGCTCGCCCGCTTCGGCCCGGTCCACCGTGGCCGGCGGATCGGCCAGCGGCACCGGGCTGTCCACCTCGAAGAGCCGCCAGTTGGCGTCGGACCACACCGGCTTCAGATACGGCAGCCCCCCGTCGACCAGCTCCGCCTCCTGCACCGCGCCGTTGGAGTCCGGCGTCCCCTTGGGCAGCACCACGTAGTGAACGGCCCAGCGGTCGAGCCACTCGTGGTAGTTGGCGCTGTCCAGGGTGTCGTCGTAGAAGAGCGGGTTGCGCTCCATGTCCGCCTGCCGGTTCCAGCCCCGGGCCAGGTTGACGTACGGCGCGAGCGCGGAGGCCTCCCGGTGGCTGCTCGCGGGCACGACCTCGACCCTGCCCCGCTCGGCGCCGACCTGTTGCAGCTCATTGACCAGCGGGGCCAGCTCACGCGCCCAGGAGGCGGTGGGGGCGGTGCGGACGATGTCGTCGACACCCTTGAAACCGATCCAGAAGTTCAGCCCGGCGAACGCGATGATCAGCGCGTACCAGCGCCGGGAGCGCGGCGTGGTGTACGGCAGCGCGGCGAGCAGCACCACCCCGGCGAACAGCATCGCCATCCTGGTGACGTTCGAGCCGATCTGCGAGTCGATCACATAGGTCAGCAGCGTCCCGACGCCGTACACGGCGGCCGCGGTGCGGACCGTCTTCCAGTCGCGCGGTACGAGGACGAAGACGAGGACCGAGAAGAGGAACGGCAGCGAGAGCGTCGCGATGGACATGGGCTGCGTACCGGAGAACGGGAACAGCCACGCGGACAGCGCCACCACCGCGACCGGGGCCAGCCCGATGGCGTACGCGCCGGGGCGCCGCTTGTTCAGGAACAGCGCGGCGGCGACCACACCCAGGAACAGCCCGGCCACGGGGCTGCTCGCCGTCGCGAGCCCGGCGAGCGGCGCGGCGACGGCGGCCTTCGCCCAGCGCTTGTAACGCCAGCGGTACGGCCAGCAGAACACCGCGGCCGTCGCACCCACCGCGAACATCATGCCGAGCCCGAAGGTCACCCGCCCCGACAGCGCGTTGCACAGATACGCGAACGCCCCGGCGAGCGAGCAGGCCAGCGGGTTGCGGACGGCCCGGACCCGGACCAGGATCAGCGCGGTCAGCGCCGCCGACACGGTCCCGGCGACCATCATCGTCGTACGCACGCCGAGCACCGACATCAGATACGGCGAGACGACGCTGTACGAGACGGGGTGCATGCCCCCGTACCAGGCCAGGTTGTACGCCGTACCGGGGTGCCGGCCGACGAATTCGGCCCAGGCGTCCTGGGCCGCGAGGTCGCCGCCGCTGTTCGCGAAGAAGAAGAACCAGAGCAGGTGGGTGACGGCGGCGACGGCCGTCGCGATCGTCACCGGATGCCGCACCAGCTGTTTGGCGCGGGCCTTGCGCGACGGGTCGGTGCGCGGGATCGCGAGGGCGTTCCCGGCTTCCGCGTCCGGCCGGGCAGTCGTGGCCGTTCGCGTGCGTCCGCCGGTGCTGCTGTCCCTCGTGCCTGCGCTGTCGGCCGCCTCATGGCCGGGCCTCGGCTCCGCGGTGGTCACTACGGCTCTCCCCGTCTCCCCGAATCCGCCCTGCCCCGTGCCCCCGGTACCCCGTGCACCTGTGAGGACGCCGTCCCTGCGTCATCGAGTTGCCCCGGGACGCTAACACGTACGCAGTACGGAAGGGGGTGCCGGGATCGGCACCCCCTTCCGTCATCGGGTCGTTCCGGCCATCGGGCCGTCCCCGTCGGCCGGTCAGCCGATCCGGGTCAGCTTGTCCTTGAAGGCCGGCTCGGACAGATCGCTCTGCAGCGCGACGGGCACCTTGACCTGGCTGGTGCCCTCGCCCACGGTGAGCGTGCCGACGTGGGTGCCGGCGACTGCCGAGTGCGGGATCGTCTTCCCACCGTCGGTCAGCTCGATCCTGACAGTGAGGCCGGCCCAGCCGACCGCTGAGACGTCCTTGGTCGCGACCACGGGGACGCTGCCGCCGAGGCCGTCCGAGACGGTGCCGACGACGTCGCCCTTCTTCACCACCTTGGCGCTCTCCAGCAGCCCCTGCGTCGCGACCATCACTTCCTTGCTCACCGCGTTCACGGTGTCGATGATGGCCGGCTTGTGCTGACCCAACACGGCGCCGACGATCAACTGGTCGGTGTCGCCGACCATCTTGTGGGCGGCGAAGAGCAGGTTCCCGCCGGCCTTGCTGGTGGAGCCGGTCTTGATGCCGAGCGCGCCGTTGTAGGGCACGAGGGTGTTGTAGTTGCGCCAGGTCTTGCCCGACGGGTCGGTCCACGACGGCAGCTTGGTGATTTCCATCAGCGCCGGGATCTCCACCAGCTTCTGTCCCAGCTTCACCTGGTCCTCGGCCGAGCTCACGGTGGTTGCGTTGAGTCCGGACGGGTCGGTGTAGGTGGTGTTCTTCATGCCGAGCGATTTGGCGGTGTCGTTCATCTTCTTGACGAACGCCGCCTCGGACCCGGCGTCCCAGCGCGCCAGCAGCCTCGCGATGTTGTTCGCGGACGGGATCATTATGGCCGAGAGGGCCTCCTGCTCGGTGAGCTTGTCACCGGTCGTCACGGTGTTGAGGGTCGACTCGCCCTCCGCGTCCAGCTTGCCGTCGGACTCCGCCTTGGCATCGATCTCGATCGAAGGACCCTTCTCGCCCTTCTTCAGCGGGTGGTCCTTGAGCACGATGTACGCGGTCATCGCCTTGGCCACGGAACCGATCGGCACAGCCTTCTGCTCGCCGAACGAGCCCACCGGGCCCAGCCCGGTCGCCGCCATATAACCCTGGCCCTCGTCGGGCCACGGCAGGGACGGCTTGTCGCCCTTGAAGGTGTACGTATCCTTCGCCGACATCTGGAGCTCGGGTTCCGGGAGCGGGCGCACCATCTGCACGATCGCAAAGACGATCAGCAGGAGCAGGGCCAGCGGGGTCCAGATCTTGACCCTGCGGACGGCGGTGCGGACCGGCGTCTCCGGCGGCGGAGGCGTGTTCGTCAGCTCGGCCAGCAGGTCGAGCGGCGGCTTCGGCGGCATCGGCTGCTGCGTGGTCCGCTCGGCGGTGGTCAGCGCGGCGGCCGGGGCAGGGGCGGCGGGTGTCTCGGGCTTACGGGGCTCGGGCGCCGTCGCCGGACGCACGTCGTCCCCGCGCAGCGGTACGAACTTGCTGGTCCGCTCAGCGGCGGACTCTGCCTCGGAGTCGGCCTTCGGCTTCGGCTTCGACGGGGGCGGGGTGATCTTCAGCGCGGTGGTCGGCTGGTCGCCCCGGGGCGCGGTGGGTGCCCGGAAGATGGCGGTCGGCTGATCGACACCCTGCTTGTCGTCGGCGCCCTTGGCCTCGTCGGCAGCCTTGGCGTCCTTGGCAGCCTTGACTTCGTCGGCCTCGTCGGCCTCGTCGGCGTCCTCGGTCTTCTCCTCCTTGCCGGAGGAGGCCTTGTCGCCGGACGGCTCGCCATCGGACGGTTCGTCCGCGTTCTTGCCCTTGTCCGTGCCCTTGTCCGTGCCCTTGTCCGCGACATCGGCATCGACATCGCTCGACGCGGCCGCCGCGTCCTTCGAGGCATCGGCCTTCGCGACCTCGGCCTTCGCGTCGCCCTCGTCCGCGTCGCCGTCCTTCTCGTCCGCGTCGCCGTCCTTCGACACCCAGGCGGCAACGGCCGCACGCAGCCGCGCGTCGCCTTCCCCGGAGCCGCCGGCGCCCTCAGCCGCCTCAGCGCCCTCCGCGGGCTCCGCCGCCTTCTCCTCGTCCGCTGCGGCATCCGCGGGCTCAACCGCATCCACGCTCTCCGAGGCCTCAGGCGCCTTCTCCGGACGCTCCGCGCCCTTCGTGCCCCCCTCGGTCTCCGCGGCCTCCTCGGCGCCCACAGCGCCGCCAGAGCCCTCGGTCCCCGACTCCGCGCCCGCGTCCGCGTCCGCCGACGACTCCGCGTCGTCACCGCGCTCCGAGTCGTCACGGTCCTCGGCGCCCTCGGCACCCTCGGCGCTGTCGCCGCCCTCGCCGTCCCCGGCACTCCCGCCGTCCCCGGACGGCTTGGTGCGGAAGACAGCCGTCGCCGTGTCCGCCTTCGCGCCCTCGGCGCCCTCGGCGCTCTCGCCGTCCTCGGACGGCTTCGTGCGGAAGACAGCCGTCGCCGTGTCCGTCTTGGTGCCGCCCGCGTCTCCGGCGGACGGTTCACGGAAGACGGCAAGCCGCGGATCGCTTTCGCTCGATGCCGTCCCCGACGACTTCTGCTGCTCCGACTTGTCGGGGGACTCGCCCGCCACCGATGCCTCCTCCATGCGGCACGGGGGACACCCCCGCGCTGTCCGAACCATCTACCAGTGTCCCGTGTGAACCACCGGTCCGGCTGCTAGACGAGAACGACATACCTACTGGTTCCCGTACAAAGCACCCAGGCACCCTCGACAGACCAATGTGAGAGGGGTCACCCTGTCATTCATCCACGCGGGGAGGCATGGATGGGCAGGAGCCGCAGAACAATTCCGGAGGAGCTTCTGCTGCTCGCTCTGGACCCGACCACGGGTACCACAGCGCAGCCGCAGTCGCTCGACCTCGGCCTCGCCGGGGCTCAGCTAGTGGAGCTGGCCCTGGCAGGACGGATAGCCCCTGACGGGGATCGTATCGCCGTGGTGATGCCACGGCCGACAGGAGATCCGACTCTGGACTCCGCACTGGAACTGCTGCGGCGACGCGGCAGCCCGGTTCGGGCGGTCCACTGGATCGGCGGGCCCCGGCTGGGGCTGCGTCAGATCTACCTCGCTCATCTGGAGCGGTGCGGCATGGTGCATGCCGTGGCGGGCCAGATGTGCGGAGTGCTGCCGACGACTCGCTACCAGGCGACGGACACGGCAATCAGCCGGGACATCAGAGCCAGGCTGGACAGTGCGATCCGCACCGGCGTACCGCCGGACCCGCGGACCGCGGCGCTCGCCGCGCTGGCCCACGCGGTCGGACTCGGCAAGCACCTGTACCCCGGGAACGAGGGGCGTTCATCACGCTCCAGGCTCCGGGACCTGATCAGACACGACCCCATGGGCGGACTCGTGGCGCACGCCGTGATGGACGTCCAGAACGGGGCGGTCGCACAGCCGCGCCGCAACCAGGCGGCCGGAGTTCCGTTGCAACCGCAAGTGCAGTCGCAGTCACGCCGCGGCAGCATGGCGCAGACCGCGGTCCACTAGACGCATCAAGCCCCCGGGGCCGTACACACCGCAGCACCGCCACACCGCCACACCACAGCACCGCCGCGCGACCGCACGGACGCACGGCAGCACCAACCGGATACCACCGCACCGTCGTCCCCAAGACCCGGTTCGGGAGCCGCACCACGCGCGGGGCAGCCACAATCATGGCTGCCCCGCGCGCTTGCGTGTGGCCGTTTTCCAGCGCGGCCGGGGGAAGTGGTGGCAATCTGCTCAGCAGTAGATACGCACAGCTACACAGCCGGAGGTGCCGTTTCCGTGCCGTCCAACGTCAATCCCACCGTCAGGCGACGCCGGTTGGGCCAGGAATTGCGCCGACTGCGCGAGCTCAAGGGCATGACGGCCGAAGAGGTGGCGGAGCGACTGCTGGTCTCGCAGTCGAAGATCAGCCGCCTGGAGAACGGCCGCCGCTCCATCAGCCAGCGCGACGTCCGCGACCTCTGCGGGGTCTACGAGGTCAACGACCAGCGGATCGTCGACTCGCTCATGCAGATGGCCAAGGACTCCCGCCAGCAGGGCTGGTGGCACGCCTTCGGCGACATCCCGTACAGCGTCTACATCGGTCTGGAGACCGACGCCGAGTCACTGCGGGTGTACGAACCCCAGGTGGTCCCGGGCCTGTTGCAGACCCGGAGTTACGCCGAGGCGCTGATCAACGGAGCGCTGCCGGAGGCCCCGCCGTCCGACATCGACAAGCGCGTCAGCGTCCGGGCCCGCCGCCAGGACCGCATCACCGACCCCGAGCACCCGCTGCGACTGTGGGCGGTCATCGACGAGTCCGCGCTGCGCCGGATGGTCGGCGGCAGACAGGTGATGATCGAGCAGCTGGAGCAGTTGGTCGAGCTGTCCCATCTGCCGCACGTGACCGTGCAGGTGCTGCCGTTCGAGATGGGCGCGCACCCCGGAATCAACGGGCAGTACGCCATTCTCGAATTCCCGGACGCCGCCGACTCCAGCGTCGTCTATATCGAAGGCGTCACCAGCGACCTCTATCTGGAGAAAGCCCACGATGTGCAGCGGTACAGCGTCATGTACGAGCATCTGCGGGCGCAGGCGCTGAATGTGGAGCAGACGCGCCACTTCATCACCGAGATCGCGAAGGGGTACACCGGACTCAGCGCCGACTGAGCGTCGGCCGCGCGCCGGCCGAGCACTGCCCGGACGTCGGCCGGGTACTGGCCGACTCTCGGCCGGGCAACGCGACAACTCGGCCCGCAAAGTCCGGATTGCGGAAAATGAAGTGATGTTACGGGAGGGGCGGCGGTAAGGTACACCGCCGCCCGCCCCGAGCGGAAGAACTACCTGGTATATACCACTCGGTCGAGTGAACGCCCCCTTCGGCAAAAGAGCTTGGCGAGTAGCGTCGATCACACCAACCGGAACTCGTTGGTGTCATTCACGCGACTCTCTGAACCGGAGTGAACATGGCCATTCGTCAGGGTGCTACGGACAAGTGGACGAAGTCCTCGTATTCCGGGGGCAACGGCGCCTGCGTCGAAGTCAAGTCCCCCCTCGCGCGGGCAATTGACGTACGCGACTCGAAGGCCCCCGAGGGCCCCTCGATCACGTTCGTCCCCGCCGCATGGAACGCATTCGTGCGCGATGTCGGCACGAGTGCCGTCGACGCCTGATCAATCGTTTTTCCCGTTCGCATCGCGGCGCCCGTTCCGGTGTCGCCGTAAGCCCTCTCGACTGGTCCGCCGTCCTGGCCGAGGGGGCTCGATGCCCGACCCGACGGACAGCCGGGCACCCGGACCATCGGATTGCCCCGCGCTCAGCGCAGCCGGTCGACGTACAGATCGGTGCCCGGCACCGTCGGGATGAACGGCGCCACCAACTCCACCCGTCCCAGGCCGGATTCCTCGACCGCCGCGTCGAGTCCGCCGAAGTGCTCCGCCCAGCACTCCCCCGGGTCCTCCTGGAGGAACCACAGCAGGGTCAGCCGGGTGTCGACGCCCTCGACCTGCTTCACATAGCTCATCCGGTCACCGGGCAGCGGCGTGGGACGGAAGACGGTCACCATCGCCGCCGGAGAGCCGGCCAGCCGTTTCGGCAGATGCCGCGAGCGCAGCCACTCCAGCAACTCGGCCCGCTCCGCGGCGCCTTCGGCGTCGATCACTTCGAGGACCAGCCCCCGGTAGGGGTGGTCGAGGGCGTGGAAGTCCCGGGGCCCCGCCGCACCGTCCCGGTAGACCGTCGCCTCGTGGTCCTGGAACGCGGTGAACA
Organism: Streptomyces sp. NPDC002403; assembly: GCF_053593015.1. Lineage (NCBI taxonomy): Bacteria > Bacillati > Actinomycetota > Actinomycetes > Kitasatosporales > Streptomycetaceae > Streptomyces > Streptomyces sp. NPDC002403. Next base: position 21,886 of record NZ_JBSFBQ010000010.1, on the reverse strand, counting down.
CATGGGTCCGGCCCTGGTGGACCCGGCCGTCCCGGTTGAGCCTCTTGTTGATGCCGACGGTCCACCTCATGTGGTCGTCGTAGCGCCCCTCCGTCACCCAGTACGTGGACAGGTAGCAGCCGGCCGTGACGGGCTGCGCGACGGCGGACGTCTCCGGGTAACGCAGTTCCTGGAGCTCCCGGGTGGCCACCCAGCGCCGCCCGGCGAACATCCAGGGCATCGCCATCGCGCCCGCGTAGTAGTGGTCGTCCTCGTACCAGCGGTTGTACGCGTACTCCTGGCCCGGGTGCGGTTCCACCATGGTGATCAGCGCATGGCCGGGATGGACGCCGTACGGCCCCAGCGCGGCCAGTTCGGCGTAGGTGTCGCTCCGTGTCTCGTCGCTCATGCCGTTCCCCTTCCGTACTCCGCAGCGGCGTCCTACTCTGACGCCCCGTCAGAAGAACTGCCAGAGCCGGGAGGCCGCCGATGTTGCTCGCGGGGAAGACCGTCATCGTGTCCGGGGTGGGCGCGGGCCTCGGGCACCGGGTCGCGGCGGCGGTCGTGCGGGACGGCGGCAACGCCGTGCTCGGCGCGCGTACCGCCGAGAATCTCGCCCGGACCGCCGCGGAGATCGACCCGGACGGCCGGCACACGGCCAGGCTGGCCACCGACATCACTGACGAGGCACAGTGCGGGGCGCTCGCCGCGCTGGCGCTGGAGCGGTTCGGGCGGATCGACGCGGTGGTCCATGTCGCCGCCTGGGACAGCTACTTCGGCGGGATCGAGAACGCCGACTTCACCACCTGGCAGTCGGTGATCGACGTCAATCTGCTCGGCACACTGCGGATGACCCGCGCCTGCCTGCCCGGCCTCAAGGAGCGCGGCGGCTCGGTGGTGATCATAGGTACGCAGTCCTCGGTGGCCGCGCCGTCCCAGGTCCAGCAGGCGGCGTACGCGGCCTCGAAGGGGGCGCTCACCTCGGCCATGTACTCCATGGCGCAGGAGCTGGGCCCGCACCGGATCAGGGTCAACACGGTGCTGCCGGGCTGGATGTGGGGGCCACCGGTGCAGGCGTACGTGCGGTTCACGGCGGACAGCGAGGGCGTGCCGGAGGCCGAGGTGCTGGGCAGGCTCACCGAGCGCATGGCGCTCCCGGAGCCGGCCACCGACGGCGATGTCGCCGAGGCCGCCGCGTTCCTGGCCTCGGACCGGGCGCGGGCGATCACCGGGCAGTCGCTCCTGGTCAACGCGGGCGAGCTGATGCGGTAGGCCTGATGCGATGAGCCTCCCCTTCTCCGCCGCACGGGACCCGCATCCCGTGCGGCGTTCCTCGTCGTCCTCTGCACAGCCTGACGAAGTGCCCGCTCATCGTGTGTCCGCCGTCACGCCGGCGACAACGACCGCGTAAGTCAAGAGCAAGCAAAATCGTTCGACTTACTGATCTGCGTTCACATCCCTGACCGCGAAACCTTGACCCCGGTACCGGGCAGACGGTTCAATCCCCGATGTCCCCGCTCCCGCACGGGGCCCCGCTGAACGGCGCCGTACTGACGAAGCGCGCACCCCGTTCACAAGGCGGACCCCTGGAGGGGGCACATGAACAGTCTCGACTGGGTCGTGCTCATCGGCTACTTCGGCGTGATGATCGCGATCGGGATCTGGTCCCACAAGCGCGTGGACGACGTCAGTGACTTCTTCACGGCGGGCGGCAGGATGCCGTGGTGGCTCTCCGGAATCTCGCACCACATGTCCGGCTACAGCGCGGTGATGTTCACCGGGTACGCGGGCATCGCGTACCAGTACGGCGTCACCTCCTTCGTCACCTGGTCGCTGCCGATCGCCATCGGCATCGGCATCGGTGCCCAGCTCTTCGCTCCGCGGCTCAACCGGCTGCGCTCGCGGCTGCATGTCGCCTCGCCGCTCGAATACCTGAAGAACCGCTACAACATCCCGACCCAGCAGGCGCTCGCCTGGTCCGGGCTGCTGCTGAAGATCGTGGACGTCGGTGCCAAGTGGGCGGCCATCGCCACCCTCCTGTCCGTCTTCACGGGCATCTCGATCACCCAGGGCATCTTCATCACCGGCTGCATCACCGCCGTCTACTGCACGGTCGGCGGTCTGTGGGCGGACGCGCTGACGGAGCTGGGCCAGTTCGTCATCCAGCTCCTCGCCGGTGTCGCGATGCTCGTCACCGCCATGAGCGAGCTCGACGGTGTCAGCACCCTGTGGACGGTCTGGGACAAGCTGCCCGAGGGTCACACCGACCCGACGGCCGGTCCGTACACGGTGACCTTCCTGCTGGCCTATCTCTTCATCAAGACCTTCGAGTACAACGGCGGCATGTGGAACCAGGCCCAGCGCTACATGGCCACGGACTCCGCCGCCGCCGCGAAGCGTTCGGCCCGGCTCTCCGCCGCGCTGTGGCTGGTCTGGCCCACGGTCCTGTTCTTCCCGATGTGGTGCGCCCCGCTGCTGGTCCACGCGCAGAAGCCGGACGCCTCGGACAGCTACGCGCTGATGACCGAACAGCTGCTGCCGCACGGCCTGCTGGGCCTGGTCGTCGTCGGTTTCTTCTCGCACACGATGGCCATGTGCTCCTCGGACGCCAACGCCATCTCGGCGGTCTTCACCCGGGACATCGCCCCGGTCCTCTCCAAGTCGGCGCGCGCCTGGGGCAGCCGGGCCGGGCTGCTGGCGGCGCGGCTGTCCACGCTGGGCTTCCTCGGTCTGTCGATGGCACTGGCCACCCAGATCAACTCGCCGACGTTCAAGGACATCATCTCCGTCGTCATCAAGTGGGTCGCCGGTCTGATGGGGCCGATCGCGATCCCGTTCATGCTCGGTCTGCTGCGCGGCTTCCGCAGGTCGGGTCCGACGGCGGCACTGGTCAGCTGGGCGGCGGGGCTGCTGGCGTTCTACTTCACCAACTACGACTTCGACGGCTCGGCGAAGACGGATGTCGCGCTCCAGTACCAGGTGGCGCTGCCGCTGGCGATCTCACTGGTCCTCTACGTCGTGATCGGCTTCATCAGGCCCGAGGACACCCCGGAGCGCGACGCGGTCATCGAACTGATCAACTCGGACGGGGACGGCGCGGCGGCCGGTGCGGCGGGCGCGGCCGGAACGACGGTGCCGGCTCAGGCCGGTCCGGGGGGAGCGGCGGTCACGGGGGACCTGAAGGACGTCAAGGACGTGAAGGACTGACGCCCGCCGCTCGACGGGGCGAGGAGGGGGCCGGCGTGTGCCGTACGTGTCAGGCGCGCGGGTAGCGGGCCAGCCAGCCCGGTGCGGCGGCCGACGGGCTGTGCAGGGCCGGTCCCTGCGTCATCTCCATGGCGAAGTCGTCCGCCAGCTCCAACACCGTTGCTCTGCCCTCCAGTTCGGTGAGCCAGGCGGGCGGCAGCGCGGTCTCGCCGTGCAGCGCGCCGAGCAGCGCCCCGCACAGCGCCCCGGTGGCCGCGGAGGGCCCGCCGTGGTTGACGGCGAGCCGCAGCCCGTGCCGTATGTCCTCGCCGACCAGCGCGCAGTACACGGCGACGGCGAGGACCTCCTCCGCGGCTTCCGTGGCCCCCAGCGACTCGATCAGGGCGGGCCCCGGAATGCCCTGGCGCACGGTGCCGAGGGCCTGCTTCAGCGCCTCGGTGACCGGTTCGTGCCCCGGGCGCTCGGCGAGCAGGCCCAGCGCGTGCTGTACGGAGCCGTCCAGGGTCTCGCCCCGGGCCAGGCCGTGCACCATGACGGCGAGGGCGCCCGCGGAGAGCAGGGCTGCGGGGTGGCCGTGGGTCTGGGCGGCGCACTCGACGGCGAGTTGGAGGACGAGCTGGGGCTCCCAGCCGACGAGCAGCCCGAACGGCACCGACCGGGTGAGGGCCGCCGAGTCCCGCGCCTGGGGGTTCTTGGGCGTGTCGAGGGTGCCCATGGTGGCGTCGCCGAATCCGGTCAGGCACTCCCGGGTCGGGCCCCGGCGGGCGTACAGCCACTCCTGCTGGGCGAGCCAGCCGTTGTCCTCGCGGCGTTCGTCGGGCCCCCAGTCGTGCTGGGTGGCCGCCCACCGCCGATGGGCCCGGTGCACATCGGTGGGCGGGTGCCAGGCCCCGGTGTCGCGCCGGACCTGGGCGCGTATCAGCCCGTCGACGGTGAAGAGGGTGAGCTGGGTGAGGGCGGTGACGGTGCCGCGTCCGCCGTGCACGGGGACCAGGTCGGTCAGGGCGTCGGCGCCGTGGGCCGTCCGGATCTCTTCGAGCGTGAGCCCGTCGACCCCCGCACCGAGCGTGTCGCCGATGGCCCCGCCCAGCAGTGCGCCGCGCACCCGGCTGCGGAAGTCCTGCTGCTCGGCCCGGCCCCACACAGCCGTGGTCCCTGTGCTCACCGTGCCCCTCCCCCGTCGGCAGGCCCGAGATCCGGCCCGCCTGCGACTGCGCAGCACTGTAATCGAACAGGAACCGTCGGTAGAGGCCCGGGAATCGGGTACGCGTGGGTATGTGCGCAGTTGGCCGACAGAAAAATACTGGCGGGTTCCGGCGATGAGTTCGCGGGGTCCTGGGAGTCTCTCCTCCGTACCGACAAGCACAGGAGGAGACCCGTGACTCAGCTGCTGAGAGTCCAGAACTTCAACGTTTCCAGCGATGGATTCGGCGCCGGCGAGAACCCGAGCGTGGAACGGCCGTTCGGCGACGCCGATCCCGGGGCGATGTTCTCCTGGGCCGGGGCCACGGCGAGCTGGCCCATGCGTACCGACCCCGGTGGCAGCCGCGGCCTGGACGATTACCTCACGCGGGACTACGCACGCAATATCGGCGCCGAGATCATGGGCCGCGGCAAGTTCGGCCCCCAGCGCGGCCCTTGGGAGAACCTCGACTGGCAGGGCTGGTGGGGCGACAAGCCTCCGTTCCGCACCCCGGTGTTCGTGATGACCCACCACGAGCGCCCTTCGATCACGCTCTCCGACACCACGTTCCACTTCGTCGACGCCGACCCGGCCACGGTCCTCGGACGGGCGCGGGAGGCGGCGCGGGGCAAGGACGTCCGGCTCGGCGGCGGGGCCACCGTCATCCGGGAGTTCCTGGACGCCGACCTCGTCGACACCCTGCATGTGGCGGTCTCCCCGGTGGAGCTGGGCTCCGGGTCACGGCTGTGGAAGTCGCCCGACGAGCTGCTCGACCGTTTCCACCTGGATGTCGTGCCCAGCGCGAGCGGTGTGACGCACCACCTGTTCTGGCGGAAGTGACCCGGACCCGACCGCCGCGGACGGCTGTCTAGGGTCTTTCGTTTGGATCAGGCCGGATCGGGGAGCGGGACCTGGTGCGTGCGATCGCAAGGCGGAGGAGGGAGTCAGGGCGGAGCCCTGGCGAGTGACGACAACGCGGCGAGTGTGTGTGCCAGGCCCCGCGAGCCCGGCATGATCCAAACGAAAGACCCTAGCGCCTGTCCGCGGCGGCCGGGCGGGCCGGCCGGTCGTGGCCCGCGCGCAGGCTCGCCGCGGCGCTCAGCAGCAGCACGCCCACGAAGGCGAGCAGGGGTACGGTCCAGGTGTCCGTGACGGCGTGCAGTACGGACGCGGTGACCGGCCCGGCGGCGGCGACGAGGTAGCCGCCCGTCTGCGCCACCGTGGACAGCGCGGCGACGTGGTCGTGGTCCCGGCCCCGCTTCACGTACAGCACTCCGGCCACCGCCTGGCCGCCCCCGAGGCCGGTGCCGAGCACGAGCGCCCAGAGCGCGGGGGCGCTCGCGGGGGCGGCGAGCAGTCCGGCGTACCCGAGCGCGCAGATCAGGACGACCGCGAAGAGGTGCGGGCGCTGGTCGGCGCGGGCGGCGGCCAGGACCGGGGTGAGGAAGCCGCCGATCGCGACGCCGAGGATGAACAGGGACTGCATGCCCCCCGCCGTCCCCTTGGCGACCCCGGCGTCCACGAGGATCGCGGGCAGCCAGGCGAGGGTGGTGTAGAAGAGCAGGGTCTGCAGCCCGAAGAAGGCGATCAGGCTCCAGGCCAGCCCCCTGTCGCTGCCCGCGTTGCCGCCCCTGCCGGTGCCCCTGCGGAGGACACCCACACGCACCGGGTCCGGCCCCGTACCCCGCCCCACGCCACGCTCGGCATACCGCAGTCGGGGCGCCATGCCGAGCGCCGCCAGGGCCGCGGGGACGACGGCGATCCCGATCGCGGTCCGCCAGGAGTGCCCGGACGCCTCCCAGACCGGCACCATCAGGGCGGCGACGAGCGCGGAACCGGCCCCCATGGACAGGGCGTAGACCCCCATCATCACGCCGACCCTGCGGGGGTCGAACCGGCTGCGCACGAAGACCGGGATCAGCACGTTCACGACGGCCGTCGCGATGCTGACGAGCACCGTTCCGACGAACAGGCCGGGCAGGCCGAGTATCCGGACGACCGCCCCGACGAGCAGCAGCGCGCTCGCCCAGAACAGGCCGCGCTCCTCGCCGAGCCGTCGCCGCGCGGTGGCCGCGAGCGGGGCGAACAGGCCCATGCAGAGCGGCGGCAGCAGACCGAGCAGGGTGAGCGCCCCGGTCCCGAACCCGGCCACCGGGGCGAGCGGCCCCAACTGCCCGAAGGCCACCCGGGTGTTGAGGCTGAGCAGGACGAAACCGGTGACCAGCATCACGGCCGCGGCGGGCCCCTCGCGGGCGGGGCGCGGCGAAGCCGACTCGGCGACGGGCACGGGAACAGGTGCGGGAACAGGGGCGGGCACGGGCACGGGAGCCTTCCTGAGGTGGTGGACGACCTACCCCTTCAGCCTTCACGCTCAAGTAAGCTTGAGCGCAAGTGGGGGCGTCGGCCGGAGGTGCCCATGAAGGACCTGTACTCGATCAGCGAGGTCGCGGAGGCGTTCGGTATCTCGGTGGCCGCCCTCCGCTTCTACGAGGAACGCGGCCTCGTCCGGCACAGCGAGCGCCGGGGCCGCGTCCGCCACTACACCCGCGAGGATCTGGCCGCTCTCGCGTACGCACAGCTGTGGCACGAGGACGGTCTGCTCACGCTCGCGGAGACGAGCGCGATCGTCGACAGCGAGCACATCGCGGACCGGCTCGCCCTCATCGCCTCCCAGCGGGATGCGATGCTGGACCGGATGGCGAAGCTCGAACGCGCCGTGGCCGTCCTCACCCACATGCTCGGCTGCCGCACCGACAGGGCGCTGGACTGCCCGATGACCGGGGCGTACATCCGGGGCCGGGTCGACGCGGCCCTCGACGGCACGCCGCACACGACGGACTTCTGGCCCCCGTCCGGCCCGGACACCTCTCCCGGACCGGACGCCCCCGCCCCTGCCCCTGCCCCTGCCCCTGCCCCTGCCCCTGCCCGGACCCTGCACGTGGAGGGGCGGCCCCCTCACGCACCGTCGGACAGCGTCGGGTAGTCCGTGTAGCCCGTCGCTCCGCCCACGTACATCAGGTATGCGTCCCGGACCTGGTTCACCGGGGCGCCGGTGCGCATACGACGGATCAGGTCGGGGTTGGCGAGGAAGGGACGGCCCAGGGCGATCAGGTCGGCGCCGGCGGCCAGCAGTCGCTCACCGTGGGCGAGACCGCCGTCGTCGGGGATGCGGTCCTGTGGCAGTACCGGGTTGGCGATCAGGGTGCCCGGCCAGTCCGTCCGGATGCGCTGGTGGACGGCGTCGTCCGGGTCGGCGTGCACCACGTGCAGATAGGCGAGCCCCCGACCGGCCAGGGCCGTGACGAGCGCGGGGTAGATCTCCTCGGTGTCGCCCTCCTCGATGCCGTTGACCGTGTTCCCCGGTGAGACGCGCACGCCCACCCGCTCGGCGCCGATGGCCTCCGTGACCGCCTCGACCACCTCGACGACGAAGCGGATGCGGCCGGTCACGGAGCCACCGTAGGCATCGGTTCGCCGGTTGGTCCCCTGCGAGAGGAACTGGTGGAGCAGGTGGCCGTTGGCGCTGTGCACCTCGACCCCTTCGAAGCCCGCCCCGATCGCGTTGCGAGCCGCTGTGGCGAAGTCGGCCACTGTCCTCCCGATGTCCTCGGCGGTCATCTCGCGGGGGACGACCGAGGGCCGGCGTCCGTCCGGCGTGTGGATCATCTCGGGCAGCGCGATCGGCGAGGGAGCGACGGGCATCAGACCGCTGGTGTCCGGATGGCCGACCCGCCCGCCGTGCTGGAGCTGGAGGAACATCCGGCCGCCCTCCGCCCGGACCGCCTCGGTGACCCGGCGCCAGCCCTCGACATGAGCCGGGCTGTGGATCGCGGTGATGTCCGGGTACGTCTGCCCCTCGGCGTTCGGTGTGGACGCCTCCGCGATGATCAGCCCCGCCGAGGCGCGCTGGGCGTAGTACGTGGCCATGAGTGGGGTCGGCACGCCGTCGGAGGTGGCACGGTTCCGGGTCAGCGGAGCCATCACGAGACGGTGGGGAAGGGTGAGGGGGCCGAGTCCGACCGGTTCGAAGATCTTCCGGGAAGCCGCTGTGTTCGTCATGCCGGAACGGTAAGAATTGACACGGGTGTCAGGTTCAAGCCCGGAAGCGAGGAATCCCATGCGGATCGGCGAGCTGGCCCGGCGTACGGGCGTGAGCGAGCGCTCCCTGCGCTACTACGAGACCCAGGGGCTGCTGACCGCCGACCGTACCCCGGGCGGCCACCGCGACTACCCGGCCTGGGCAGTCGACCGGGTGATCCGTATCCAGGAGTTCTACGCGGCCGGACTGTGCAGCACGAAGATCGCCAAGCTGCTGCCGTGCGTGCGTGACGCGGACGGCGGCCCGTCCGCGATCGCCACCCCGCGTCTGGTCGGCGACCTCACCGTGGAACGCGACCGGATCGACCGGAAGATCAGCGAGCTGCTGCGCTCCCGGGACGTACTGGACGACGTGATCGCCACGGCAGCGGAGCGTGACGCGGAGGAAGGCTGAGCGGTGCCGCCACGGGGCCCGGACACCTCTCCCGGACCGGACGCCCCCGTCTCCTGAGCCGCCTCAGTCCGGCAGTACGGGAAGCAGCTCCGGAAGGTGCCCGTCGGACGCCTCGGCCGCCGCCACCCGCTCCGCCGGGACCTCCCCGTACAGCGTCGTACGCGGCTTCGCCGGGCGCCCCGCGAGTTCCGCGATGGCCACCAGGTCCCGCACGGAGCGGTACGAGCCGTAGCCGGAGCCGGCCATCCGGGAGATGGTCTCCTCCATCAGCGTGCCGCCCAGGTCGTTGGCGCCCGAGCGCAGCATTTCGGCCGCGCCCTCCGTGCCGAGCTTGACCCAGCTGGTCTGGATGTTGGTGATGTGCGGGTGGAGCAGCAGCCGGGCCATGGCGGTGACGGCCCGGTTGTCGCGGTCGGTCGGGCCGGGGCGGGCGATGCCCGCGAGGTAGACCGGTGCGTTGGTGTGGATGAACGGCAGTGTCACGAACTCCGTGAAGCCGCCGGTCTCCTGCTGGAGCCGGGCCAGGGTCCGCAGGTGGCCGAGCCAGTGGCGCGGCTGGTCGACGTGCCCGTACATCATCGTCGAGGACGAGCGCAGGCCCACCTCGTGGGCGGTCCTGATGACTTCCAGCCAGGTCGCGGTCGGCAGCTTGCCCTTGGTGAGGACCCAGCGGACCTCGTCGTCCAGGATCTCGGCCGCCGTGCCGGGGATCGAGCCGAGCCCGGCCTCCTTGGCGGCGATCAGCCAGTCACGGATGGACATCCCGGTGCGGGTGGCGCCGTTGACGACCTCCATGGGCGAGAAGGCGTGCACATGGATGCCGGGCACGCGCTCGCGCACCGCCCGCGCGATGTCGAAGTACGCGGTGCCGGGCAGGTCCGGGTGGATGCCGCCCTGCATGCACACCTCGACCGCGCCGACGTCCCACGCCTGCGCTGCCCGGTCGGCGACCTGGTCCAGGGAGAGCGTGTACGCGTCGGCGTCGGTGCGCCGCTGGGCGAAGGCGCAGAACCGGCAGCCGGTGTAGCAGACGTTGGTGAAGTTGATGTTCCTGGTGACGATGTACGTGACGTCGTCGCCGACCACGTCGCGGCGCAGGGTGTCCGCGATCCGGCACAGTTCGTCGAGGGCCGGGCCGTCCGCGTGGAGCAGGGCCAGCGCCTGCCCGTCGGTGAGCTTCGTCGGGTCGTCGGCCGCCCGGCTCAGCGCCTCGCGCACATCGGTGTCGATCCGGGACGGCACCATGCCGGGCGCGGCGGCCTCGCGGAGCGCCTCCCAGTCCCCGTACACCTCGTCGAAGTCCTCGCGGCGGTCGCCGGTGCGGCCCTCGGTGTCGATGGTGCGGTGCAGGTCGGTGCGGCCCGAGGCGCCGAACTCCGCGTCGGGTTCCTGCCAGGGCAGCCCGGCCGGGACGGCGTCCTCGCGGGCGAGCCCCGTCTCCGGGTCGGCGAGCGCGCGGACGTGCGGGAGGAGACGGGGGTCGAGCCACGGTTCGCCGCGCTGGATGAACTCCGGGTAGATGGTGAGCCGTTCACGCAGCTCGAACCCCGACTCGGCGGTCCGCGCGGCGAGTTCGTCGATGTGCGGCCAGGGGCGCTCGGGGTTCACATGGTCCGGGGTGAGCGGCGAGACGCCGCCCCAGTCGTCGATCCCGGCGCCGACGATCAGCGCGTACTCGGCGTCGACGAGGTTCGGCGGGGCCTGGATGCGGGCGGACGGGCCGAGGATGTGCCGGGCCACGGCGATGGCGGCGGCCAGCTCCTCCAGCTCGGCGTCCGGCATGCCGCGCATCGCGGTGTCCGGCTTGGCGCGGAAGTTCTGGACGATGACTTCCTGGATGCCGTGGTAGGCGCGGGCGGTCCTGCGCAGCTCGAAGAGGGAGTCCGCGCGTTCCTCGTAGGACTCGCCGATGCCGATCAGGATGCCGGTGGTGAACGGGACGTTGGAGCGCCCCGCGTCCTCCAGCACCCGCAGCCGCACGGCCGGCTCCTTGTCCGGGGACCCGTGGTGCGGGCCGCCGGGCTCGGACCACAGACGGGTCGCCGTCGTCTCCAGCATCATGCCCATGGACGGCGCGACGGGCTTGAGCCGCTGGAGGTCGGTCCAGCTCAGCACGCCCGGGTTGAGGTGCGGGAGCAGCCCGGTCTCTTCGAGCACCCGGATCGCCATGGCGCGTACGTAGGCGAGGGTGTCGTCGTACCCCTCGGCCTCCAGCCACTCCCGCGCCTCGGGCCACCGGTCCTCGGGCCGGTCGCCGAGCGTGAAGAGCGCTTCCTTGCACCCCATGGCCGCGCCCTCGCGGGCGATGTCCAGCACCTCGTCGGGCGAGAGGAACATCCCGTGCCCCGCGCGCCGCAGCTTGCCGGGCACGGTGACGAAGGTGCAGTAGTGGCACTTGTCGCGGCAGAGCCGGGTCAGCGGGATGAAGACCTTGCGGGAGTACGTGATCACACCCGGCCGCCCCGCGGCATCGAGACCGGCGTCACGCACCCGGGCGGCCGAGGCGGCGAGGTCGGTCAGGTCCTCCCCCCGCGCCTGGAGCAGAACGGCGGCCTCGGCCACATCGAGAGCGACACCGTCACGGGCCCGCTTGAGGGCACGCCGCATGGAATTGGTCGTCGGACGTCCGCGCTGAGGATCGGTCATGAACCCGAGCATACGAGCGGGGCCCGCGCCCCGGACCAGGGCATCTGACGCTGGGCCCGGGCAGCTCCGGCGAACCGGCCGAGCCGTGCGCCTGCCGGGGGCGAGCTGCGTCAGGCCGCCGGGCCCCCGGGCCGGATCACGGCCGTGCCTGCGTCCAGATCAACGCCCATGCGCGGCGGTGCCCCGTCCAGCGTGTCGTCCTTGAGGACCTGCTCCTCCACCCGGTGTTCGATCTGCACACGCTTGGCCGAGTTCAGGAACGCGTGCAGTTCGTCGGCGACCGAGGCCCCGACGCCGAGCCCCTCGCGCGGAGTGCGGCCGGCCAGGACGCGGCCCAGCCAGGCGGGGTGGCCCGTGCGGATCACCGCATAGCGGGCCGACGCCAGCAGGAACGGCACCATCACCAGCACGGCCATGATCAGCAGGCTCGACAGCATCAGCATGCATACCCAACGCCCCTGGGGAGTCGGAGAGTTCCTCTGCTCCGCCCCGTCCGCGCGGGCACTTCGGACTTCGGCTTGACCCTCACGTTGCGTGAGGCCGGAGGGTGGCGTGCATGAGCGACCACTTCAACGCGTTCGAGATGAGTCCCGTGCCCACCCCCGGCCCGGATGCGGTTCCGCCGGAGCTGTTCCGTGGCATCTATGGAATGCCCGCTTTCGCGACGATCCCCACGACCGATCTGGCGGCGTCGGTGGACTTCTGGATTCGAGGGCTCGGGTTCTTCGAGCTGTTCGGCATCCCCGGCACGCTCGTGCATCTGCGCCGGTGGGCGTTCCAGGACGTGCTCCTTCTCCAGGCGGCGAGCGTTCCGGAGCAGGCACCGGCGATGAGCCTCAGCTTCTCGTGCGTGCTCAGCCAGGTCGACTCCCTCGCGGAGGCCTGTCGTGCGCTGCGCCCGGGCTCGGTCGACGGTCCACGGGACACTCCCTGGAACACCCGCGACGTGGAGGTGGTCACCCCCGAGAACGCACGGATCGTTCTCACCGCGGCGAAGCCGTTCGATCCGGCCGGTCAGGAGGCACGGAACCTTGAGGCCATCGGGATCACCCCGCCCGACACCGGTCGCGGCGACAATCAGGAGCATGCCTGATTCCACTGACGCCGACGGCCTGCCGGTCGGTCAGGTCTCGGCGCGCCTGGGCGTGACGGTCCGCGCGCTGCACCACTGGGACGAGATCGGTCTCGCGCGACCGTCGCTGCGCACGGCTGCCGGATACCGGCTCTACACCGCCGGCGACCTGGAACGCCTGCACCGCATCGTCGTCTACCGCGAGATCGGTCTCGGCCTGGACAGGATTCGGGCCGTCCTGGACGACTCGACCGCGGACGTACCCGGTGCGCTGCGCGCGCAGCGCGCCCAGGTCGCGGAACGGATCGACCGCCTCCAGCAGCTCGGCGCCGGACTGGACCGGATGATCGACGCCCACGAGCGCGGCCTGCTGCTGACCGCGGAGCAGCAGGCCGCGATCTTCGGCCCCCAGTGGGACCCGGAAGGGCCCGCCCGAGCCCGTCGGCGCTGGGGGGACACGACGCAATGGCGGCAGTACGCCGAGCGCTCCGCCTCTCGTGGCCCGGAGGAATGGCAGGCCATCGCCGACGCCGTCGCCGCCCTCGACCGCGCCCTCGGCGATGCGATGGACGCCGGCGTCACCCCCGGCAGCCCGGAGGCGAATCGGCTCGTCGAGCGGCACCGCGAAGTCTTCGCCTCGTACTTTCCCCTCACCAGGCAGATGCAGGTCTGCCTCGGCCGCATGTACGAGGCCGATCCGGCGTTCGCCGCCCACTACGACGGCATCCGCGCCGGCCTTGCCACGTGGTTCCGCCGAGCCGTCGACGCCGAAGCGCGCGCCCACGGCATCGACCCCGACACCGCGACCTGGGAGTAGAGCGCGGACCGGAAGCGTCGGTCGACGGGCTCGCGTGCGGGAGGCTCCCGGCCGGTGTCTTCGGCTGTGCCCGGCTGTTCTCGGTCAAGCTCCGGCCTGTTGCCTGCCTGGAGGTTTGGGCGGCGCCGTCCACCCGTACGAGTGGACGATGCGAAACGTTTCCCCGGGGTGATCCCGGCGGGGTGAGCATGTGTCCGACTCTTCGTCATCACCTCTGCCACGGAAGGCGGGCACAGTCGTGTCGTTCGACAGCACCCAGGGAAACCCGTTCGAGATCAGCGCCGACGATCTCGCCAGGCTTGAGGCGATCCGCGAGGGGATGCTTGACCCGTCGCCGCGCCGGATCGGCCGCCTGGACCAGTGGGGCCTGGCCGACACGTACGAGACGTACGCGGAGGTCTCCCGGTACACGGAGCTCTCGATCGCCATGGCGGACGGGACGATGCTCGACGCGTCGCTGAGCGTCCCGCGCGATCTCGCACCCGGGCAGACCTGCCCCGCGGTCGTCCTGCCCGCCCCGCTGATCAACATCGGGCACCGGGCGTACCTCGGCATGTTCCCGCGCTGGGCCCTGGGCGGATACGTCGTGCTGGCCTACAGCCAGCGCGGCCTGGCCAAGTCCACGGGCGAGATCCACGTCGCCGGACCGCAGGACGTCGCCGACGCCACCGCGATCACCGACGCACTGGTCCAGATCGACGGTGTCGACCCGGGCCGGATCGGCTTCTTCGGCTCCTCCTACGGCGCCGGGACGAGCCTGCTGGCCGCCGCGAACGACCAGCGGGTCAAGGCCGTGGCCGGTACCAGCGCCTGGGGAGACCTCTTCGCCTCGCTGTACGAGAACGGCACCCGGCACCTGGCGGCCTTCGAGGCGCTCGTGAAGCTGTTCGACGAGGACCGGTGCTCGGAGGAGTTCCGCGGCATCATCCAGAAGATCCGCAGCAACACCATCGACGACGAGGTCCGGGAGTTCGCCCGGGTCCGCTCGCCCAAGCACTGCCTGAACGCGTACAACGACGCCAACACGCCGATCCTGCTGACCACCGCCTGGCACGAGACGATCTTCTCGGTGCCCGCCGTCGTGGACCTCTTCACCGACCTGACGGGGCCCAAGTCGCTCCTCGTCCAGGTCGGCGACCACGGCAACGGCGAACTCTCCGGCCTGGCCGGCCTGTTCTCCAAGCCCACCGAGATGGCCTACCGGTGGATGGACCACCACCTCGGTGGCAGCGCCGGCGACGGACGCGAGCCGCGGTTCGGCATTCGCTCGGAGTACATGCACAACCTCCTGTCCGACCTCCACCACGACGACTGGGAGAGCTACGCCCTGCCCCGGAAGCGGTTCCACCTCGCGGACGCCGCCGCCGGTGCGTCCGACGGGCAGATGTCCGAAGGCGACCCGCAGCCGGGCTGGACCCGTTCCGTGAAGGCCACCGGCCAGGGCACCGAGGCCGTCGTCGCCCCGAAGCTGGTCCAGACCGGCCTGGCCGAACGCATGGGCCTGCCGCACGTCTACAGGACGGCAGAGATCGACCGGGGCCTCGCCGCGATCTGGACCACCGCGCCGATGGTGCAGGCCATGCGTGTCCAGGGCGACCTGGAGCTGCGGGTGACCGTGAAGCCGCAGCAGGCGGACGCCACGATCGTGGCCTACCTGATGGACTGCGACCCGGCGACCGGCAAGGCCGCCATCATCACCCACGCCCCCTACACGTTCACCGACGAGCAGGCCGGCCGGGCCACCACGGTGGCCTTCCCCCTCCAGCCCGCCCACTACGTCCTGGCCAGGGGGCACCAGCTCCAGCTCGTCATCGACACCCACGACCCGTTCTTCGCCTACGCCAACACCACCACACCGGTGTTCACCGTCGAACTCACCTCTCCCCAGGGTGCCGAGTCCTACATCGACATCCCCCTCGACACCGTGGACTGACCCCCACGCCCGGCATGTCGGTGCGGCCGGCCCGATCACGAACGGGCCGGCCGCACAGGCACCGCCGGTCGGCCGCGTCAGACCAGTTCGTCCGCGAGCAGATCCATCAGCAGACCGTCCCGCCAGGCGCCTGTCCGGTGGTCGCGCCAGTACGCCCGCATGATTCCCACGGGCTTGAACCCGACCTTGCCGTAGCAGCGGATCGCCGCGGAGTTGGCCGCGGCGGGATCGATGGTCAGCCGGTGATGGCCGCGCTCCCGCACCAGCCACCGGGCCAGCGTGCGCACCGTGTCGGTACCGAGGCCCTTCCCGTGGTGCCTCGCCGTCAGGAAGATGTCGATGCCCGCGCGACGGAACTCGGGATCGGTCTCCTCGTCGAACTGGACGGCGCCGATGACCTCACCCTCGAAGACGACGGCCAGCATGCCCTCGTAGCCGTCCGGGGGCGACCACCACGCCGCGACTTCCGGTTCCCTCACGACCCCTTCGAGAATCTCGGCATCTCCATCGGCCACCGGCCGCAGCACGATCTTGTCCCCACGCAGCTCCATGCCCTCATTCTCCCCGAGGGGTACGGAGAACACCGGGGCGTTGCTGTCCCGCTCCCGCGGCGCGCCGCCCTGTTCGCGTCGCGGGAAATGGAGGGGGTGGGGGACGGTGGCGGTGTACTTGCCAGAGCAGTTGGAGTTGGTGTCCTTCACCACGCAGACCCACATGGTGTACTTGTTCCCCTCGGGCAGATCGCCAGTTGCCCAGTCCGTGTACAGGACGCTTCTCCCCCGAGTCGTGGCCACACGACCGCTGCTGAGGTGTGCTTCGGTCCGGTAGCCGTCGGTTGCGGTGTCGGTGGCTGCGAGCGCGTCACCGGGCTGGCTGCTTTTTAGAATTCAGCGACCTACGTCACTACATTAATCGGCACAGGAGCGCCTCCGCGTGGGCATGCCGGGGATGGCGCCCGGCCCCCCGAAGTGGGTATGTCAAACTCGGTAGATGAGCGTCTCCAGCCGCAGCCGATCCCTTCTGTTCGCCGCAGGAACCCCAGTCGCAGCGATTGCCCTGGCCGCGTGTGGTGCGGGTGAGACTTCGAGTTCGAGTGGTACCGATCTCGCCAATGCTGGCGCCGGCGCCAGCATTGAGAAGGAGGGCGACCGACTCGTGGCCCCGAGACTTACCGGCGAGACCATCGATGGCAAGAAACTGGATACTGCCGACTATCAGGGAAAGGTCATAGTCCTCAATGTTTGGGGTTCTTGGTGCGGTCCGTGCCGCGCTGAGGCTGATCACCTCGCCAGGGTTTCCAATGATCTGGCCGATGACGGTGTGCAGTTCATCGGCATCAACACGCGCGACGCACGGACAGGCCCGGCTCTGGCTTTCGAGAAGAACTACAAAATCCCGTACCCGAGCCTGCACGATCCTGCAGGCAAGCTCCTTCTGAGGTTCCCCAAGGGAACGTTGAACGCACAAACCATTCCAACCACCCTCTTCGTCGACAGGAAAGGGAAGATTGCCGGGCGGATCATCGGAGGAGCCAGCGAAGAACGCTTGAGGGAGATGCTCAAGCCGATTCTCGCTGAGTGACCTGCCTGCCCGTATGGGATGCAGCGCCAGTCGACCAGTCCGGGATGCTCTTCTGTTTACCGGCCGTCGACCTGCTCGCCGACGAGCCCCTGCCCCAAGGGCCGGCGCCGTATGGTTCTCCCACCCTGCGGCTCGTGCACGTGGGCCGCTATCGCGTGCTGTACGAGATCAAAGAAGACCAGGCCACCGTCATCGTGATCCACGTCAGCCGCCCCGGCCGACTTCACCGGGCCGTGGCCAGTTCCGCCCAGACCGTCTTGCCGACGTCCCGGTCCTTCACGCCCCACGACATCGCCAGCGCCCCGACCAGGTGCAGGCCGAAACCCGATTCCGCGCCGGGGCGGGAGGGCCTCACCTCCGGCTCGCGTTCCCCTCTCGCGTCCGACACCTCGATACGGAGCGTGTCCGCGAGAACGACGAGCCTCAGCTCGAAGTCCCGCCCCGGTACCAGCCCGTGCAGCACCGCGTTGGCCGCCAGCTCCGACACGATCACGGCGGCGTCCCCGGACAGCTCGCTCCCGTACGGCACGCCCCATGCTTCGAGCTGGTGGAGAGCGAGCCTGCGGGCGAGCCGGGCGCCCCGACGGGTGGCGCTGAAGCGTTGGACGAACTCGGCGCCCACAAGGGTGATTTCGGCGTTCATGTGACTCAGCGTGTCCGGTTGCTCGTACGCTGACCAGGAGTGACACCTCGACGCCGAGCAGCTGTACGGGCACGTCCTGTCGGCCGTACGGGGCGTCGGCCGTGACCGGGCGAACAGAGAGCGGTGCGGGGCGGATGGCGAACGCGGAACGCGAGGAAAGGCCGGAGCGGCCGGCCGAATCGGATGGAACGGCGCACCTTTTCAAAGCGCTGGGCAAACAGATCAAGGTGCTGCGTGAACGCGCGGGCATGAGCCAGAAGGACCTGGGCCTCGCCGCGCACTGCGGGGAGGACCTGATCTCGGCGATGGAGCGGGGGGTGCGTACGCCGCAGCCGGAGTTCCTGATCCGCGTGGACCCGCTCCTCGGCGGGTGCGGGGTGCTGTGTGCCGCCGTCGACGAGGTACGGGAGGCGCTGGCGCGGGCGCGGACCCGTCATCCGGACTGGTTCCGGAACTACGCGCGGGTGGAGGCGGATGCGGCCGCGTTGCATGAGTACAGCGCCCAGGTCGTACCCGGCCTGCTGCAGACGGAGGCGTACGCGCGGGCCGTCTTCACGCAGCGCCGCCCGTTGCTGGACGAGGCAACCATCGAGAAACGGGTCGCAGACCGACTGGCTCGACAACTGATCTTCGAGCGCTGGCCTGCGCCGACCTTCAGTTATGTACTGGAGGAGGCCATGTTGCGGCGCCCGATCGGAGGCGGAGCCGTCCAAGCAGATCAGTTGCAACGGCTCATGCACATCGGAAGGCTGCGGACGGTGGAGATCCAGGTCATGCCGACGCATCGCGAGGAACACGCCGCGATTGGCGGCACGTTCACCCTGATCACCCCCAAGGGGCGACAGCAAGCGGTCTACACGGAGCTCTACGGGCATCCGCGGCTGATCACAGACTCCGAGGAGGTCCGGGTCTTCAGCGAACGCTATGGGATCATCCGAGCGCAGGCTCTCACCCCGAGGGAGTCCCTGATGCTGATCGAGAAGATGCTGGGAGAGCTATGAACACCGAGCAACTGCACTGGTTCAAGAGCAGCCACAGCGACGGCGAGGGCGGCAACTGCATCGAGGTCGCCTACGACTGGCGCAAGTCGAGCTACAGCAGCGGCGAGGGTGGCGAGTGCGTCGAGGTAGCAGCCTGCCCCACCACCATCCACATCCGCGACTCCAAGAACGCCCAGGGCCCCCACCTCGACGTCGCCCCCGGCGCCTGGTCCGCGTTCGTCACGTACGCGCGTCAGGGCTGATCGCACCAGGTCAGCCCGCGTTCGCCCGGTCCCGCACCGGATCGCGACAGCCGCGACCCGGTGCGCCGCGACCCGGGGGACCGCGACGCGGCGGGCCCCGACGTAAAGAAGCTTTTAAAGGCTTTGGGAAGAAGGAACTTCCCCAACCCAACCCCTCCCCCAGCCACGCACAGGGGCCCGTCACTCACACGGGTGAGGTTCGCCAACTGAGCTGGATTTCGCAGGGGTTCGCTGGCATATGCTCGCCGCGACAACCCCCAGACATGCGTCGGCCCCCGGCCGGGAGTCACGATCCCGAACGAGGGCCTGACCACCGAGGAAGTAAAGGCTTCCCGATGGATACACAGCAGGTTAGCGCGCCCATGCGCGCCCCGTCTCCCGTTCGCGGAGGCGCCACGCCGACATCCGGTGTCAGGCACATCAACACCCGCCACACCAGCCGCTTCACCGTCATCGGCAACCACCTAGCCCAGCACCGCCAGCTCTCCCTGCTCGCGATCGGGCTCTCGACGTACATCCAGTCACTTCCCGCCGGGGCGCGGATCGGCATCAAGACGCTCGCCGAACGCTTCCCGGACAGCGAGGCCCGTATCGCCGCCGCGTTACGCGAACTTGAGGCCCACGGCTACCTGAGCCGTACCCGCGAGCGGCTGCCCAACGGCCGTGTCGTCACGCGCACTTGCTCCTACAACCAGCCGACCGGCACCGCGCAACGCCACTCCACTCCGCCCCCGGCACCCAAGCCACGCCGCCAGGCACCCGCACCCGTGGCCGTGGCCGGGGCCGCAACACCCCCGCCGACGCCTCCACCCGCTCCCACGCCTCCGCCCCCGCCGCTCCCCCAACCCCGCAACCCGCTCCCCCAGTACCTCCGCGCCGCCACCGCGCTGCTCACCGATCTGCACCGGCACGCGGCCGAGATCACCCTCACCGAGAAGGATGTCGTCCTGCTCGCCCCCGCCGCCGCCACCTGGTTCGAGCGCGGTGCCACGGCCGCCGTCCTCCGCAAGGCCCTCACCGACGACCTTCCCCGGCCCCTCAAGCGCCCCGCGAAGCTCCTCCGGTACCGCCTCACCGCTCTCCTCCCGCCCCCGCCGACCCCGGAGCACCCCACCGTCCTGCTCCAGAACTGCGACCGCTGCGACCGGGCCTTCCGCTCCCCCACCCCGGGCAACTGCGGCGACTGCCGGGAAGAAGCGGCCGACGATCCGCACGCCCCGTTCCCTATCCTGAGCGGATGATCACTGCTCCTGAACTCGTCATATTCGACTGTGACGGCGTACTCGTCGACAGCGAGCGCATCGCCGTACGCATCCAGGTCCAGGTGGGCGCCGAGCTGGGGTGGCCGCTGACGGCGGAGGAGGTCGTCGAGCAGTTCGTGGGGCGGTCGAACAAGTCCATCGGCGAGCTGGTCGATGCCCGGCTGCCCGGCGCGTCCGCCGCTTGGCAGCAGCGCTTCGAGGACCTCCACCGCGACGCGGTCGGGACCGAACTCGTCGCGGTGGAGGGCATCCACGAAGCGCTGGCCGCCCTCGCGCTCCCCACCTGCGTGGCATCCAGCGGCAGCCACGACAAGATGCGTCACACCCTGGGCCACACCGGGCTCTACGCGCACTTCGAGGGACGCATCTTCAGCGCCACCGAGGTCGCACACGGAAAGCCCGCCCCCGATCTCTTTCTTCACGCGGCCCGGCGGATGGGGGTCGACCCCGCCGCCTGTGTCGTCGTCGAGGACAGCAAGTACGGGGTGCAGGCGGCCCGTTCGGCCGGGATGCGGGCCTTCGGCTTCGCGGGCGGGCTGACCCCGGCGCACTGGCTGGAAGGCCCGGACACCGTGGTCTTCGACGACATGCGCAAGCTGCCGACACTGCTGTCCGGGAGCTGAGAGTTCCCGGACAGCCGCTTCCCGTGTCCCGCGGCGCTCCGGCCCGTCACCACTCCTCGTAGCGTCCGATCACCCGGAAGCTGCCCACGACGCCGTTGTCGATGAACCCGCCGCCCCGGACGTTGGGGGTCACGACACCGTAGGTGCTGCCGTAGGGGCCGACCGTGGCGACCGGAGAACCGCCGTCACAGGCGAATCCCCGGAAGACCTCGACCGCATGGCGGCTGTCGTTGTAGATGCTGAAGCTGCTCGATCCCAGCCCGCTGGCCGCGGGGACGCAGCCCCCCGGATAGGCGCCGTACTCCCGCTCGTTGAAGTAGATCCGCTCCTCCCTCTTCCGGTCGTGGCCGCGCCCGCCCCGGCCGCCGCCCTCGTCACCGCGGTCGCCCCGGCCGCCGCCCTCGTCGCCGCGATC
The DNA here is from genome assembly GCF_053593015.1 of Streptomyces sp. NPDC002403. Taxonomy (NCBI): domain Bacteria; kingdom Bacillati; phylum Actinomycetota; class Actinomycetes; order Kitasatosporales; family Streptomycetaceae; genus Streptomyces; species Streptomyces sp. NPDC002403. The sequence goes on along the minus strand of NZ_JBSFBQ010000010.1, from coordinate 790 downwards.
ACCGCGGCCGCCGCCCTCGTCTCCGCCGTCGCCCCGGCCACCGCCCTCGTCGTCGCCGCCGCCCCGACCACCACCCTCGTCGCCGCGCCCGCCGCGGTCGGAGCCCTCGTTGTCGCCCTTGTTCCCCTTGTCCCCCTTGGCCCCCGTTCCGCTCTCGCTGCCGACGGGGGCCGGTGCGGGAGCGGCCTGCCTGGCGGGCGGGGCGGCCCGGTGGACGGGCTGCTCGGCGGCCGGTTCGGCCTGGGTGGATCTGTCGGTCGAGGCATAGGTGATGCCGGTGGCAAGGACCGCTGTGCTGGCTACGGCGGCGGCCACCGTGAAGGTACGCGAGGGCATGGCACTTCTCTCCGTCTCAGAGACGCCGGCCGGACGGCCGACCTGCGGCGAACGTACCGATGTGCCACATACCTGTCATTTCGGGCAAGTCCAGGGCGTGACGCCACAGGACCGGTCGGGTACAAAGAAGCCATTCCACGCATATCCACACGGCTGCCGATGCCGCTACCGATGCCGCTGCCGCTGTCCGGGGGGGGCGAGCGTTCCGGCTCCTGGCCGGGCATCAGCAGTTGCAGGCCGACCGGACGGGGCTCCGCGAGACCGGCGCCCGCTCGCGGGCCGCGCTCGGTGGACGGGGTGAGGGAGCCCGGGAAGTGGCCGGCACGACCGGCCGCAGCGCAGCCCGGGAGATTCCTTCCGCCCTGCAATTCGCGCGGTGGGACCCGGTCGGCCGGGTCCCGGCGGACGTAGACCCCGTCCGGACCGAAAGTGCCGTACACCGCGCGGAATCCGC
>NZ_JBSFBQ010000009.1:0-224871 GCF_053593015.1 Streptomyces sp. NPDC002403 | reverse complement strand
TGTTTTTTTTTTTTTTTTTTTTTATTTTGTGTGGAGGGGTGACCTATTAACATAGGATATTTGCGCGCGGGGGGGGGGGGGGGCGGGGGGGGGCCCCCCCCCCCCCCACGGCCCCGCACCCATTCCGACCACCATTGACGCAGGTCCGACGGCCTTATAACTTCACTATACGGATTGTTGATTCCGGGAAGCGGAAACAGCGTGACTGTGGAGGGTGTGGAAATGGGTCAGCAGGAGAAGGTGGCAACGAGCCTCGCAGGTGCGGTCAGCGAGGAGATCAGCGCTTCCCTCACCGCGGTCGACGCCGAGCTGGCACGCCGCTACCCGGGAGACCCGGGTACGCGCCAGCCGGTCCACACGGTCTACGTCCCCGGCGACACGTTCACCGCGGACACCATCCGCTCCTGGGGCGACCAGGCCCTCGGGGCCCTCGACGAGCACGCCCCCGATGCGGCCTCGTTCGCCGCCGTCCTCGGTATCCCGGACCAGCTCGCCGCGCCCGTCCACGACCGGGTGCGTGCCAAGCTGGAGCGCGAGCCGGTCGAGGACCTCCGCATCGACTTCGAGGACGGCTACGGCCCCCGCCCCGACGCCGAGGAGGACGAGGCGGCGGCCCGCGCCGCCCGGCTGGTCGCGGAGGCGTACGAGAACGGCACGGCGGCCCCGTACATGGGCATCCGGATGAAGTGCATGGAGGCCGCCGTACGCGACCGGGGGATCCGCACCACGGACATCTTCCTCACCGGCCTCATGCAGGCCGGCGGCCTGCCCGACGGACTGGTCCTCACGCTCCCCAAGGTGACCTACCCCGAGCAGGTCACCGCCTTCGTCCGCCTGCTCGAAGCGTTCGAGCAGGCACACGGGCTGCCCGCCGGCCGCCTCGGCTTCGAGATCCAGATCGAGACGAGCCAGTCCATCCTCGCCGCGGACGGCACCGCCGCCGTCGCCCGGATGATCGACGCGGCGCGGGGCCGTGCCACCGGCCTGCACTACGGCACCTTCGACTACAGCGCCTGCGTCGGTGTCAGCGCCGCCTACCAGGCCAGCGACCACCCGGCCGCCGACCACGCCAAGGCCGTCATGCAGGTCGCCGCCGCGGGCACCGGCGTACGGGTCTCGGACGGCTCCACCAATGTCCTCCCGGTCGGCCCCACCTCGCAGGTCCACGAGGCCTGGCGGCTCCACTACGGTCTCACCCGCCGGGCCCTGGCCCGTGCCTACTACCAGGGCTGGGACATGCACCCGGGCCACCTGCCGACCCGGTACGCGGCCGTGTACACCTTCTACCGCGAGGGTCTGGAGCAGGCCACCGCGCGGCTCGCCGCGTACGTGGCCAAGGCCGGCGGCGACGTCATGGACGAACCCGCCACCGCCAAGGCGCTCAGCAGCTACCTCCTGCGCGGCATCGACTGCGGCGCCCTGGACACCGCCGAGGTCGCCCGGCTGACCGGGCTGACGCGGGCGGAGCTGGACGCGTTCGCATCGCCGCGGCGGGCCGATCTCACGGTGACCGCACCGTAGTCACCTACCGCGCGGCTCAGGCGGGCGGCAGCTCGCCCGAGCCGCGCGCGATGAGCGTCGTGGGCAGTTCCACCCGCGCCGGGGCGTGGTCGGCGCCGTCCAGACGGCGGAAGAGGTGCTCGGCGGCGGTGCGGCCGACGGCGGCGGCGTCCTGGGAGATGACGGTGATGCCGAGCAGATCGGCCAGTTCGATGTCGTCGAAGCCGACCAGGGCGATACGGCGTTCCTGCTCGGCGAGGACACGCACCACCGTGACCGTCACCCGGTTGTTGCCCGCGAAGACGGCGGTGACGGGCTCGGGGCCGGAGAGCATCCGCTCGGTGGCGGCCCGGACCCGGCCGGGATCGGTCGGGCCGAGGGACACCCAGGAGTCCTCGACCCGGATCCCCGCGTCCGCCATCGCCGCGTGGTAGCCGCGCAGCCGCTCGGTGGCGGTGTGGATGCGCGGCTGGTCGCCGATGAAGCCGATCCGGCGGTGGCCGTGCGCTATCAGATGGGCGACGCCCTCGCGGGCGCCGCCGAAGCTGTCGGAGAGGACCATGTCGGCGTCGATGCGGCCCGCCGGGCGGTCCACGAAGACGGTGGCGACGCCCGCCTTGATCTCCGGCTCCAGATAGCGGTGGTCGTCACCGGCCGGAATCACGATGAGCCCGTCCACCCGGCGCGCGCACAGGGCGAGTGCGAGCTCCTGCTCGCGCTCCGGGTCCTCGGCGCTCGACCCGTTGATGAGCAGGGCTCCATGGGCCCGCGCGACCTCCTCCACCGCTCGGCTCAGCGGTCCGTAGAACGGGTCGGCGAGATCCTCCAGGACCAGGCCGATCGAGGCGGTGCGGCCCTTGCGCAGGACACGCGCGCTGTCGTTGCGCCGGAAGCCGAGCGCCTCGATGGCCTCCTGGACCCGGCGTTCGGTGTCGGGCGTGACCCCCGGCTCGCTGTTGACCACGCGGGAGACCGTCTTGAGGCCCACTCCGGCGCGGGCCGCCACATCCTTCATGGTCGGCCGGTTGCCGTAACGGGTCTCGGAGTGACGGGCGGTCTCGGCCACGGTGCGCTGTCCTGTCCTCGGGTGCGGGCGGTCCGGTGGGTCCGTGGGCGGTGCCGCGGAGCCGGCCGGAGGCTGTGCCGTCGAGCATAGGCCCTGGACAACGTTGTCAGCTGAATGGAGACTGGGCAGACTGTTTCCTGAAGCCGCAGGTCCCCGCCCCCTAGTCACGGAGCCACACCGATGCATACCGACCTCGTCGCCGCGCTGGACATCGGCGGCACCAAGATCGCCGCCGCGCTGGTGGACGGCGACGGCGCTCTTCTCGTACGGGCGCAGCGGCCGACGCCCGCCCGGGAGAGCGCCGAGACGGTCATGGGTGCCGTGACGGAGGTCCTCGCCGAGCTGTCCGGCTCCCCGCTGTGGGGGCGGGCGACGGCGGTCGGTATCGGCAGTGCGGGCCCGGTCGACGCCTCGGCCGGCACGGTCAGCCCGGTGAACGTCCCCGGCTGGCGCGACTTCCCTCTGGTGGAGCGGGTCGGCAAGGCGGCCGGCGGGCTGCCCGTCGAACTGGTCGGCGACGGGGTCGCGATGACGGCCGCCGAGCACTGGCTGGGCGCCGCCCGGGGCTACGACAACGCGCTCTGCATGGTCGTGTCGACCGGTGTCGGCGGCGGGCTCGTCCTCGACGGCAAGCTGCACCCCGGTCCCACGGGCAACGCCGGGCACATCGGTCATGTCAGCGTGGACCTGGACGGCGACCCGTGCCCCTGCGGATCGCGCGGCTGCGTCGAGCGCATCGCCAGCGGTCCGAACATCGCACGCCGGGCGCTGGAGGCCGGCTGGCGGCCCGGACCGGACGGCGATGCCTCGGCCGCCGCCGTGGCCGCCGCCGCGCGTGCCGGGGACCCGGTCGCCCTCGCCTCGTTCGAGCGCGCGGCCCAGGCACTGGCCGCCGGGATCGCCGCCACCGCCGCGCTCGTCGAGATCGACATCGCGGTGATCGGCGGGGGCGTGGCCGGTGCGGGCGACATCCTCTTCGCACCGTTGCGCCGGGCCCTGCGGCAGTACGCCACGCTCTCCTTCATCCGGCGGATCGAGGTGACCCCGGCGGTGATGGGCACCGACGCGGGACTGGTCGGCGCGGCCGCCGCGGCGGCGCGGGTCGGTCCGGGCGGCGTGGTGACGGCACAGGGCTGACCGGCGCGACAGGTGAGAAGCGCCGGGCGGGTGCCAGGATCTCGCTCCTGGATCCCGCCCGGCGGCCGCACGCGTGGCTCGCCGCCATCGCGTTCCCTCGTCAGCAGGTGATCCGCAGGTCCGCCCAGTCCGCGTGGTCGGAGTCGACACCGTCCCCGCCGTCGGTGACCACCAGGCGTACCACCTGCGCACCGCTGACGTCCGCGGTGACCGGCTGAGCGGGCATCGCGTTGGTCAGTACACCGGTCGACGCCGCCTTCGTACCGTCGGCCCAGACCTCGAAGGTCACCGTCCCCTTGGCGCCCTTCTCGTCGTCGACCCCCACCTGCGCCGTCACGGTGTCGCACGCCCGGCCGGTGTAGAACTCGACGGAGCTGTCGGCGTGCACGCCGAGCCCCTTGGCGAAGACCGTGCCGCCGATGGTCAGCGGATTCCCGTCGCCCGCAGCGCTCTCGCCGTTGCTGGTGTCCCGCTCGACGGGGCCCCAGCCGTTGGCGGCGGAGAGCTGCGGCAGATCGCCGAGGTAGCTGCCGCCCGCCGGTGGCGCGACCACCACATGGACCTGGAACGGGACCGTGGACCGGACGTGCGTCCCGTCCGGTGAGCGGTACCGGGCGTCGAGTGCCAGATCGTACGCACCGGTGGGGGTGCCCGCCGGGGCCTTCACCTGCCAGCGGGTGGCCAGGGACCGGCCGGTCGGCAGGGCCGGCGAACCGGTCGGCGACACCGCCTTCACCTGCCAGCCCGAGGGGCCGGTGAGCAGCGCGGAGACCTTGGTGGCGGGGGTACGGCCCAGGCCGGTGACGGTCGTGGTCAGCGTGGTGGTGCGTCCGGCCTCGGTCAACGGGCTGGATTCCAGACCGAGTTCCACGGCCGGCGGATGTGCGGCCCACGTGCCGTCCGCGGCGATCCGCAGCAGCACCGTCCCGTGCGCAGGGACGGTCGCCGCCACGGTGCCCGCCGTGTTGTACGACCTGTGCTGCCACAGGTCGCGCATCGTGTATCCGGGGGCCTTCGGCAGCCCCACCGCTTCGGCCGTCGTCGCGATGCGCCGTGCGCTGCCGGTCTCGTTGAAGAGGGCGACGGCGCGGCTGCCGTCCGACATCTCCTTGGCGACCACCCAGCGCCCGTCGGTGGAGGAGAGCACGGTGCCCTGCTTGCCGAGCGGGTCCTGATCGACGGCGATGACCTCGTGGTTGGAGAGGATCTCGAAGGTCTCCGGGCTCGCCTTGCGCAGATCGGAGCCGATGAGCAGCGGCGCCGCCATCACGGACCACATGGAGAAGTGCGTGCGGTACTCCGTGTCCGTCATGCCGCCGTTGCCGACCTCCAGCATGTCGGGGTCGTTCCAGCGCCCCGGACTGGCGGCGGCCGCCAGGGGCAGGTTCTTCTTCATGATCGACAGCATGCTGCCCCAGCTGTCGTTGATGTCGCCGGTCGTGCGCCAGAGATTGCCGATCTCACCGGCCCACTCCCAGGGCTTGTTCTCGCCCCATTCGCAGATGCTGTAGACGATGGGACGGCCGGTCGCGGCCAGCGCGTCCCGCATCGTCGTGTAGCGCTGCTTCGCGTCGACGCCCTGGTTGTTGCAGTTGTCGTACTTCAGATAGTCGATGCCCCAGTCGGCGAACTGCTGTGCGTCGCTGTACTCGTGGCCCAGTGCGCCCGGAAGTCCCACGCTGTCGCAGGTCTTGGTGCCGGCGCTGGTGTAGATGCCGATCTTGAGGCCCTTGGAGTGGACATAGTCCGCGACTTCCTTGATCCCGTTCGGAAAGCGCTGGGGATCGGCCTCCAGCTTGCCCTCGGCGTTGCGCTGCGGCTTCGCCCAGCAGTCGTCGAGATTGACGTACCTGTAGCCCGCGTCCTTGAGTCCCTTCTCGACGAAGATGTCGGCGATGCCCTTGACCATCGATTCGTCGAACTCGGCCCGGCAGTGCGTGGAGTTCCAATTGTTGAACCCCATCGGCGGAGTGAGCGCAAGGCCGTTTCCGGACTGCGGTGCCACCGCGTGCCCCGGAGCGGAAGCCGGTGAGTCGGCGAGAGCGGGAACGGTCGTGCCCGCGGCACACAACAGCCCGGCCATCAGCGCTCCGATGACTCCGCGACAGCCGGTTCGGGTTGTACGGGTTGGAAGATGACGCATCGTTACGTTCCTCCATACTCGTGCATGATCGGATGACAGCATGTGCACGCCAATGCGTGCGATTACGTTAGGGCTTGTTGGAGTCTGTTGGTAGAGGGGTGGCAACGCTTGCCCGACATCTCGTCAAAACCCTTGACTGCGCCATCACTTGGGAGTGAGATCCCATCGCACGTTCGGTTGTGTTGGGTTGCATCTCCGGAGGAGCTGGGCATGACGCAGTCTGGTGACGACAGGTCAGGTGTACCGAGGAGTGTCGCGGGACATCGGATGTCCCGGCGAAGTCTGCTGCGTGGTGCGGCCGTCGGTGCCGGCGCCGTGACGCTGCCCGCGTTGCTCGCCGCCTGCGGGGGAGGTCCCGGTGGCGACGGAAAGACCATCACCTTGGGCTCGAATTCCTCCGACCCCGTTCCGAAGAAGGCCTTCGCCGACGCCTTCGCCGCGTACGAGGCGCAGTCGGGCGGACGGAAGGTGAAGGTCAACACCGTCGACCACAACACCTTTCAGGAGAACATCAGCCGGTATCTCCAGGGCAAGCCGGACGATGTCTTCATGTGGTTCGCCGGCAACCGGATGCAGTTCTTCGCCGAGAAGGGGCTGCTGTACGACATCAGCGACAACTGGCAGGACTACAAGGGCTTCTCACCCGCGCTGAAGGCCCAGTCCACCGGGGCGGACGGCAAGCAGTACCTCACGCCGTACTACTACTATCCGTGGGCCGTCTTCCATCGCAGGAGCCTCTTCGCCGACCGCGGATATCAGGCGCCGAAGACACTCGACGAGTACGTGGCGCTCGCCCGGCAGATGAAGAAGGACAAGCTGGTCCCGATCGCATTCTGTGACAAGGACGGCTGGCCCGCCATGGGCACCTTCGACTACATCGACATGCGGACCAACGGCTACGAATTCCACAAGAGCCTGATGGCGGGCGAAGTCGCCTGGACCGACAAGCGGGTCAGGGAGGTCTTCGACACCTGGCGCCGGCTTCTGCCGTACTGCCAGCAGGGCGCCAACGGCCGTACCTGGCAGGAGGCCGCGAACAGCCTTCAGAAGAAGGAGGCCGGCATGGCCGTCTTCGGGCTGCCGCACCCCGGCGCCCAGTTCCCCGAGGACGAACAGGACGACATCGACTTCTTCCCCTTCCCCGTCATCGACCCGGCGCACGGGCAGGACGCGGTCGAGGCCCCCATCGACGGTTTCCTGCTGGCGAAGAAGTCGAAGAACCTCAAGAACAAGAAGACCCTGGAGAGCGCCAAGGACCTGCTCAAGTGGCTCGCCACCGGGAAGGCCGAGGACGTCTACCTGAAGAGCGACCCGAACAACATCGCGGTCAGCGACCAGGCGGACATCTCCGCGTACTCACCGCTCCAGAAGAAGGCCGTGGACCTGGTCTCCGGCGCGAAGCAGATCTCCCAGTTCCTTGACCGGGACACCAGGCCGGACTTCTCCTCCACGGTCATGGTCCCGGCGATCCAGAAGTTCATCAGCGACCCGGCCGACGTGGACGGACTGGTCAACGACATCGAACGGCAGAAGAAGACCATCTTCGCCGCGGACTGACCCGGACGACCCCGATGGCATCCGACCGAATCTGGAGTACCGACCGTGTCGTTGATCCCGGCCCGGCGCACCGGACGGCGGGCCGCGCGGCGGTTCACCGGCCGCGACCTCGCCGTACTCGGTGTGCTGCTCGGCATACCCGTCCTGCTCGACGCCGCCATCGTCTGGGGGCCGACCCTCGCCTCGGTGGTGCTCTCCTTCACCGGATGGGACGGCATCGGTGACATCAAGTGGGTCGGTACGCAGAACTACGAGAACCTCTTCACCAACTACCCGCAGTTCTGGCCCGCGGCCCGGCACAATCTGCTCTGGCTCGCCTTCCTCGGGCTGGTCGCCGCCCCGTTCGGGCTGCTGCTGGCGGTGCTCATCGACCGGGGGGTGCGCTTCAGCCGCTTCTACCAGTCGACGCTGTACATGCCCGTCGTGCTGTCGCTCGCCGTGGTCGGATTCATCGCCCAGCTGGTCTTCTCCCGCGACCAGGGCGCACTGAACGCGATCATCGGGGACACGGGTTCACCGACGGACTGGCTGGGCGACCCGGACCTCAACATCTGGATGGTCCTGCTCGCCGCGGCCTGGCGGCACACCGGCTATGTGATGATCCTCTACCTCGCCGGACTGAAGGCCGTCGACCCCTCGCTGAAGGAGGCCGCGGCGATCGACGGGGCGGGAGAGGCGCAGACCTTCTTCCGTATCGTCCTGCCCACCCTGCGGCCGGTCAATGTCATCGTCGGAGTCATCACCGTCATCGAGTCGCTGCGCGCGTTCGACATCGTGTACGCCGTCAACCACGGTCGCAACGGGCTCGAACTGCTCTCGGTGCTCGTCACCGACAACATCATCGGTGAGGCCAGCCGGATCGGCTTCGGCTCCGCCATCGCCGTGGTCATGCTCGTCGTCTCCCTGGGATTCGTCGTGACGTATCTGGTCCAGGAGCTCCGAGGGGAGAAGAACCGTTGACCGTCGAAGCCGCCCCCGCCCGCCCCGCCGCACGGCCGGCGCCGCCGTCTCCCGCCGCGGCCCGGCGCCGGAACCGGGCCGGCCGGATCGGTGTCCATGCCTTCCTGATGGCGGTCTCCCTCGCCTTTCTCGCTCCGCTCCTGCTGGCGGTGTACGCCTCGCTGCGGCCGTACGACGAGACGTCGGAACACGGCTACTTCTCGCTGCCCCGCCATCTCTCCCTGGACTACTACCGGCAGGCGTTCACCGACTCCGGCATGACGAAGTACTTCGTCAACACCATGATCATCGCGATCCCCGGGGTGCTCGTCACCCTCTTCCTCGCCTCGTTCGTGGCCTTCGCGGTGGCGCGCCTGAGAATGCGCGGCGGGCTCGTCCTGCTGATGTTCTTCACCGCCGGGAACCTGCTGCCCCAGCAGGTGATCGTGACGCCCCTTTACGTGGTGTTCAACCGCATCCCGTTGCCCTACTGGATGTCCGACTCGATGACGATGTTCGACTCGTACTGGGCCGTCGTCGTCGTCCAGATCGGCTTCCAGCTAGGCTTCTGCGTCTTCGTCCTGGCCAACTTCATGCGCACCCTGCCGCAGGAGATCCTGGAGGCGGCCATCGTCGACGGCGCGGGTGTGTGGACCCAGTACTGGCGGATCACGCTGCCCCTGTGCCGCCCGGCCCTGGCCGCGCTCGGCACGCTCCAGTTCACCTGGATGTACAACGACTTCCTCTGGGCACTGGTCTTCATCTCCGACGGCGACAAGCTCCCCATCACCTCGGCGCTGAACAACCTCAGGGGGCAGTTCTTCACCGACTACAACCTGCTCGCCGCGGGCTCGGTGATCGTGGCCCTGCCCACGCTCGTGGTCTTCCTGCTGCTTCAGCGCCACTTCATCGCGGGCCTCACCCTGGGCTCCAGCAAGGGGTAGGGGCTGACCCGCGAAAACAGCATCACGGTCGGTGGACACGGGCCCTGCCACGGCAACGCGACGTGCTGGGGAGGGAATGCCGCCCTGCGGGCTCGAATCCGAGCAGCCAGGAACACCGGCAGGGGAGTTGTGCGTTCCTTCCCGCCCTTGGGAGGGCCGAACACAGGCTTGCAGGCGGCACGCTTCACCCGGAGCCCGCTCCCACCCCTATGTCGGCCAGGGTCCGGTAGCGCGGGTGCAGCTCGCTCCTGGCTGCCGTCACCCTGGATCGCGTCCAAGCGCGCGCCTTCTGCTCAGGTACCGTGGACGGCTTGATCGTCTTGGCCTTGCAAGGGTTTCGGGAGATCCGCTCGTCATCGATCGCGTAGGCAAGGGTGTTGGAGAGGTGCCCCCGGACGGCGCTCTCTGTACCTGCGCAACCGACTTCTCCAGCTCCGCGTACAACGTCAAGTAGCAGCTGAATCTAAGGGTGTTCGCCCACACCGCTGTCCTCGGCGCAGCAACCGGTGACGTCCGGTTCGCAGTCAACGGCACGGCTTGGGGCGCATCGGTCTCGGCCGGATCCGGCCTCGACGTCACGGACATCATCGACGGCGTGGAGACCGGCGAGCAGTTCACCCTCGATGTCAAGGCCCGGCGCCTCACAGGCACCGGCAGTATTGCCGCACAAGTCCGCATGATCTACGGAAGGCAGACGTGAGCATCACCTTCGACAACCTGCCCGACATCCTGTACTCGGCCCACCGCGGCGGCGCAGGCGAGGCCCCGGAGAACAGCCTGGAGGCGCTCCGCTCGTCCACCCCATGGGCGGACGTCCTGGACCTCGACACACAGGTCCTCGCCGACGGCACACCCGTGCTCATGCACGACGCGTCCGTGGACCGCACGACAGGCCGCTCCGGACCGGTGGCCGCGTTCGGGCTCGCCCAGTGGCTCCAGCTCCGCGCCGATCCCGCCACATGGTTCGCCGCAGCGTCGCCTGCCCTCGGCGTGCCCACGGTCGCCCAGGTCCTCGACGAGCTCGGCGGGGTGCGGGTGATGACCGTGGAGGCGAAGGACCCGACCGGGGTACAGGCGCTGGCCGGCCTGATCCTGGACCGGGGGCTGCAGGACTCCGTGCTCATCAACACGAACGATCCGGCGGTGGTACCGCTCGTCCGGGCGGCCGGGTGCCGGGCTCACCTGTGGCGGTCCGCCGCACAGATGGCGGGCGACGACTTCGCCGGGTTCGTCGCCGCGGGGGCCGATGTCCTCGACATCGACATAGCCGCATCCGACTCCCTCATCACGGCGGCTGTCGCCGCAGACCCGCCGCTCGGGGCCTGGGCGCACACCCTGACCCGACGCGTGCAGCGCGACCGCGCCCTCGCCCTCGGCTGCCGAGGGATCGTCACCGACTACCCGGGCTACGTATCCGGCCGCGCACCGCGCCGCACGGCCACGTCGACGAACACCGGGTTCTGGGGGCTCGGCTGGGCACCCTCCGGCAAGGCCCGCCCCGTGCTCGACTCCAGTGGCCGCATCCCTCTCCCCGCACCCACCTCCTCGACCGACACCCAGGTACTCCTCGCCGGCGAGGTCAGTCCCACGCCGCCGACCGGAACCTTCGAGGTCCGGTTCAGCGTGCCGACGGCCGGGGGTGCCGGCTGGTCGCTGCTCTCCCTCCACCTGGGCGCCGACGACGCACCCACCACACTGACCTCGGCCGAGATCCTGCACAACGGGTACACCGTCCAGGTCAGCAACTCCGGCTCCCTGCGCATCTACCGCGACGACGCCACGGCCGGCACGTCCACCCAGCTGGCCAACACCGCCGCGGGCGCCGCCCTCACGGCAAACACCGTCTACACCCTGCGCTGCGTCATCACCGCCACTCAGATCACGGTGTCCGTGCCTGAGGCGGGCATCTCCACCACGGTGACGGACAAGGTGTACCGGGCGCCGTGGTCGGTATTCGTCGGCCGCAACTACAACGCGACCGCCGCAGGCCTGATCCACATCGTGAGCATCAGCACCCCCTGACCCTGTCCCATGCATGTGACGCCCAACATCGTCTGTTTTAGGCTCACTTGGCACCACGGTCCCAATCGGGCCCCTGCATGAGGAGAGCAATTATGTCAATTCCGGAAGGCGCCTACGCCGTTCAGTTCACGATCACGGCCTACGCAGACGCGGAAGGCGTTGAGATCGGCACCACCTTCGAGATCCCGCTCAGCTCGTCCCTGTCCCAGCTGCCACACGAGGACGCCGCGGCGCAGGCCGCCGCCGAGGCCTACATAGCCAGCCTTGCTTCCACCTACTCGTCCGTGCGGGCCTACGCGAACCGCGTCTACCTGTGTCGCCAGCCCGGCGACGCCTGGCCGACCACTGCCACCGAAGGCGTAGCTTCCGCCTGACCACATCCAAAGCGACGCCCCCGTGCACGATCACGGGGGCGTCCTCATGTCTGGAGGCCCGATGGCCGTTCCCCTGTCAGCCCCGGCGGTCCTCACCGCTCCGCGCGCCGAAGGCGTGCGCGAATCACGCCGGCGCCGGCGACCCCAAGGTGCTGGACCAGGTCGAAGCCGAGTCCCACGACACCCGCCCGACCTCCCCGACCCCCGGCAACAGCAACGGGGGCGACAGCAACGCGCATCGCACTTCTACGGCTGGGAGTGCGAGAACTCGGCGACGGCAAGGGCCCGTGGCCGGCCGGCCGGTACGACGTGATCGTGCGTGTACAGGTGGCGCTATGCCGGGCGCACGACCGGGCGGCGCAGTCCGTGATCGGCCACCGCGAGTGGTCGAGCGACAAGGTCGACCCGCGCGGCATCGGCATGGCCCAGTTCCGCGCCGATGTGGCCGAGCGGCTCAAGCACCCCGCCAACTGGTCACCCGGCTGCTCCACCGCCCCGGGCAAGGACGATCCCATGGCCCTGAGGGGCGCCTGCATCAAGAAGGTTGCGGCCGCGGTCGTCGAGCAGTTGCTGAGCGACCATGTCGACCCGATCCAGGGTCGCAGGCCTGCCCGTACAGTGCCAAGGGGACACATGGATGCCGCGGTGCTCACCGCCCTCGGTGCACTGCCGGCCGGCCCGGTGGCAGCCGTGGCCGCCATCTACGGATCCCGGGGCGCAGCCAGGGCGACCCGGGAGGGCGGAGCATTGACCGGATTCAACAGCTTGACGGACCAGCTACAGGAGGAACGGAAGGAACTGCTCTCCGAGCCGGCGACGCTGCGCGTCGATCTGGCGGCGGAGCGGGCGGAGGGCGCGCGGTTGCGCCTGCTGGTGACGCAGCTGGGAGGCACACCGTGACGCGGGCGGAGCGCCTCTTCCACCGCCGCCGGGGCCTGCTCTGGGGCGTGGCGGCGCTGCTCTTCCTCGGCGGTGCAATTGCGCTGGCGTTCCTGCGGATCGCTCAGGCCGACCACCGTGCGGACCAGATGGCGGCCGTGGCGGACCGGCGCGGCAGCGGGGTGTCGACGCTCTCGACCGACGTGCGCAGGCTCCGCTCGCAGGTTCGCGCCCACGGCGATACCCCGGCCGCCCCAGACCCCGCACAGGCGATCGATGACCTACCGTCCCGCGCCAAGATCCCCGTACAGATCCCGGGCCCGGGCCCGCCGGGACCAGCTGGTCCGGCCGCTACCCCGGTACCAGGCCCGTCGGGTGCGACCGGGCGGCCCGGGGCCGACTCGACCGTCCCGGGACCGGCCGGCCCTGCAGGCCCGCCGGGCACCGACGGCAAGAACGGCACGGATGGACGCGACGGTGCGGACGGCGAGTCCGGGCAGACCTGCCCGGACGGCTACAGTCTCCAGGTGCCGCTGGATGATCCGGATGCCCTGGTGTGGCGCCGTACCGGCGCCGCCACTCCGGCGCCGGACCAGTCCCGCAGCCTCCTCGGCCTCGGCGCCCTGGCGGCAACCTCGATGTACAGGAGACTTGATGACTGACATTCCGCCGCGGCAGGTACAGCGGAGCGTGGACGACAGCGCCGCAGATATGGAGAAGCTCGTCGACCTCGGGCTCGTCGAGGAACAGTCGAAGCCGCAATACGCCGGGCTGTTCGTCGAGCCCGACATCCCGCCGGCCGCTGAGGACGATGCCGCCTGAGTAACGAGACGCCCCCGCCCCCATCATTGGCGGCGGGGGCATCGTGTCGTCTGGACTACCTTTTCATGTCACGCAGTTCGGCGGGCGAGAAGTCCTGGCCGCACGTCGTGAACACCTTGTCGCCTGTCTGCGCACTCAGGTGGTACTCCTTCTCCGGACGAGGGTGCTCACACGAAGGAGAGCCTTTCTTTTCCCACTGCTTCTGAAGGCGCGTCGCGTCGGCTACCTGCATGACGGAACAGTGGGACACGCCATTCGTCGGGCTGCACGGGAAGCTTCAGCAGGCGGGGTCGGCTTGTGGCGGATCGGGCGCACTGGTTGCTTCAGCGCTCGGTAGTTGCGGCGTTGCGCCCCTTGGGGATGGGAACGCGGCTCAGCGTTTGACGCGGTTGCGGACGGCCAGGACCGCCAGGCCGAGAAGGACGGGCTCAGCCACTCGGGAGACCATGTCGGTTTACATGTCAAAGGTGGTCAGGTCCTGGCTAGAGGAGCGGAGGACGGCCGAGTTGACCACCACCCGTAGGGACTTCTCGAACCGTTCAGTGGTGATGCGTTCGACCAGGGGGCCGGTGGGGTTGACCGGGTCGGGTGTGTCGGTGGTGAGGACGATCTTCTGTCCGACGGCGACCTGGCAGCCGATGGTGGTCGGTTTCGGGTCATCGGCGGGCAGACCCCACAGCATCATCACCACGATCGTGGCGACCATGGCCGCCCCCAGCCGGACTGGCGCGCGGGTAGCACGCAGCCCGTACCCCGACAGGGCCCAGTAGAAACTCAGCAGTGCCCGCCCCCCAGGGCCGGCCGGGGGCGTGGCGGCGCATCTCGCACTCGCCGTAGTAGAAGTCGGCGGCATCCGGCTCGTTCTTGCCGTACTCCAGCGATTTGCGCAACTGTCGGTACAGCGCCGCCACCGCCGCCGGTTTCAGCTCGGGAGCGAACCGCGACGGACGACACCATCCCGGGGCGGGATGGAGGGCAGTGCGCACCCGCCAGTAATGCTCCTCGGCCAGGGAGTTGCGTCGGCCTCGGCAACCGCACCGACGGCCCCCGCCGCCGCGGCGGCGGCCCGTACGTACTACGGCAAGGACGCCGTGGACCTGAATCCGAGCGAGTGCGCGTGGCCCCAAACGCCCCTTCGTTCCGGTGCGCCCGCCCGCTGCGCCATTCAATCCAGTGCGGATCGTCGAGGAGGTCCCAGGCGTCTTCGAGTCCGGCCCGCCTGAGGGATTCGACGAGGTCACGGTCGTTATGGGCGAGCCCGGCGATCTCCCCGTTGATCGTGGCTCTCCGCCCACCGGTGCGGGACAGGCCGTGGACGACTATCGGGGCGCCTATCCCTCCAGGGTGAGCCGGGCTGCCGCTCACAGCACCCCGAGCTCAGTGTCTGGCTGGCAGTGTGCGCACGCCCGGATTCCTTCGGCCAGGGCGGCGAGGGACTGCTCGCGGCTGATGGCCCGGTGGCGTTTCCCGATGGCGCAGCAGTGTCCGGCATGTACCTCGATGGCCCAGGCACCGAGACCGATGCTGAGCTCCACCACCCAGTCCGGTGTCGGCGGCCGGCGCTCCGCACCTTGCTGCTGCTCGGCTTCGCGGCGTTCCACGTCGGCGATCCAGCGGTCCGTCCGGGCGGCGAGTGGAAGTGATCCAAGCGAGAGACCCTAGCGAAACGTGGCGTCGGGCCCGTTTAATGCACTGCGATCATGCGAGGAAAGGACCTGTTCTGTGAGTACAGCACCACCGCCTGACGACGGTACTAGGCCGCCGTTACCCCCCGCACGCCCAACGCCTGCGCCCGGTCCGGAACCCCAGCCGGATCCGGGCCCCCCGGCGACGCGGAGGCGACTGGGCGAGATAGCCGCCCTCATCTCGGCAGGCGCCGCTGTCATTGGTCTCCTGCTCGGCTTCTTCGGACTGCCGACCGTGGTCGACTCGCCCTCCGCCAGGCCCGTGACCGTCACTGAGACGGTGACCGCCACCGCCACCGTCACGGCGGCGCCCCCGGACGTGCCGGAGGGCGCCGAGACGCGGTCGCCCCCCGACACCGCGCCGCCATCGGCCAACGAGGTGCTCCTGGCCGACCTCACCCCGCTCGGGATAGCCCCCGACCAGATCTTCTCGATCCAGGACGTGACCATGGGTGGCAAGCCCTATCCCGGCGCGATGGTCATCACCTACCCCTGTACGTCGAGCCTTGAGTACAGCATCAACGAAAAGTACAAGACGCTGACCTTCACTGCAGGCCTGGACGACGACGGTGTCGCGGTGTCCGGCCGGCTGTCGGTCATCGGTGACGGCAAACTCCGTAAGAACGTCAGGGTGGAGATCAACCGCCCCCAAACCGTGACGATCGACGTCTCCGGCGTCGTCAAGCTCGCCATCGTCCCCGACTTCGTCAAGGGACAAACCTGCGACGTGGACGGCGTGGTCGCCGCCGTGGCCGACGGGGTCCTGAAATCCTGAGACGGGCGCCCCGCCCGGAGCTTGAGCGCCGCCCGCTCGATCTGTCCATGCGCCACGGGGAGGCCCGGTGTAGTGTCCGCACCCGGCTCGGGGAGGAGGGAAGTGATCGTGACGTCCTCCCCGTACAGCTCGATGATCCGCGGGTTGATGGTCAACCCGCGGATCCAAACGAAACTGCCCAGTGACGTGAGTCTGAGGTTTGGCGTTAGTTCGGTATGAGTCGTCCGGGCCCGAAGATTCCGCCGTTGTCCCTGACTGATGCCCAACGGGCCGTACTGGAAGGCTGGGTGCGTCGGCGTACAACTGCGCAGGCGCCGGCTCAGCGGTCGCGGATCGTGCTGGAGTGCGCGGACGGCTACTCGATCATGGAGGTGTCCCGTCGTCTGCGGACCGCTCCGGACACGGTCCGCACCTGACGACGGCGCTTCCTGGCGAATGGTCTGGACGGCCTGTGTGACGAGCCCCGGCCGGGTGTCCCGCGGAAGATCACCGACGCCGATGTGGAACGAGTGATCGTCAGGACGCTTGAGGAGACACCGAGGAACGCAACGCACTGGTCGACCCGCTCGATGGCCGCCGCGACGGGCATGTCGCAGTCGACGGTCTCAAGGATCTGGCGGGCGCTCGCCCTGGCCCCGCACCGTTCGCAGGACTTCAAGCTGTCCACGGACCCGTTCTTCATCGACAAGGTCCGCGACGTCGTGGGCCTCTGCCTCGACCCGCCGGAGAAGGCCCTGGTCCTCTGCGTGGACGAGAAGTCGCAGATCCAGGCCCTGGACCGGTCCCAGCCCGTGCTGCCGATGATGCCGGGCGTCCCGGAACGCCGCAGTCACGACTACATCCGGGCCGGCACCACCACTCTCTTCGCCGCCCTCGAGATCGCCACCGGCAAGGTCATCGGCTCCCTCCACCGCTGCCACCGGGCAGCGGAGTTCAAGAAGTTCCTGGCCAAGCTGGACAAGGAGGTCCCGGCCGGTCTCCAGGTGCATCTGATCGCCTGGCTGCACAACCTCAGGGGGCAGTTCTTCACCGACTGCAACCTGCTCGCCGCGGGCCCGGTGATCATGGTCCTGCCCACGCTCGCGATCTTCCTGCTGCTCCGGCGCCACTTCATCGCGGGCCTCACCCTGCGCTCCGGCAAGGGGTAGGGGACTGCGGCAGCCGCCCGGGGCGGATCCGCCGCCTCCGCTGGTGAGGGAAGGGTGAGGGAAGGGGAGAGGCACGGTGGCTCTTCCGGGGGCTTCCCCGGCCCGTCCGGCCGAACGGCACGCGGCTCGGGACCGGACCGGGCCCCGGCCTCAGCGGCCCCGGTCCGGCGACTGCTGCGGGACGACCACCAGGAACGCGTCCTGCTCCAGATCCATCACGACCTCGGCCGCGACGCCCTCGCAGCGACGGGCTGCCGCGAACTCCTCCGCAGGCCAACTGCCCCGCGGCCCTCCTGCGGGAAACCGCTCGAGCACGGTGCGACGCACACTGCACCCCCTGGTCGTCGGTCGGACATGTCCGCTCCAACGACCTTCCCGCCCCACCGTTACGGCCGTGCGCACGGCCGGACGCATACGAACGGGCGCCTGCCATGGGCATCCGGAGCCTCCGTTCGGGAATCAGCCATCGCCACAGCCGGGTTTTCGCGGCAGGGTGTTGCGGGCAAGCCACAGGGGGCTACGGAAGAGGGGGAACCGTGATCGTCTGGGTCAACGGTGCGTTCGGCGTGGGCAAGACGAGCGCCGCGCGTGAACTGATCGATCTGATCCCGAACAGCACTTTCTACGACCCCGAACTGATCGGTGGGGAGCTGCGGCAGTTGCTGCCCCAGAAGAGACTCGCCGAGGTGACGGACTTCCAGGATCTGCCGATCTGGCGGCGACTGGTCGTGGACACCGCGGCGGCCCTGCTCGCCGAGGTGTCCGGTGTGCTGGTGGTGCCGATGACTCTGCTGCGGCAGGAGTACCGCGACGAGATCTTCGGAGGGCTGGCCTCCCGGCGCATCGCGGTCCGCCATGTCCTGCTCTCACCTGAGGAAACGATCCTGCGTAAGCGGATCGCCGACCGTGTGGAGTACCCCGACGACCCGGAGCACAGCGAACGGGTACGGCAGTGGGCCTACCAGCACATCGAGCCCTACCGGGCGGCGCTCGGCTGGCTCGGCCGGGACGCCCACGTCATCGACACCGGCGCGCTCACCCCGTACGGAACGGCCGAGCGCATCGCCGAGGCGGTCAGCAGCGGCGCCGCCACCCCGTGCGAGATCGTGCAGACACCCGAGCCGACCGCGGAGACCGTGGCGGCCGGCGTCCTGCTCTTCGACGAGCACGACCGGGTGCTGCTCGTCGATCCGACCTACAAGCCCGGCTGGGAATTCCCCGGCGGAGTGGTCGAGTCCGGCGAGGCACCGGCCCAGGCCGGGATCCGTGAGGTGGCCGAGGAGATAGGCATCCGTCTCGACCGGGTACCGAAGCTCCTCGTCGTCGACTGGGAGGCCCCCAGCCCGCCCGGCTACGGCGGGCTGCGGCTGATCTTCGACGGCGGTCTGCTGACCGGCGCGGACGCCCAGCGGCTGCTGCTGCCCGGATCCGAACTGCGCGGCTGGCGGTTCGTCACCGAGGCGGAAGCGGCCACCCTGCTGCCTCCGACCCGGTACGAACGGCTGCGCTGGGCACTGCGCGCCCGTGAGCGGTCAGCCGTGCTCAACCTGGAGGCCGGAGTCCCGGTCGGCTGACGCGAGCATCGCGGCGGCGGCGCCGGTGGTGACCGGATCGCCGTGCCCGAAGCAGACCGTGTCCGGTTCCAGCGCCGCCAGCCGCCGGAAGGAGGACAGGGCCTGCTCCCGGTCGATGTTGAACACGCCGAGCATCACCCGGTCGACCGCGGCCACGCAGTCCCCGGTGAACAGCACACCGTGGTGCGGCAGATGAATCCCGATGGAGCCGGGGGTGTGGCCCGGGGAGTGGACCACCCGGGCCCCCCGGCCGAACCCGAGCTCGTCGCCGTCGGCCAGCTCGTGGTCGACCCGGGTCGGCGGGGCCGGGGGCACGGTCCGCGTGTGCTCCCACAGCGGGAGCTCCCAGTCGAGCAGGACGGGATCGGCGATCTCCTCCTCGCCCCGGATCACCGCGGCGTCCAGCCGATGGGCCAGGATCTCGGCGCCGTGGCGGTCGGCGAGCTCCTGCGCGGCGCCGTAGTGGTCGCAGTGCCCGTGGGTGACGACGATCCGGGAGATACGGCCCGGGTCCAGGCCCAGGCTGCGTATCCCGTCCTCGATCGCGGACGCCGCGTCGCTGTCGCCCGCGTCGATCAGCGTCAGATCGGGGCCGTCGTGCCACAGGTACGCCTGGCCGATGGGGAAGCGGAACATGTGCAGCTGGGGGAGTACTTCGACGAGGTCCATGCCACGAACGTATGCGGACGGCCCACCCGAAGTCGTCGGTCTACGCTCTGGGCGAGCTTCGCCGAGCGCGTAGCGGAGGTGAGGCCGCACGGACAGCCTCCGCCGGACCGGTGGCGGACGCGCCGCGCCGGTGACGCTCTCGGACCACTCCTGGCGCGAAGGCCGGCGAGTTCCACGACCGTCGTCCGGCAAACGCCCACTTCCGATGCCGGGGCGGCAACAGGCCGGACGTCGGTACGGGAACACGCGTACGGCCTCCGTCGGCGGTGCCCGGCCGATCCCGCCCCCGTAGTCACGGTCCGGTCCCAGGAAACCGGGCCCGGACCGACCCATGGAGGGTGGTCCGGACCCGGTTCGCCGGAACGCGGCGCGATCGGTGCCGTGTGATCAGGCGCGCTTGGACTCCGCGTAGTTGCGCAGGAACAGGGCCTCGGCGAGGGACAGCCGCTCCAGCTCCTGGGGCGAGACGCTCTCGTTCACCGCGTGGATCTGTGCCTCCGGCTCGCTCAGGCCGATCAGCAGGATCTCCGCCTCCGGGTAGAGGGCGGCGAGGGTGTTGCAGAGCGGGATCGAGCCGCCCATGCCGGACGTCTGCATCTTCTCGCCCGGGTACGCGACCTCCATCGCCTGCGCCATGGACGTGTACGCCGGGCTGGAGGTGTCCGCGCGGAACGGCTGGCCCTGGCCGACCTGTTCCACCGTCACCCTGGCCCCCCACGGCGCGTGGGCCTTGAGGTGGGCGGTCAGCAGCTCGGTCGCCGCGGCGGCGTCCTGGCCCGGCGGGACCCGCAGGCTGACCTGGGCCCGCGCGCTCGCCTGGAGCGACGGCGTCGCGCCGATCACCGGCGGGCAGTCGATGCCGATGACCGTGACGGCGGGCCGGGCCCAGATGCGGTCGGCGACCGTGCCCGTGCCGATCAGCCCGACCCCGTCGAGGACCTTCGCGTCCTTGCGGAAATCGGCCTCCGGGTACTGGAGTCCGTCCCACTCGGTGTCCGTGGCGAGCCCGTCGACGGTCGTGGTGCCGTCCTCGGCGCGCAGCGAGGCCAGCAGCTGGATCATCGCGGCCAGCGCGTCCGGGGCGGCGCCGCCGAACTGCCCGGAGTGCAGGTTCCCTTCGAGGGTGTCGAGCGTGACCCGCAGCATCGTCATGCCGCGCAGCGTCGCGGTGACCGTCGGCAGACCGACCCGGAAGTTGCCGGTGTCGCCGATGACGATGGTGTCGGCGGCCAGCAGTTCGGGGTGCGCCTCCGCGTACCGCTCCAGACCGCCGGTGCCCTGCTCCTCGGAACCCTCGGCGATCACCTTCACCGAGACCGGGACGCCGCCGTCGGCCTTGAGGGCGCGCAGGGCGAGAAGGTGCATGATGAAGCCGCCCTTGCAGTCGGCCGAGCCGCGTCCGTACCAGCGGCCGTCGCGCTCCGTCAGCTCGAACGGAGGGGAGAGCCAGGCGGACTCGTCGAGCGGCGGCTGCACGTCGTAGTGCGCGTAGAGCAGTACGGTCGGGGCGCCTGCCGGACCGGGCAGGAAACCGTAGACCGACCGGGTGCCGTCGGGGGTGTCGAGAAGGGCGACGTCCTGGAAGTCCTCGGCGCGCAGCGCGTCGGCGACCCAGTCGGCGGCCGCCTCGCACTCGCTCTTCGGGAACTGCGCGGGATCCGCCACCGACTGGAAGGCCACCAGCTCGGTCAGCTCCGCCTTGGCGCGGGGCATCAGCGAGGCAATGGTCTCGGAAATCGGACGGGCGGTCATGGGCACGCTCCTCGTGGGTGCGACGTTATGTGTACGAATCCGGCTACATGCGCACCGAGTGTGCGGCGTCGCATGCAGGACGAACGTACGGTCGATCCTCCCACAGCGGGGGCCGGGAGCAACGCGCCGTAGGATGCCGTGAGCAGCATGGGCCACTGGTGGGATCGGGAGCAGAAGCACATCGTGAGCAGCGAGAACGCAGACGCCGTACAGGAGCACGAAGAGTCGTCCGTGTGGGATGTCGTCGTAGTCGGAGGCGGACCGGCCGGAGCCTCCGCGGCATACGCGGCGGCAGTCGCCGGCCGACGGGTGCTGCTCCTCGAGAAGGCGGAGCTTCCCCGGTACAAGACATGTGGCGGCGGCATCATCGGGTTTTCGCGTGATTCGCTGCCGCCCGGGTTCGAACTTCCGCTGCGGGACCGGATCCACGCGGTCACCTTCTCGCTCAACGGCAGGCTGGCGCGGACCCGCCGCTCCAAGCGGATGCTCTTCGGCCTCATCAACCGCCCCGAGTTCGACGCGGGCCTGGTCGAGGAGGCGCAGAAGGCGGGCGCCGAACTGCGCACCGGCGCGACCGTGACGAGGGTCGAGCAGCACGGCGCCTCGGTGCCCGACCGGCGCACGGTCGCCGTGGTGCTGTCCGGCGGCGAGACGGTCCTGGCCCGCGCAGTCGTCGGTGCCGACGGGAGCGCGGGGCGGATAGGAGCTCATGTCGGGGTGAAGCTCGACCAGGTGGACCTCGGCCTGGAGGCGGAGATCCCGGTTCCGGCGACGGTCGCCGAGGACTGGGCGGGGCGGGTGCTCATCGACTGGGGCCCGATGCCCGGCAGTTACGGCTGGGTCTTCCCCAAGGGCGATGTCCTGACCGTCGGTGTGATCTCGGCGCGGGGCGACGGCGCGGGGACCAAGCGGTATCTGGAGGACTTCATCGCCCGGCTCGGCCTCGCCGGTTTCGAGCCGAAGATCTCCTCCGGGCATCTCACGCGCTGCCGCAGCGACGACTCGCCGCTGTCACGCGGGCGGGTGCTGGTGTGCGGCGACGCGGCGGGGCTCCTGGAGCCGTGGACCCGCGAGGGGATCTCCTTCGCGCTGCGGTCGGGGCGGCTCGCCGGCGAGTGGGCGGTCCGGATCGCGGAGTCGCACGACGCGGTGGACGCCCGGCGCCAGGCGCTGAACTACGCGTTCGCCATCAAGGCGGGCCTCGGTGTCGAGATGGGGGTCGGACGGCGCATGCTGAAGCTGTTCGAGCGCCGCCCGGGGGTGCTGCACGCGGTGCTGACCGGATTCCGACCGGCCTGGAACGCCTTCGCCGGAATCACCCGCGGAACGACCTCGCTCGGCGAGCTGGTCCGTACGCACCCGCTGGCGCAGCGGGCCCTGTCCGCGATGGACCGTTAGGGTCTTCCGTTCGGATCGGGCCGGATCGGGGCCCGGCCGCGGTCCGGCCGGCGGATCGGGGCCGGACAGGCCCCGGCCGGGCGGTCGTCGCCCGGCCTCCGGTGCCGGGGAGGCGCCGGCCGCACGGTCAGCCCTCCACGGTGATCCGGAAGACGGGATGGTCCGGGCAGGCCGCCAGCAGTTCGGCGTCCGATGACTTCGCGGTGACGCCCTGGAAGTAGTCCTTGACCTCCCAGCCCCACCGCTCCAGGTAGGTGCGGATGACCAGCACCTTCTGCTCGTCGTCCGCGATCTCCACAGCCGTGAAGCCGCGGGTCCTGCGGCCCACCCGCAGCTCGCCGCCGCCGGCGACGCGCATGTTGCGCACCCACTGGGAGTGGCCGCGGGCGGAGACGAGGTACTGCGCGCCCTCGTGGGTGTGGGGGTTCACGGGAACGCGCTGCATCTGCCCGCTCTTGCGGCCGCGCACCGACATCTCGGCCGAGCCGAAAAGGCTGAGGCCGTGGCGGGCGAGCCAGCCGACGATTCCGTTCATACGGACGTTGAGGGTGCTGCCCTGGAGGTAGTACGGCTGAGACATGGTGACCCCTCGCTGTTTTGAGAGCGGTGCTCTCGCTTGAGATCAGTGTGCACGGGATGGGTGCTCAAAAGCAAGAGCACTGCTCTCGTTGTTGATCGGTGTTCTGTCTTCGTGGCAGACTGAGGACCATGAGCACTGTCCGAGGAGCCAGAGAACGGGCCCGCATCGAGGTCACCGCCGCGATCAAGGACGAGGCGAAGAAGCAGCTCGCGGCCGAGGGCGCCGCCAAGCTGTCGCTGCGCGCCGTCGCACGAGAGCTCGGTATGGCGTCGTCCGCCGTCTACCGCTACTTCCCCAGCCGGGACGAGCTGCTCACCGCACTGATCGTCGACGCGTACGACTCCGTGGGCGAGATCGCGGAGGCCGCGCACCGGACCGCCTGCGCCGATGCCGCCACCCACCTCGCCCGCTGGGTGGCCGTCAGCTGCGCCGTGCGTGACTGGGCACTGGCCCACCCCCACGAGTACGCGCTGATCTACGGTTCGCCCGTGCCCGGCTACACCGCGCCGCAGGCCACGATCGTCCCCGCCTCCCGCGTCGGCTTCGTCCTGATCGCCGTGGTCACGGAGGCCTGCCGCACGGACGGCCTGGCCCTGCCGCCGCTCTCCGACGATCTGCGCGCCGAGGCCGAGCGGATGTCCGCCGACCTCGCACCCGGTCTTCCGCCGGAGGCCGCCGCCCCGCTGATCGCCGCCTGGTCGCAGCTGTTCGGGCTGATCTCCTTCGAGATCTTCGGTCAGTTCCACCGGGTGGTGGAGGCCAGGGAGATCTTTTTCCGGGAGGCCGTCACCGAACTGGCCCGCACGGTCGGCCTGCTCGGCGCGAGGAACGGCGGAAGGGCCACCGCGGCCAAGGGCTGACGGCGCCCTTCACCCGTGGCCCGGCCCCGTACGACGTACTCCCCACGGAGTACGGGTGATCACCACGCCCGGCTGACGCCTTCGCCCGGGCCCGCGGTCTAGCGTGGCCGGCATGGAAGAGCAGCGCTCACACGGAAGCGGCGGCGGTCCCCCCTGGGCGCACGGCGAGCCACCGCGGTGGCTGACCGGGGAGCCGGAAGGCTCCGCCGCCCGGCTGCCCTGGCCGTCGACGATCCTGCTCGGCGCAGTCGTCATGATCGGTTCGACCATCGCGGCCCGGGGGCAGATGGACGAGCGGGCCCCGCTGGACCTCTTCGCGCGGCTGCTGCTCTTCCTGGCCGTCGCCGTGCTCCTGCTGCGCCACCGGCACCCCGTGGTGGCCGCCTTCGGCAGCTCGGTCGCGGCGATGATCTATCTGGTGGCCGGTTATCCGTACGGACCGGTCTTCCTGGCTGTGGCCGTCGGCTGTTTCAGCGCCGTCGTCTCCGGGCACCGGCGGGCCGCGTGGTCGGCCGTCGGCATGGTCTGGCTGGGACACGTCCTGGTGGCGCACTGGCTCTACCGGTGGCTGCCGCCCTCCGATGACCATGCCGCCCGCTGGGGACAGGAACTGGGCATCGCCGCCTGGGTGGTGGCCATCGTCGCCGCCGCCGAGTTCGTGCGCGTACGCCGTGAGCAGTGGGCGGACCGGCGGGCGGAGCGGGAGGCCGCGGAGCGGCGCAGGGCGGATGAGGAGCGGCTGCGGATGGCGCGCGAACTCCATGACGTCCTGGCCCACAGCATCTCCGTCATCAACGTCCAGTCGAGCGTGGGTCTCGCACTCCTGGACTCCGACCCCGAGCAAGCGCGTACGGCGCTCACCACCATCAAGGCCGCCAGCAAGGAGGCGCTGGGCGAGGTCCGTCAGGTCCTCGACACCCTGCGTACCCCCGGAGACGCCCCCAGGGCCCCGGCCCCCGGACTCGACCGGCTCCCCGAACTCGTCGAACAGGCGGCGAGCACCGGACTCACCGTCACCGTCGAGACCGACGGCGAACGGCCGTCGGTGCCACCCGGCGCCGACCTCGCCGCCTTCCGGATCGTCCAGGAGGCGCTGACGAACGTGGTCCGGCACTCCGGATCGCGTACCGCGCGGGTCCGGATCGTCTATGGGCCCGGCCGCATCGGGCTCCGTATCGACGACGACGGACCCGCCACCGACGGCGACGCCGGAGGCAGCGGCAACGGGCTGGCGGGAATGCGGGAGCGGGCCGCCGCGCTCGGTGGCACGATCGAGGCGGGCCCCCGGGCCGACGGCGGCTTCCGGGTGCGGGCCGAGCTTCCGCTGCCGCCCGGTTCGGCCGGCACGCCGGAACAGAAAGAGGAGACACCGTGATCCGCGTACTGCTCGCAGACGACCAGTCGCTGGTCCGGGCGGGCTTCCGCGCCCTGCTGGACGCCCAGCCCGACATCGAGGTGGCGGGAGAGGCAGCCGACGGCGCGGAAGCCGTGCGCATGGTGGGCGAACTGCGGCCCGACATCGTGCTGATGGACATCCGGATGCCGCATCTCGACGGCCTCGCCGCCACCCGTGCCATCACCGAGGACGCCCGGCTGGACGGCGTCAAGGTGGTCATGCTCACCACCTTCGAGCTCGACGAGTACGTCTTCGAGGCGATCCGGTCCGGGGCGTCCGGCTTTCTCGTCAAGGACACCGAACCGGACGAACTGCTGCGCGCGGTACGCGCGGTGGTGGGCGGCGACGCCCTGCTCTCGCCCGGGGTCACCCGCCGGCTGATCGCCGAGTTCGCGGCCCGTTCCAAGGAGCCCGCGGCGGCGACGGGCCTGAGCGAACTCACCGAACGGGAGCGGGAGGTGATGGCGCTCGTCGGCATAGGGCTCTCCAACGAGGAGATCGCCCGGCGGCTGGTCGTCAGCCCGCTCACCGCGAAGACGCATGTCAGCCGCACCATGGTGAAGCTGGGCGCCCGCGACCGGGCCCAACTCGTCGTCCTTGCCTACGAGTCGGGGCTGGTACGCCCGGGCTGGCTGGGCTGACCCGGGCGCGTCGCCCTCCTCGGCCACCGGTCAGTCCCGCACCGGCACCTTCCGCGCGTCAGCCGTCGCCCCCGCCGCGGCCTCGGCCACGCGGTCCGTCCCGGACGACGCGACCAGCACGGTGTGCTGAACGGGCCGGGCGCGTCGCAGACCGGTGAGCGTGATCAGCAGCCCGGCGAACGCGACCGCGGTCACCACGGCCAGGCCGGGCCGGTAGCTGTCCAGGACCGCCTGGCGCGAACCGTCACCGCTGCCGTGGGCCGTGATCACGGCCGTCACGACCGCCAGGAAGATCGCCCCGCCGACCTGGATCGACGTGTTGAGCAGACCCGAGACCATGCCCTGCTCGTCGTCGTCCACCCCGTTGGTCGCCTGGATGTTGAGCGACGGGAAGGTCAGCGCGCAGGCCGCGCCGAGCAGCAGCATGGACGGCAGGATCACCACGGCGTACGAAGGGGTGAGAGTGATCCGCAGGAAGAGCGCGTAGCCGACGACGAGGAAGGTGAAGCCGGCCGCGATGACGCGCGGGGTCCCGAACCGGTCCACCACATCGCCGATCTTCGTCGAGGAGAGGGCGACCAGCACGCCCGCGGGCAGGAAGGCCAGGGCGGTCTCCAGCGCGGACCAGCCCAGCAGCGACTGCATGTACTGGGTGACGAGGAACTGGAAGCCCACATAGCTGCCGAAGAACGCCGCGGCGCCCAGCTGCGCCCTGACCTGGCTCCCGGAGCGCAGCACCCCCAGGCGGATCAGCGGGTTCGCGGTGCGGCGCTCGATGGTGACGAAGACGGTGAGCAGTGCGGCGACGGCGAGGAACGACAGCAGGGTGCGGGCGGAGGTCCAGCCGGCCTCCGGCGCCTGCACGACCGTGAACACCAGCAGCAGCATGGCGGCCGTGCCGGTGACGGCGCCGGGCAGGTCGTAGCCGCGGTGGGTGTTCTCGCGCTCGCTGTGCGGGATCAGCCTGAGGCCCGCGACCAGGGCGATCAGGGCGATCGGGGCGGGCAGCAGCATCGTCCACCGCCAGGACAGCTGGGTGAGCAGGCCCGAGAGGACCAGGCCCATGGAGAAACCGGTGGCCGCGCAGGTGGTGTAGATGGAGAGGGCGCGATTGCGCTGCGGGCCCTCCTTGAACGTGGTGGTGATGATCGAGAGTCCGGCCGGCGCGGTGAAGGCGGCGCTCAGCCCCTTGATGAAGCGGCTGGCGATCAGCAGTGGTCCGGAGTCGACGAATCCACCGAGCAGCGAGGCGAGGGCGAAGACGCCGAGCGCGACGAGGAAGACCTGGCGCCTGCCGAGCAGATCGGCCGCCCGGCCGCCGAGGAGCAACAGCCCGCCGTAGCCCAGGATGTAGCCGCTGACGATCCACTGGAGGGTCGAGGTGGTCAGTCCGAGATCGTCGGCGATGGACGGCAGCGCGACACCGACCATGGAGACGTCGAGGGCGTCCAGGAACATCGCGGCGCAGAGCACGAGAAGAGTGCCCCACAGACGCGGGCTCCAACGCTCGTGGGAATCGGGGACGTTGAGCGGAGTGGTCATGCGGAGCACGGTACATGCACGTGCATTGAATGCAAGTGCATTTAATGCACGTGCAATAATCGAGCTCGTCTCTGCTAACGTGCGGCCATGGCAGCGAACAAGTCCGAGCGGATGCTCGTCGAGGAGTGGCGGGACATCCTCGCGCTGCACGCCAGGACGCTCTGTGAGCTCGACCGTGAGCTGCACCGGCACGGCCTCGGCGCCAGCGACTTCGAGGTGCTCGACGTCCTGGCGGAGGGTGCGCCCGAGGACGGCGGCTCCGCCTATCGTGTGCAGGAGCTGGCTTCCCGGGTCCACCTCAGCCAGAGCGCGCTGTCGCGTCTGGTCGCGCGGCTGGAGAAGGACGACCTCGTGTGCCGGGGGATGTGCAGCGAGGACCGGCGGGGCGTCAGGGTGGAGCTGACGGCGAAGGGGCGGGCGCGCCATGCCGAAGTGAAACCGCTGCAGCGGTCGGTGCTCGCCCGGATGCTGAACGGGCCGGAGGACTGAGACCCGAGCGGGAGCGGGCGGGAAGGCCGGGGCCGGGCGTCGCGGCGGATGCCGGATCGCCCCGGCGCACTGTCAGGACCGGGCGACTCCGGACTTCTCGCGCCGGATCGGAGTGGGCTCCGGGGCGCCCGTCACGGTGACCTCCGTGAGCGGGAGCCGCTTTTGGAGCGTGAGGCGGGGTCGGCTCACGCGTGGGTCGCGTTGCGTGCTCCGTACCCCAGTGCCGCGGCGGCGGTGGCCAGCAGTGCCACCGTGGTGAGGGCCACCGGGAGTGAGGACCAGTCGGCCAGGAAGCCGATCGCGGGCGGCCCGAGGAGCATCCCGCCGTAGCCCAGTGTCGAGGCGGCGGCCACTCCGCCGGGTCCGGCCAGCTCGCCGGCCCGGCCGACCGCGACCGGGAAGATGTTGGCCAGGCCGAGACCGGTGACCGCGAAGCCGAGGAGGGCCGCCCATGTGGTGGGGGCGAGCGAGCCGAGCAGCATCCCGGCGGCGGCCGTGACGCCGCCCACGACGAGGGTGCGGGTCTGGCCGAGCCGTTCGAGCAGCGCCGTGCCGCTGAGCCGGCCCGCCGTCATGGCCAGGGCGAACAGGGAGTAGCCGGCGGCTGCGACGCCCGGGTGGGCGTGCAGGTCCTGTTCGAGGTGGAGGGCGCCCCAGTCGGCCAGCGCGCCTTCGCCGTAGGCGGTGCAGAGCGCGATCACACCGAACAGGACCACCAGTCGGCGGGCCCTTCCGTCCGGCCGCCGCGGTGTTGTGGAGCCTTTGGCCCCGACCGCGGGCCGGGGTGCCGTGTGACGCAGCAGCACCGGTCCCACCGCCGCGGTGACCAGGAGCCCTGTCGCGGTCAGGGCGAAGAGGTGAGTGGCGGGGGAGAGGCTGCCCGCGACCAGGCCGCCGAGTCCGGCGCCGACCATCCCGCCGAGACTGAAGGCCGCGTGGAAGCCGGGCATCACGGGGCGTCTCAGCGCGGCGACCAGATCGACCGCGGCGCTGTTCATCGCCACGTTCATCCCGCCGTACGCGGCGCCGAAGACCAGCAGGACCAGGCCGAGTGCGAGCGCCGAACTCGTCTGCGCCGGCAGGGCGATGGCGAGGGAGAGCAGTACGCCGCAGACCACGGTCACCGGGTGGCTGCCGAAGCGCCGGCACAGCCGGCCGGCGAACATCATGGTCACCACCGCCCCGGCGGAGACCCCGAGCAGGGCGAGGCCCAGGGTGGCGGCCGAGGCGCCTGTCTGGTGCTTGATGGCCGGGATGCGGACCACCCAGCCGGCGAAGAGGAAGCCGTCGAGGGCGAAGAACACGGTCAGGGCGGTACGGAGGCGGGCCGACGGGGGTGCGGCGGTGTCTCCGCCCGGTTCCCCCGGTAGGGCCGTCCGCAGTTTGTTTATTTGCGGCACAAACTCAGCATAGGGGCGCCGCGACAATGGACGCAAGACGGTCGGCAAGGGCACAACCGCGCCACCGGGGCGTCGGGCGTACCTACGGACCATGGGAGACTCGCCCCCATGAACGGCAAGGTGTCCACCACCCGGACAAAGTTGGAGAGGGGCCGCAGCGCGCTCGGACCCGCGCTGGAACTGGTCCACACCGGACGCGCGCCCACCCGCGCCGTCCTCACCTCCGAGCTCGGCGTCACCCGGGCGACGGCCGGTGCGGTCGCCGCGGAGCTGGAGGCGCTCGGCCTGATCCGGGTCGACTCCCGGCCGGGCTCCGCCGCCGGCTCGCAGGGCCGCCCCTCGCACCGGCTGTCGGTCCGGGAGTCCGGACCGGTCGCCATCGCCGCTCAGGTGCACGCCGACGGATTCCGTGCCGCGCTCGTCGGGCTGGGCGGACGGCTCGTGGCCACCGCCCCCGGCTGTGTCACCGTCACGGCCGACCCGGCTCAGGTCATCGGTGAAGTGGTCGAAGACTGCGCCCGGTTGCTGCGGGACAGCGGACTGCGCTGCGTCGGCGCGGGGCTCGCGGTGCCGTCGGCGGTCGCCGAACCGGAGGGCACCGCGCTCAACCCACTGCACATCGCCTGGCCGGCCGGCGCCCCGGTGAGCGAGATCTTCGCCGACTGCGTACGCGAAGCGGGCATCCCCGGACCGGCGTTCACCGGGAACGACGTCAACCTCGCCGCGCTCGCCGAACACCGGCACGGCGCGGGGCGCGGCGCCCAGCACCTGCTCTGCGTGGCCACCGGCCACCGGGGCGTGGGCGGCGCCCTGGTCCTCGACGGCCGCCTGCACACGGGGAGTTCGGGCCTCGCTCTGGAAGTGGGACATCTCACGGTGAACCCCGAGGGGCGCCCCTGCCACTGCGGCGGACGCGGCTGCCTGGACGTCGAGACCGACCCGCTGGCCTTCCTCGTCGCCGCCCGCCGCGAACCCGGCCCCGAGGAGTCGCTGCTCAAGCAGGCCGGTGATCTGCTGCGCACGGAGTACGAGGACGTGGCGGTGCGCGGCGCGGCCGAGGAGCTGATCGACCGGCTCGGCCTCGGGCTCGCCGGGCTGGTCAACATCCTCAACCCCGACCGCATCATCCTCGGTGGACTGCACCGCGCCCTGCTCGACGCGGACCCCGAGCGCCTGCGTGCGGTGGTCGCCGACCGCAGCCTGTGGGGGCGCAGCGGCAGTGTGCCGATCCTGCCGTGCACGCTCGACCACAACAGCCTTGTGGGCGCTGCCGAGTTGGCCTGGCAGCCGGTGCTGGACGACCCGCTGGCCGCGCTGGCCTGACGGCGGTTCGACGACACGGCCCCGGGGTCCTCGGTCCCCGGGGCCGTGCCACTGCCGCCCCTCGCCCCCGGTCGCCGCCGGGAGCAGCCGCAGGAGCGCCGCGTACTCCCGAGGGGGTAGGCGCACGGCCGCTGGCTGTACGACGACTCGGACCCCCTCCCCGGGCGAGGCTCGGAAGCGTCAGGAACACCTGACCACGGACCCCGAACCGAGGGAGCTGACCGAGATGAACACCCTGGCGTACAGCGGTGGACCCGGGCCCTGGATCCTCCTCATCCCGCTCTTCTGGGCGACCGTCGTCATCGGCGGCGTCACCCTGCTGCGCCGTACCGCCCGGCGCGGCCGACCAGGCCCCTGCCAGGCCCGTACCACCCCGGAGGCACCCGCCGAGCCGTCACCGATCACCCTGCTCGGGCGGCGCTTCGCGGCCGGGGAGATCGACGAGGAGGACTACTGGCGCAGACTCTCCGTCCTGGACGAACAGTTCGGCCGCGGCAGCAAGGGAGGCCTCGCATGACCACCACCGTCCCGGCCTCCGGACCCGCCTCCATCTCCGTACCCGCCTCCGCCGCCCGGGTCGTCGACGCCGTGAAGCTCTACGGCACGGGCGACACCCGGGTCAGAGCCCTGGACGGGGTGAGCGTCGACTTCCCCGCCGGACGGTTCACCGCCATCATGGGGCCCTCCGGATCCGGGAAATCCACCCTGATGCACTGCGCCGCCGGACTCGACACGCTCACCTCGGGCTCCGCCTTCATCGGCGACACCGACATCAGCGCGCTCGACGACCGCGGGCTCACCCTGCTGCGCCGACAGCGGATCGGGTTCGTCTTCCAGTCCTTCAACCTCCTGCCCACGCTCACCGTCGCCGAGAACATCACCCTTCCTCTCGACCTCGCGGGGGAGCGGCCCGATCAGGAGTGGCTCGACGCCCTCGTGGACACCGTCGGGCTCCGCGACCGGCTGCGCCACCGGCCCGGCGAACTCTCCGGCGGGCAGCAGCAGCGGGTGGCGGTGGCCCGGGCCTTCGCGGGCAGCCCCGATGTCGTCTTCGCCGACGAACCGACCGGCAATCTCGACTCCCGCTCCGGGCAGGAAGTGCTCCGGCTGCTCGGCCGCACCGTCCGGCAGACCGCCCGCACCGTCGTCATGGTCACCCACGACCCGGTCGCCGCCGCCCACGCGGACGAGGTCGTCTTCCTCGCCGACGGCCGGCTCGTCGACCGCATGCCCGACCCCACGGCGGAGCGCGTGCTCGACCGCTTCAAGTCCTTCGCCCCCCACCCCTCGCGCAGGCGGTGACGGCATGAACGGTACCCGGGCCTCAGTACGCCTGAGCATCGCCTCGCTCCGCACCCACAGACGCCGCTTCGCAGGTACGTTCGTCGCCGTCCTGCTCGGCGTCGCGTTCCTCACCGGGACGCTCGTCATGGGCGACACACTGCGCGCGAGCTTCGACACCCTGTTCGCCGACGCCAACGCCGGGACCGACGCCGTCGTGCGCGGCTCCGACGTCGTCACCGTCGCCGGCGAGACCCAGGGCACCCGGCAGCCGGTCGGCACCGCACTCCTGAAGCGGATCGAGCGGACGCCCGGCGTCGCCGCGGCGGCCCCCGACATCCAGGGCGCCGGCCAGCTCATCGGCGCCGACGGCCGACCCATCGGCGGCCAGGGCCCGCCCACCCTCGCCGGCAACTGGATCGACGACCCCGAACTCAACCCGTACCGGCTGGCCGCCGGCCGCGCTCCGGCCGCCCCCGGTGAGGTCGTCGTCAACCGCGGCACCGCCGAACGGGGCGGGCTCAGGATCGGCGACACGACCGTGCTGCGCACCCCGGACCCCGTGCACGTCCGAATCGTCGGACTGGCCACCTTCGGCGGCCAGGACGGCATGGGGCAGGTCACCTACACGGCCATGACACGGGCCGACGCCGAGAAGTACCTCACGCCGAAGCCCGGCCAGGCATCGGCCATCCAGGTCCGCGCAGGCCCCGGCACCAGCCAGCGGGAACTCGTCGACGCGCTGCGGCCGGTGCTGCCCAAGGGCGTCGAGGCCATCACCGGACAGGCCGCCGCCGCCGAGAACCGGGACATGATCTCCGGTGCCTTCCTCGGCCTGTTCACCACGCTGCTGCTGGTCTTCTCGGGCATCGTGCTGCTCGTCGCCACCTTCTCCATCCACAACACCTTCGCGATCGTCGTCGCCCAGCGGACCCGCGAGAACGCCCTGCTGCGCGCCCTCGGCGCCGCACGCCGCCAGATCCTCGCCGCGACACTGGTGGAGGCCGGCGTGGTCGCCGTCATCGCCTCCGCCGCGGGACTGGCCGGAGGCATCGGCATCGCCGCCGGACTCCAGGCGCTCTTCCCCGCCGTCGGATTCCCTTTCCCGGAAGGCTCGTTGGTGATCGGCGTCGTCTCGCTGCTGCTGCCGCTCGCCGTGGGGGTCCTGGTCTGTCTCGGCTCCGCGGTTCTGCCCGCCGTCCGGGCCGGACGCACCGCTCCGCTCGCCGCACTGCGCGAGAGTGCCGTCGACGACTCCGGGACGTCCCGGACACGCGCCCTCGGCGGGCTCGTGCTGCTGGTGGCCTCCCTCGGCGTCATCCTGACCGGCACGCTGGCCGCCCCGTCCGTCTGGCTGTCGGCCATCGGCGCGGTGCTGGCACTCGCCGCGTTCGTGGTCCTCGGCCCCGTCGCCGCCACGTACGCGGTACGGGTCCTCGGCGCCCCGCTCCACCGGCTGCGCGGCGTCACCGGGAGACTGGCCGGGCGCAACGCCCTGCGCAGCCCCCGGCGGACGGCGTCCACCGCGACCGCGCTGATGATCGGCGTCGCCGTGGTCTCCCTCTTCACCGTCTTCGGAGCGTCGCTGAAAGCGACCATGAACCGCACCGTCGACCGCTCCTTCGCGGGCGACGTCGCCATCAGTGCGCCCTCCTTCGGCGCGGGCGGCAGCGGCCTCAGCCCCCGGCTCGCTCCGGCCGTCGGCCGACTGCCGCAGGTCGCGGCCGCCGTAGGCCTCGGCAAGGGGGTCGCGAAGGTCGACGGTGCGGGACGGGCCCTGACCGTCACCGACCCGGCCGCACTCGGCAGGGTCCTCGACCTCGGCCGGGTCGACGGCTCACTGACGGGGCTGGGCAGGGACGGGCTCGCCGTCTCCCGCACCGAGGCCGCCGGGCGCGGTCTGCGCCCCGGCTCCACCGCCCGGCTCGCCTTCGCCGACGGGACGCGGCGCGAGTTCACCGTCCGCGCCGTCTACGACCGGTCCGAGCTGGCGGGCGACTACGTCATCACCCGACAGGCCTGGGCCCCGCACCGCGCACAGGACTCCGACTCACTGATCGCCGTCTCCTTCCGGCCCGGCGTGTCCACCGCCGACGGCAGGGCGGCGGTCGTGAGGACCGCGGCGGCGTACGGCGATCCCGAGGTACAGACCCGCGACGAGTACGCGCGGTCCTCGGCCGGCGGCATCGACATGATGCTCACCCTGGTGTACGCCCTGCTGGCGCTCGCCGTGCTGATCGCCCTGCTGGGCATCGCCAACACGCTCTCCCTCGCCCTCCACGAACGGACCAGGGAGATGGGCCTGTTGCGAGCGGTGGGACAGACCAGGAGCCAGTTGCGCTCGATGGTCCGCTGGGAATCCGTCCTGGTGGCCGCGTTCGGCACGGCGGGCGGCCTGCTGCTCGGCGGCTTCCTCGGCTGGGTGCTGGTCGAGGCCACCGCGGGTGACACCGCCGTCGCCTTCGACCTGCCGCCGCTGCGGCTCCTGGTGGTCGCCCTCGTGGGGATCGCCGCCGGAGCGCTGGCGGGCCGGCGCCCGGCCCGGCGGGCGGCGCGGCTGAACGTGCTCCGCGCCATCGCCGCCGAGTAGCGCGCGTCAGCCGACGACCGCCGACCGCGCGACGGAAGGCGTGGCGCTCCCGAGACAGGTGAGGGCGTCCAGCTCGAACGGCCCGTCCGTGGTGGCCCCGTACACCGGGTGCGGCGGGAGCGGGGTGCACCAGGGCGGCGCCGGAAGGGTGAACCAGACAACCTTTCCGGCCCCGCCCCTCGGGCGGACCCCCCAGCTCTCGCTGACCGCGGCGATCAGCGCGAGCCCGCGCCCCGAGGTACTGGACGCGCTGGGCTCGCGCACGGTCGGCATCCGTGGGTCGTGGTCATGGACCGACACCGTCAGCCGTTCGAGCAGCAGCTCTATCTCGACGGTGCATGACTTGTCCGGCTGGGCATGCCGGTGGACATTGGTCAGCAGTTCTGTGACGCCGAGCGCCGCCTGGTCGATCAGAGGATCGAGATGCCAGTAGCGCAATTGCGCCGAGATGATTCTGCGGACCTGTCCGATCCGCGACGGCAGGGCCTGGAGCTCCACCGTGCAGTGCCTGCTTGGCTCGCTGATCACGGCTGCGACTCCCCGAAATAGGTCCGGAAGAAGACGAAGGAACGAATCCAGCAGCCGGCCGACTGCTGATTCGGCCCCGGCGGTGTGAATCACAGTGTTACCGCCGGTGAACCATGAGTGACGAGTCCAATGTCACCCAGGGGGCACGGCTCCGCAACTCGCGCTCTCCCGGTGCCGCCGAACGCGTCAGGTCATCCGGCCACCCGCGCTGCGCAGGGTCTCCAGGAACCGGTGGGCCGGTCCGGCCCGGTCCGGACCCCGGTTGCGCTGCCCCATCGTCAGCCGGTACCGCGTCCCGTTGAGGCGGGCCACGGTCGCACCGGCCCCGGCGAACCACGGCCTGCCCGCGCTCACCGTCACCACCGGAGCGCTGTCGATCTCCCGTCCGTTGCTGGTCAGCAGGGCCAGTCTGCCGTCCTTGACGATCACCTGCCCGGCCCTCGTGAGCGAGCGGGCCCACCGCTCGATCCGTACCCCCGTCGCACTGAACTCCGTTTCCGGCATGGCTGCTTCGCCCCCTTCGTGACACTTCTGATGGGAAGTCTGCACAAACCGGGAGCGCCGCGCCAGGCCGCGTACCGACCGGATCCCCGGACTCCGGTCCCGCCGACGCCAAGGCAGGGCTATGGAGCACCAAAGTGAACGTTTGTGCAGGTGGGGGGAATAGGTTGTGGGTGGAGAGCGACGGTGACACGAGAAGGAGCGCGCTGATGGGCACCGAGATGCACAAAGACGCCGGCCGGGCCGCGGCGACGATCGACATCGACCGTTCCGACGCCGGGTACCGGGCCTGGCTGAAGGAGGCGGTGCGCAAGGTCCAGGCCGACGCCAACCGTTCCGCCGACACCCATCTGCTGCGCTTCCCGCTGCCCGAGGCCTGGGGAATCGACCTCTACCTCAAGGACGAGTCGACGCACCCCACCGGCAGTCTCAAGCACCGGCTGGCCCGTTCGCTCTTCCTCTACGGGCTCTGCAACGGCTGGATCCGGCCGGGCAAGCCGGTGATCGAGGCGTCCAGCGGTTCTACGGCCGTCTCGGAGGCGTACTTCGCCAAGCTGATCGGTGTGCCGTTCATCGCCGTGATGCCCCGTACCACCAGTCCCGAGAAGTGCCGGCTGATCGAATTCCACGGCGGCCGATGTCATTTCGTCGACGACTCCCGGAAGATGTACGAGGAGTCCGCCAGGCTCGCCGCGGAGAGCGGCGGACACTACATGGACCAGTTCACCTACGCCGAGCGGGCCACCGACTGGCGCGGCAACAACAACATCGCCGAGTCGATCTACCAGCAGTTGCGGCTGGAACGCTATCCGGAACCGACGTGGATCGTCGCCACGGCCGGAACCGGTGGCACCTCGGCGACGATCGCCCGCTATGTGCACTACATGCAGTTCGATACCCGGATCTGCGTGCCCGACCCGGAGAACTCCTGCTTCTTCGACGGCTATGCCAACCACAATCCCCTGGCCACCAGCGACTGCGGCTCCCGGATCGAGGGCATCGGCAGGCCCCGGATGGAGCCGAGCTTCGTGCCCGGTGCCATCGACCGGATGATGAAGGTGCCGGACGCGGCCAGTGTCGCGGCCGTACGCGCACTGGAGAAGGCCATCGGCCGCAAGGCCGGCGGCTCCACCGGCACCGGGCTGTGGAGCGCGTTCAAGCTGGTCGCCGAGATGGTCGAGCAGGGCAGTACGGGCAGCGTCGTCACCCTGATCTGCGACCCGGGGGACCGCTATCTGGACAAGTACTACTCCGACAGCTGGCTCGCCGGGCAGGGCCTGGACATCGCCCCGCACGCGGCGACCATCGACTCCTTCCTTGCCGACGGCAACTGGCCCTGAGTACCGGGACCGAACCGGGTGCGTTCGGCGCGGCGGCGCTCAGGCCGCGGACCCGGTCAGCCGCCGGTCCAGCTTGCGCACCGCGACCCGGAAGGACCGGCCCACCCCCGGCCGGGCCAGCCGCAGGGCGAACCGGAAGGGCGCGGAGCCGTCGGCGGCGAACGTCCACCGCACCCGCGTACCGGTCCCGGCCGGCGTGAGCCGCCACTCCTCCAACAGGGCCCGCATTCCAGGGGCGTTGGTCCGGTCGGCCCGGTAGGCGTACCGATGGCCGGGCTCCGTCGCCATGATCGTTTCTTGGATCACGAAGCCGCCCTTGAGCCGGACCTCACGGCCCGCACCGTCCTCGGTGGGCCGGGCGGCCGTCACTGCCGTGAACCAGCCCGGCCAGCCCGGTACGTCGTCGGCGAGCGCGCGGTAGACCTCCTCGGGAGCGGCGGACACCTCGGCGGCGAAGACCAGTCGCAGCGGAGCGTCTTCCGTGAACTCGAGTTCCACGGAGCGGAGTCGGCGTGACATGGAACGCACCTCCCGTGCGGTCGGCGGCGGACGGGGCCGCCGCACACCATAGCTGACACTCCATCAGATGTCGCCGTCCGTACGGAGGCCGCGGATGCGCCCCGTGCCGCGTCACCCGCTACGGACGGTGCCGTGCCGGGCGGTCCAGCATGCTGTCGAGCACCCGGCCGAAGATCCGGCGGCCCGCCCCGGCGATCAGCGGGTCGCCCCATCGCGGCAGCAGGCGTACGCCCAACTCCTCGACCCACACAACATGGGATCCGGAATCCGTCGGGTACACATCGATCGACGCCCGGCCCAGCACCAGCGAACCGCGCTTCTCCAGCCGGCACAGCCCCGCGCGCCCGCCGGCCGGCGGCGTCCACCGCACCACTTCCATCGGATCGTCGAACGCCAGCGGCCCCACGCCGGTGCGCGCCACGAAGACGGTCCCGACCCCGGTCGGCAGCCCGGCGGGGACGGTGATCGTGGTCAGGGGCACATGCGCGGCGTGCCGTTCCCAGTCCGTCACCCGGCGCCAGGACTCGGCGGCGGGGAGAGAGGTGAAACGCTCGATCCGGAAGACGGCCACCCCACGATCCTAAGGGCTCGCCGCAAGGTCCCGGCCTCGCGCACAGCCCGGCGCGAGCCGAACGGAACCCACGCACGGCCGTCGGCGAAAGACCCTGGGGCCGCTCGTTCGGAACATGCCGGGCTGATCCGAACGAGAGTCCCTAGGCGCCGGTGTCCCCGGTCCGGCCCGCGACCACCAGGCCCGGCAGCTGCTCCTCGATCTCCTCGCGGGCGGCGGCCGAGAGACCGGCATCCGTCACGAACGTGTCCACCTGCTCCAGCGTCGCGAACGAGCTCAGGCCCACCGTGCCCCACTTGGTGTGGTCCGCGACCACCACCACCCGCCGGGCCGACTGGACGAAACGGCGGTTGGTCTCGGCCTCCGCCAGATTCGGCGTGGAGAGCCCGGCCTCCACCGAGATCCCGTGCACCCCGAGGAACAGCACATCGAAGTGGAGGGAGGCGATCGCCTGATCGGCGACCGGACCGACCAATGAGTCCGAAGGAGTCCGTACCCCACCGGTGAGCACCACCGTGGCGGCCCCGGGCCGCGCCCCGGCCGCGCCCCCCTGCCGCTGCGCGGCGTGGAAGACATCGGCGACCCGCACCGAGTTGGTCACCACGGTCAGATCCGGCACGTCCAGCAGTTGCTGGGCCAGCGCGTACGTCGTCGTGCCGCCGGAGAGCGCGATCGCGCTGCCGGGCACCGCCATGGCCGCCGCCGCCCGCGCGATGTCCTCCTTGGCGGTCAGCTCCAGCGCCGACTTCGCCTCGAACCCGGGCTCGTGCGTACTGGCCTCGACCACCGGAACGGCCCCGCCGTGCACCTTCTCGATGACCCCCTGGCGGGCCAGCGCGTCCAGGTCGCGGCGGACCGTCATGTCGGAGACGTTCAGCTTGCGGGTCAGCTCGTTGACCCGGACCCCGCCGCGCCTGCGGACCTCGTCGAGGATCAGGGCGCGCCGCTGCTCCGCGAGCAGGTTCTGATTCTCGCTCAACGCCGGGTCCGGTCCTTCCCTCTGGCCGTGCAGCAGTCTCTTCGGACGGGGTCATCCTGCCACGCGGTGTCGCCGGCCGCCGCACTGGGGAGATTCCGTGAGAGGGGTGCGGCCACCGGCCCTCTGACACGATCCTGATGACCACCCGTCAACACCCCCCACGACCGAGAGAGCGAGTCACTCCAGTGCCACTTGCCACCCAGGCCCCGCAGAGTCCGGGGCCCGCGCTGGAACTGCTGGTCCACGGTGTGGGCGGCGCCACCCCCCAGGAGATGCTCGACGACCCCCGTACCGTCCGCATCACCGGTGACGCGACCGCTGCCATCTACCGGCGGGCCGAGGACACGGACGCCGAACAGCACCCCGAGCGGTACCGCGACCGGCCCATCCCCGAGGCCTACTGCTGGTCCAACCTGACCTCCGGCAACGGCTCCCGCGCCCTGTGGCTGCTCCTGCTCCCGTTCATGGTGGTCAACCTCGCCCACTGGATGCGCCCCACCGCCCGCTCACGCACCCGCGCGGTGCGCCTGTACGGCGTCCTCGTCCGGCTCGTCGCGCTCAGCCTCACGGTCCTGCTGACCGCGGCGGCCTGCGAGGTCGCGCTCGACCTGGCGGCCTGGCAGTGCGCGGGCGTACCGGACTGCTCGAACCAGCGGTCCTGGCTCGGCTTCCTGTCCACGGCGCAGGGCGGCTGGTGGTCCCAGCCGGGCCGCAGGCTGGCCCTCGCCGCCCTGGTGCCCACCGCCCTGGTGGCGCTGCTCTGGTTCCTGTCCAACCGGACCTGGAGCGCGTACGAATCACAGCGCCCGCTCACCGGAACCGATCCGGACGACGACCCCGACCCGGCGCCCGCGCCCTCCCCGGCCGCAACCGGCACCGCTCCTCCCGGCCGCCCCGCCCTCGGCCGCCCCGGATTCTGGTACGGCCGCCGGCTGGTCGCCCGGCTGCGCGCCGCCCACACCGCCGCCGGATTCCTGACCGTCGCCGCATCGGTCGCGGGCGCCGCGGCCCGCCACGACCGCTCCGTCACCGGCCCCGTGCCCGGCATCCTCGGCCGTCTGATCGAGGCGGCACTGGTGCTGGGCGGGATCGTGGTGCTCTGGGTGGTCTGCCGCCGAGGCCGCAGCGAACGGCGTCTCGACAACCGCCTCGACCGCGCCCTGATCGCCTATCTGCCCGGTGCGGCCCTGGCCCTGCTCGTCCTCGCCGCGGTGTACGCGGCCTGGTCCCGTCCCGACTGGGTCTCGTCCGGTGCCCTGCCCGGGGACCTCGTCTTCAGCGTCATCACCCTCGGCCAGGGTGTACTCGTCGTCGTACTCGCCGTGGTGTCACTGAGTCTGTACCGCCGGACCCCGGAACCCCGCACCGTCATGTTCGGCCTCGGCGGGCCCGTGGTCGCCATGCTCGCCTGCGCCCTCGGCGGAGTCATGAGCGGCGGGGTCTCCCAGCGCGTCGCCGACTGGCTCGACGGGCCGGGCACCCCCGGCATGGGCCGGAACTCCGTCATCGAGGGACCGCCGGTGCTGCTCAGCTGGCAGGCGTCGGTCATTCCCGTGCTCCTGGTGCTGCTGGCCGTCCCCGCCCTCCTGCTGCTCGTCCGGACCTGGCTGGCCGCCCGCGCCCTGGAGCCCCGCATCGACCAGGAGTACGAGCAGGAGCGGCCGGACCCCGCCCGGACCCGGCAGATCGCCCGCATCCAGGCCGCGGCCGCCCTCACCGACTCCGCGCCCTGGATCCTCGGCCCGGTCTGCGGCGCGACCCTGCTGCTCGGCGCGGGGGCGGTCTGCGGGGCCTGGGTGAGCGGAGAGGTGCCCGGGATCGCGCTGAAGGGCAACGGAGCGTTCATCGAGTCCGTCGCCCAGGCCGCGCAGTCGACCGGCTCCTGGATGGTCGGACTCGGCTTCATACTCTTCGTCACCTGGGGCCGCCGCGCCTACCGCGATGCCTCGGCCCGGCGCACCATCGGCATCCTCTGGGACGTCGGCACGTTCTGGCCGCGCGCCGCCCACCCGTTCGCGCCGCCCTGCTACGCCGAGCGCGCCGTCCCCGACCTGGCGTCACGGATGTCCGGCTGGACCGGACTCACCCGCGGCAGGCTCGTCATCTCCGGGCACTCCCAGGGAAGCGTCCTCGCCGCGTCCGCGGTCTGGCAGCTGCCCGCCCACACCCGCAGCCGGGTCGCCCTGCTCACCTACGGCTCGCCGATCGAGCGGCTGTACGCGCGCTGGTTCCCGGCCTACTTCGGCCCCGGACCGCTGCACGCACTGCACCGGTCCGTGCACTGCTGGCGCAACCTGTGGCGGGCCACCGACCCGATCGGCGGCCGGGTCCGGCTCGACGAGGGGCCCGGGCCCGAGGTGGACCGCGGGCCGCTGAAGGACCCCCTGGTCTACGGGCGCACCCCCGAACATCCGCTGCCCGAGGCCGTCCTGGGGCACTCGGACTACCAGGCCGACCCGGTCTTCGCCCAGGAACGGGCCGCGCTGCTGGAGCGGCTGGACCCGGTCCTGCCCCGCCAGGCCGGCGGGGAGGACGGTTCCGGGGCCCCGCGGACTCAGGGCAGTTCCGGCAAGTCCTCGGGGTAGAGCAGGGTGAGGTCGTCCGTGCTCGGCTCGGCGAGCTGGGCGACCCGGCCCGCATGCCGCTCCACCATCGACTCGAAGGTCTGGCGCGCGGTGCGGCCGTTGCCGAACGCCGGGCCCTTGGGGAGCTCGGTGAAGTACTTCAGCAGTGCCTCCCCGGTCCCGGAGGCCAGGCTGTACTCGTGCTCGTCGGCCTGCTGCTCCACGATCCGCAGCAGCTCGGCGGGCTCGTAGTCGCTGAAGGTGATGGTCCGGGAGAAACGGGACGCCACCCCGGGGTTGACGGTGAGGAACCGCTCCATCTCGTGGGTGTAGCCGGCGACGATGACGACCACCGCGTCCCGGTGGTCCTCCATCAGCTTCACCAGCGTGTCGATCGCCTCCCGGCCGAAGTCCCGGCCGGAGTCCTCCGGCGACAGGGCGTACGCCTCGTCGACGAACAGCACCCCGCCGCGCGCCCGGTCGAAGGCCTCCTGGGTACGGATGGCGGTCGAGCCGATGTGCTCACCGACCAGATCGACACGTGACACCTCGATCAGATGACCCCGCTCCAGCACCCCGAGCGAGGCGAGGATCTCGCCGTACAGCCGGGCCACGGTGGTCTTGCCGGTGCCGGGGGAGCCGGTGAAGACGAGATGGCGCCGGACCGACGCGGCCTTGAGCCCGGCCTCCTGGCGCCGGCGGCCCACCTCGATCATGTCGGTGAGGGCGCGCACCTCCCGCTTGACGCTGTCCAGGCCCACCAGCGCGTCCAGTTCCCCGAGCACCGCGTCCGACGCGCGCGCCGGAGCGGTGGCAGGTACCTCGGCCGGGGCGGGCTCGACGGCACGCTGTCCGGGAACGCCGCCGAGCAGCCCGGGGGCCGACTGGGTCGCCGTCAGCACGGTGGGCGCCGGGGGAGCGGGGGAGCGCAGCGCGCTCTCGTCGCTCGTGCAGTCCTCCACGACGGGGCCGGTTCCCTGGCCGTCGCCGTGCGCGGCGCCCTGCTCGGCGAACTCGTACCCACCGCGCGCGCACCGCTCGGTCCGGCAACGGGTCAGCGTCGTACGGCAGCCGTCCATCACATGGAAGCCGTAGCCGTCGCTGCCGGTGACCCGGCAGCTGTCGAACGTGCCGCGGCCCTCGGCGGAGACGTAGAAACCGGCCTCGGCGGGCGAGGTGACCGTGCAGCGCTCGATCGTCGGGTCGGCGCCCTTGGTGACGATCACTCCGGTCTGCGCCGTGTCGATGGTGCAGTTGTTGAGAGTGCCTCCGCTGCCGTGGTCGCGGAACCAGGCACCGGTGGACGCCTCACGGATGCGGCAGTCGTCCAGCTGCGCGGTCGCCCCGTCGCTCACCGACACCGCCGTGTTGCGGACCTGGGACAGATCGCTGTCGACGACATCGGCGCGCGAGCCCCGGTCGAGCACGAAGATGGCGTCCGGCACGTCGTGGACCCGGCAGGAGTCCAGTATCACGGTCGCCCCGTCGCTCACCCAGACCGCCGGGTAGTCGCCCGTACTGTCGTGGATCTCGCACTGGTTGGCGTCGACGCGGGTACCGGGATCCCAGACCGAGAGGCCGTTGCGGCCGAAGCGGCGCACCGTGGACCGGGTCAGGGTCAGGACCGAACGGGAGCGCAGATCCACCGCGTTCTCGGGGATGTCGTGGATGTCGCAGTCGGCGAGCGTCAGCACGGCGTCGGTGTCGAGCGTGACGCCGTCCGCCGAAGTGCGGTGCACCGTGCAGTCGGTGAGGTGCGCGGCCGCGCGGGCGGTCACCTGTATCCCGCTGCCCTTGATCTCGTAGACCTCGCAGCCGACGCCCTCCAGGGCGCTGCCCTCCCCGGTGACGTTCAGCCCCGCCCCCGAGGCGTGGTGGATC
Source organism: Streptomyces sp. NPDC002403 (assembly GCF_053593015.1). NCBI lineage: Bacteria > Bacillati > Actinomycetota > Actinomycetes > Kitasatosporales > Streptomycetaceae > Streptomyces > Streptomyces sp. NPDC002403. The sequence goes on along the minus strand of NZ_JBSFBQ010000009.1, from coordinate 181,502 downwards.
CGGCAGCGCTCCAGCCGGGGATGCGCGCCGTCACGTACCGAGACACCGGACTGGCCGGCGGAGACGACCTCGCACTCCTCGAACACGCCGCCCGCGCCGTCGAGTACGGCGATGCCGACCCCGGCCGGGTTGTCGACCGTGCAGCGGCGCACGGTCGGCCGGGCCGCACCGCGCACCTCGATCCCGGCGGCGGAACGGGTGACGATCCGCAGGTCCGCGATCTCCGCCGCGCCGTCCTCGATCAGCAGCGCGGGGGCCGTCGAGTCCTGGCCCTCCACGTGCAGGTCCGAGACGACGGCGGAGGCGCGCACGGTCAGCGGCACCCCGTCGGCCGGGGCGATCCGCACGGAACCGACGGACCCCTCGGGGCCGCGCAGGGTCACCGCGCGGTGCAGGACGAGATTCTCCCGGTAGGTGCCGGGGGCGATGGTGAGGACATCGCCGTCGGCCGCGGCCTCCAGGGCTGCGGTGAGGGTGGCGTATTCGCCTGTGCGGCGCCGCCACCGCGATGTTCCGGTGTGCGTCACCTGGACCGTGCCCTGTGCCATGGCGCTGTTGTGCCCCCACCTCGTGCGTGTGTGATGCCCGTGTCACCGGCTTTCCGGCAGCGGTGAATCACGGGACCGCCCACCGGGAAGAGCGGGCGGGCCGGTCCACCGTAGCGCGCGCGGCGGGCGGGAGTTGACCCGATCAGCAGCTGATCAGCTGCCGGTCCCGGTCCTGCCCCAGTCCGGACCGGTCCTGGCCCAGTCCTGGTCGATTCGGGTGTACCGCCGCCGCATCATGTGCCGGACGGTCAGTTGCCGTACCCCCTCGATCAGTCCGGCGCCGAGCAGCGCCGCCCCCAGCCCGGCCAGCACCGCATGGGTGCGGGCGGTCGCGGCGTCCATGGGACGCGGTACGGGACGGCCTTCGAGGTCCGTCCAGATCTCGATCTCGGATCCGGGACGGGTCCTCCGGGAGGCGGTCATCACCGTGCCGCGGCGGTCCGTGCCGTCCGGGGCCTTCCAGCGCGCCACCACCGAGGTCTGCGAGGCGCGCTCCGAGGACGTCTCGGGATCGGTGACGAAACGAGGCGCTCGCGGTGACCGGCGCACCACGACCGCGGTGGTGGCCTGCCGTCCGGCCCGCTGGGCCCGCACCGATTTCTGCAGGGCGTCGTCGGTGTGCGCCCCGCACACCCAGCCCAGTGCCGGCGCCGCCAGCACCATGAGGAGCAACGCGACAAGAGCCACCCACGCCTCGCGCCGGTCAGTGGCGCGGCGCAGGGGATTGTGCCGCCACCGCCACACACCCGTAACCGCTCGCACAGTCCTGCACCCCCTTCCGTATCCGTCTTAGCCTGATACGGCACGCTTCGCGCGCGGAAGGAGCGAAGAGAGAGCAACTTCACCCCGGCCAACGCGCGGGACGTCCCCGTGAGTTCCCGGCCGGTCGGCCGGAACTGACGGCCCGTCCGGTCCGGGAACGCGCGAAGCCGCCGTCGAGTCCCCATGGCTCGACGACGACTTCGTGGGACCGTGCGTGATCTCCGGCTCAGTACCCCCGGCCCTGGTACGGGCGGTTGTACGGGTCCTCGTAGGGCGAGGGCGCCGGGGCCGGGCGCGGCGCGGGCGCCGGGCGCGGTGAAGCCGGGCGCATCGCCTCGTAACCGGTGCCCGGCGCGGGCCGCTGCTGATGCTGCGGAGGGGGCGCCTGATACCCGCCGCGGGTCGCGGTCGGCTGCTGCGGGATGTACGGCGCCGGGGCGTGCTGCAACTGCGCGGGCTGCATCGGCGCGTAACCCTGCTGGGCAGGCGGCTGCTGGTAGCCGTACGACGGACCGGGCTGGGAAGGCGCCGCGGGAAGAGCCGGCAGCGCTGCCGGGAGCGCCGGCAGATAGCTGTTGCCGGTGTCGTAGGCGGCAGGCACTCGGATCGGAGCGATCTGAGGGGTGCCCCGCTCCGCGACCAGGGAGTCGTAGATCGGAGTGTCGGGGAACGACGGTGCGGCGTAGTAGCCGCCGCCGTAGGTGGAGCGGGGGGAGGTCATGACACCTAAGTTAAGCCCACGATGTGCTGGTTGGGGAGTCCCAATCCTGCGCTCATCCGTTTTTCGCTGGTTCTGCCCGCCGGACCCGTCAAAACATCGTGAAAGTTTCCGTCGGCAGCGGGAGTCATTCCGTGGGAGGGCCCCTCGCCGACGAGAAGTGACGGATGGTCTTTTCGGCCCGCCCGGCGCCCGGCCGAAGGGGGAAACTATTACGCCGATGCTTTCGGGCTCCCGAATCCGGGACCGGAGAAGTCCGGGCTCCCGAAGTCGGGGCTGGAGAAATCGGGGCTGCGGTAACGCAGGACCGCCTCCCGGTCGCTGTCCGTGGGCAATGCGTCGGGTTTCCGGAGTTCCTCGCGGAGGAAGGGGAGAAGGGCGTTGTCCCGAAGGCTTCGCAGCCAGGCTTCGCGCGCTTTGATCACTTCGGGCGATCGGTCGGCGAGTGAACTCGGAGTGGACGCCGCGTGTTCCACGGCTGTGCGGTAAAGGGAGAACAGGCCGACGGCCGCGGCCACTGCACCGATGGCGAAGCCGGTCCAGCCGGCGGTGATCAGAGCGTCGGCCGTGGGCGTTCGTACGCCCGCCAGGACCAAGCCGTAGCCGATCAGCAGGAATACGGCCGCGGCGACGCCGGCGAGGATTGGAGTGAGGACAGCGAGGACAGGCAGCAGACCTGCCCCGTGCCTCTCCTGCGCTCCGTGGCCGGACAGCGGAAGGGCCCGGTGTGCATCCTCGACCCCGGCCGTCCGCTGCCGCAGGGACGTGTAGGCCCGGTACTCGGTGTCGGCGGCCATGGCGATGCGCGCTCCGGCACCGAGCCCGCGCAGACGCAGCTGACCGGTGGTGAGGGGGGACCGCTCCAGCAGCCCCTGTATCTCGACGGTCCGTATGGCCTCGTCCAGCGCCAGTGCGTAGTCGGGTCCGTCCTCGTCCCGCAGTCTGTACGTCCTGTTCATGCCATTCCCCCTCGAAATACGGACTTGGTCGGGAGCCCTCTTCGTCCGGCGGACAGAGGGGGTGGGCGTGCCGGGTGCACGGCACGCCCGCGCCGCTGAGGGCCTTTGGGGCGAAATCGGCCGGCGGGATGCCGGCCGCGACGCGGTCTTCGCGGACCGCGTCACGTCCGGACCGGTCGAAGTGGCCGTCGGTGCCGCCCGCGACGATTCAGAGGCTGACTCCGAAGTCCGCGACGATGCCGCCGAGGCCGGAGGCGTAACCCTGGCCGACGGCGCGGAACTTCCACTCGGCTCCATTGCGGTACAGCTCACCGAAGACCATGGCCGTCTCGGTGGACGCGTCCTCGCTGAGGTCGTAGCGGGCGATCTCGGCCCCGCCCGCCTGGTTGACCACGCGGATATACGCATTGCGGACCTGGCCGAAGCTCTGGCCCCGTCCCTCCGCATCGTGGATGGAGACCGGGAACACGATCTTCGCGATGTCGTCCGGTACGGCGGCCAGGTCGACCTTGACGGTCTCGTCGTCCCCCTCGCCCTCCCCGGTGAGGTTGTCGCCGGTGTGCTCGACCGAACCGTCCGGGCTCTTCAGGTTGTTGTAGAAGACGAAGTGCTCATTGGACTTCACCTTCCCGGCCCCGTCGCACAGCAATGCGCTGGCGTCCAGGTCGTAGTCCGTCCCGGTGGTCGTACGGACGTCCCAGCCCAGGCCGACGAGGACCGCGGTCAGTCCGGGTGCCTCCTTGGTCAGCGAGACATTTCCGCCCTTGGCGAGGCTCACGCCCATGGACTTCTCCCTCTGTTGCGCATCGGTGTGCCCGCGAGTGACCGTGCGGGCACCGGGTGACCACTTAAATCTACAGCACTGTAGAGTTGGGGACGGGCTGCAGGCCCGGGGTCTGTCCGCGGCGCGAGAGGCCCGAGCGGCTGGGTACTATGCCCCGGCGCCCGGCAGTTGTGGCGAGAGGCACCGGGGCAACGGTACGAAAGGGGCCGCGTCGTGGGCGCAGAGGAAGACGGCCGTACACGGAAGCCACGCGCCCGCCGACGCGGACAGGGTGAGCTCGAAGCACAGGTGCTGTCCGTGCTGGGCCGGGCCACCGAGCCCGTCACGGCGGCCTGGGTGCAGGAGCGCCTCGAAGGCGGCCTGTCGTACAGCACGGTCATCACGATCCTGACGCGGTTGTTCGACAAGCAGGCGGTCACGCGCACCGGTTCGGGACGTCCGGTTCTGTGGCAGTCGACGGAGAGCGGCGCGGGGCTCACCGCTCGCCGTATGCGGCGGCTCCTCGATCAGCGGGACGACCGGGATGCCGTGCTCTCCAGCTTCGTCTCCGCGCTGTCGCCCGACGACGAGGATCTCTTGCGGTCGCTGCTCAACGAGACCGGTCCAGGAACTTCCGACCCGTCCACGGATGAACCGGAGAGTTGAACCGATGGGCTTCTTCGTCTATCTGCCCCTCGTTCTGCCTCTCACGGCGCTCCCCATGGCCCGCCTGGCCGAGCGGCACCTGCACCCGCGCAGCGCCGCCCGTCTCCTGACCGCCATCGCTGTCATCCTCGCGTCGTGCAGCACCCTGTGCCTCGGTCTTCTGGTCGTGGTCGGTACCGCCCAACTGCCCGGCAATCCGCTGCCCGACGGCTGGTCGGACGACGAGGTCCGGGAGGCCGTTCCGCACGACAGGATCGCCGGAAAGGCGTCGATCGTCGCTCTCGCGGCCGTAGCCGTGGTCTGCGCGTCCACGATGCGGCGCCACTACCGTTTTCGGTCGCGTGCGCACAGGGCACTCGCGGAGTTGCCCACGACGTCCGAGGTGGCCGTTCTGCCCGACAGCGTGCCGTATGCCTACGCGTTACCCGGCTCACCGGGCCGCATCATGGTTACCTCCGCCATGCTCGACTGCCTGACGACGGCCGAGCAGGGTGCGCTCCTCGCGCACGAACGGGCCCATCTCGCCGGTCGGCACCACCGCCTGCTGCTCGCCGCCCAGTTGGCCGGCTGCGCCAACCCGCTCCTGCGACCGCTGCGAGCGGCCATCGCGTACAACACGGAGCGCTGGGCGGACGAGGAAGCCGCCATCGACACCGGGGACCGGCGGCTGACGGCCCGCGCCGTCGGCAAAGCGGCCCTCATCTCTCACCGGGGCACCGCTCCCGCTGTCGCCGCTTTCGCCGCTGTCGGGCCGGTGCCCCGGAGGGTGGCCGCTCTGTTGGGTCCGGTCCCGCCGGAGCGGGGCTGGCCGCCGGCCCTCACCTCCACGGGGGTTGCGGCGTTCATCGCCGCGGCGGGAACGGCGGTGTCCACCCTGTCCTCGCTGAACGCGGCCTTCGCGTTGTACGTCGTACTCGAAGCGGCGACGCCGCTGTAGCCGTGGCACCGAGTCCACGGAACCCGCCGGAAGCGCGGCGGAACCCGGTACCTCCGGCGCCGGAGTCGTGCGCGCGGCTCGTCCGGCACGGTGCCGTCCATGAGGCTGCTGACCGTCGGGGGGGCGGAAAGGGGCGAACGTATGCTGCCACTGCCAAGTGTGAAGAACGCCGAAGGTCCCCCGACACCCTCCCGGTGTCGCGGCCCCGTCGCAAAGAAGGATGAACCACAGATGATTACGCTCAAGAAGGAAGACGGCCCGGCGGATCTGGACGGAGTGACTCACCTGTCCATCGGAGTGTCCTGGGACCCCACCGCCGGCAGCAGCGGCGGGGTGATGGGGATACTGCGTCGCAAGTCCGGTACCGACCTCGACCTGATCGCCGTCGCGATGCAGGGCGGAGACCCGGTGCGCCTGGCCGGCCTCGACTCCCTGGACCCGATGGGCAACGGCTCGCTGGTGCACAGCGGCGACAACCAGACCGGGCGAGGGGACGGGGACGACGAAACGGTGACCGTCGAGTTCGCGCGGATACCGTCCCACATCACGTCGATCGTGTTCGTCGCCGCGGCTTACAAGAAGGGCAGTTCGTTCCAGAAGGCACGCAACATCAGCTTCAAGGTGTACGACGCGACCGGGGGTACCTCCCAGCAGGTCGCCGACATCTGGCCGAGCCTGCTCACCCAGGACAACGGCTGCGCCGTGGCCAAGGCGGTGCGCGTGGGCGACAGCTGGAAGCTCGAAGTGATCAACACGACGGGGAAGATCAAGCAAGGCAATGAGCACGCCTTGATGCGCTTCGCCGTGAGCAAGTAGTACGCGATGACCGGATCCGGGCCGGGCCCGTGTCCGCTCGATGGACCGCCGACGCAGGCCGGCACTGTTTCGCGGACGACGGTCCGGACTCGGCGACGAGCGCGGGCCGAGTGGCGCGCATCGCGCCCGTCAGGGGCTGGCTCCGTCGAATCCGTACCGCAGTGGCCCGCTCTTCACCCGGAGGTCGCGGCGGTAGATGTGCAGCGCCTGCGCGCGCACGCCGTGCGACGGGGCCTCCAGTTCGCAGGGGTATGTCACCTGGATCGTCCGCGGCCGGTCGGTGACCCGCATCCGTAGGCCGTCTGCGGGCCCTCCGACGAGTACCGCCGCTTCCCACCCCGCCGGGCTGCCTGTGCTCATGACGACAGTTTAAGCATTGCGCAACCTTTGAAGTGAAGTGAGTTGAGTCACGCCGTCATGGGTGGGGCGAGCGTTTCGGCGGCGTGTGGCGCCACGCGCAGAGGCTTGGCTTCGCGGCAGCCGGAGCGGCCTGCGGCGAGTAGCTGTGCATCGTCGTACGCCCGGCGCCGTACCGACGGGTGTCCGGATGCCCCGGGCCCCACGGCCCGGAACGGGCCGATCCTGCGTGAGGGGGGAACGCGCCACCTCGTACGGCGCGTACGGGCGCCGCGTCGCTGGTCGTGCGATCGGCGGTCCGACGTGACGGCCGGTCAGGCGTCCGGCCCGGGGGGCGGGCTCCGGGCCGGACGCTCTCGTACGCCTCGTCGACGGTCAGCGACTCAGACGCTCGGGCCGAGGAACAGGCCGGGGCGGCGCCCTCGGGGACAGCGCGCTCGACCCGGACGCGGCGTTCCGCGCCCATGCGGCGGCCAGTGCCTGCCTGGCCGTCATGCACACCGCACTGGTGCGCTGGGCCGAGGACGACGGACGGACCGAGCTGCCCGAACTGATCGCGGGGGCGCTCGCCGCGGCCTTCGGCGAAGACACCGCCGGCACCGGCCCGGACAGATGAGCAGGATCTGACGGACACCGGTGGCCGGGCCGGGACGTCGCCCGGGGCGGTCCGGGGGATTAGGTTGGCGGAGAAAGATTTTCGGGAGCCGGACTCGCGATGGGGGCGAGCATGACCATGCAAAAGGGAGCCAATGTTCCGGTGGCGGCTCAGGCCGTGCGGGTCGAATTGGGGTGGCGCGCCTCCCCGGGGACACCGGACGTGGACGGCTCGGCGCTCCTTCTCGTGTCGGGAAAGGTGCGCAGCGACGCCGACTTCGTCTTCTACAACCAGCCCGCCCACGCATCCGGCGCCGTTCGCCACGAGGGCAAACGGACGTTCGGCGGCGCGATGACGGACAGCCTCGCGGTCGACCTGACGCGCGTCGAGCCGGCCATCGACCGCGTGGTCCTGGCGGCCTCCGCGGACGGCGGCACGTTCGGCCGGGTGACCGGCCTGTACGTACGGATCACGGACGCGGCGAGCGGCAGGGAACTCGCGCGCTTCGACAGCGCGGACGCGACGGTCGAGACCGCGTTCATCCTCGGGGAGCTCTACCGGCGCCAGGGTGCCTGGAAGTTCCGGGCCGTCGGCCAGGGATACGACAGCGGTCTCGAAGGTCTCGCGACCGACTTCGGGATTTCCGTCGACGAACCGCAGCAGACCCAGCGGACTCAGCCGTATCACCAGCCCCCCATGCCTCAACAGCCTCAGAGCGCAACGCGGGTTGACCACCGGCCGCCGGTCCCGCAGGCACCTCCGACGGCGCCGCCGGTACCTTCAGCACCTCCCGCCGCCGCACCCGTCCGCCTCTCCAAGGTGACACTCACCAAGGAAGCACCGCTGGTCTCCCTCGCCAAACAGGGGGGCACTTCGGGAGTGCTTCGCGTCAACCTCAACTGGCAGGTGCGCAAACAGTTCAAGGGCTGGGGAAGCAAACTCGGCAGAGCGGTCGCCAACCACTCGGACCTCGATCTCGACCTCTGTGCTCTCTACGAACTGACCGACGGCCGCAAGGGAGTCGTGCAGGCGCTGGGGAACGCGTTCGGCGCTCTCCAGCACCCTCCCTATATCCATCTCGACGGGGACGACCGCACCGGCGCCGTCGACACCGGCGAGAACCTCACGGTCAACCTCGACCACAGGGACAAGCTCCGGCGCGTCCTGATCTTCGTCACCATCTACGAAGGCGCCCGGAGTTTCGCCGATCTCCACGCGACCGTCACTCTCCAGCCCCAGCACGGCGCGCCGATCGACTTCTCGCTCGACGAATGCACCGTCCCGTCCACCGTCTGCGCGCTGGCGCTCCTGACCAACAACGGGGGAGACCTCACGGTGCAGCGCGAGGCCCGCTATCTCGTCCCCGAGCGCGGGGTGAGCCCGCAGCGCACCATCGACTACGCCTACGGGTGGGGCATGAACTGGACGCCCGGCCGTAAATGACCCCCCGGCGGTCCGGTCGGCCCTGCACCCATCGGCTCACCGCCGGCTCCGCTCACCGGTCCGGCGCGGCCTCGGGACGGGCGTACGTACGCCCCTTCCAGGCCGCGCCGCGGCCCCGGTAGTGCTGCACCGCCGAATCGACCGTCATCAGCAGATAGAGCACGGCGGTGAACGGCAGCAGCGGCGCCTGCCACAGCGACTGCCGGTAGTAGCCCAGCATCGGCAGATACGTCCCGGCCATCACCGCCCAGGCCGAGCCGCCCGCCCACGCCGCCACCGAGTCACCCGTCAGCAGCCCGGCGACGAGCACGACCGGCGGCGCCGGATAGACCAGTGCGAGCCCCAGCACCGTGCCCAGCAGCAGCGACGGACTGTGCCGCAACTGGGCGTACGCGCTCCGTGACACCATCCGCCACAGGTCGGTCAGCCGCGGATACGGCCGCACGCTGTCCACCCGCTCCGCGAGCCCCAGCCAGATCCGCCCGCCGCTGCGCTGCACCGCCCGCGCCAGCGACACGTCGTCGATCACCGCCTGCCGGATCGACTCCGGCACCCGGGCCCGCTCCGCCGCCCCGGTCCGCAGCAGCACACAGCCACCGGCGGCCGCAGCCGTGCGCGCACCCGCCCGGTTCACCCACCGGAACGGATAGAGCTGCGAGAAGAAGTACACGAAGGCGGGTACGACCAGCCGCTCCCAGACGCTCGACACCCGCAGCCTCGCCATCTGGGAGACCAGGTCGAAGCCGCCCGACACGGCGGCGCCGACCAGTTCGCGCAGACTGTCCGGCTCGTGCGCGATGTCGGCGTCCGTGAGCAGCAGATACTCGGGCTCCCGGGCCCGCGCCAGGGCGATCCCGTGCCGTACGGCCCAGAGCTTGCCCGTCCAGCCCGGCTCGGGCTCTCCCGGCGACACCACCGTCACCGGCAGTCCTCCGTACCGCACGGACAGCGCGCGGGCGACGTCCCCGGTCCCGTCCTTGCTGCAGTCGTCGACGAGGAAGATCTCCGCCCTGCCCGGATAGTCCTGTGCCAGCAGCGACGGCAGGCTCACCGGCAGCATGTCGGCCTCGTCACGTGCCGGCACCACGATCGCGACGGACGGCCATCGGTCGGGGACCTTCCGGCGGGGCAGCCGCTGGCCGGTCCGCCAGAAGAACCCCTGTCCCAGCAGCAGCCACACCCATGCGGCCAGCGAACCCACGGCGATCCAGGCAACGGCGCTCATTCGCCGCAGTCTGCCCCACCGGGACGGAACCGCAAGGGCGGTCGACTATGGTGACCGGGTGAAGATCGCGCTCATGGACTCAGGAATCGGCCTGCTCGCGGCAGCCGCCGCGGTACGTCGGCTGAGGCCCGACGCCGATCTGGTGCTCTCCTCCGACGCCCCCGAAGGCACGCCCTGGGGGCCGCGTACGCCCGAGTACGTGACCGACCACGCGCTCGACGTGGCCCGCGCGGCAGCCGCCCACCGGCCGGACGCACTGATCGTCGCCTGCAACACCGCCTCCGTGCACTCCCTGCCGGCCCTCCGCGCCGCGCTCGAACCCACGCTGCCGGTCATCGGCACCGTCCCGGCCATCAAGCCGTCCGTCGCCGGCGGCGGCCCGGTCGCGATCTGGGCCACGCCCGCCACCACCGGCAGCCCGTACCAGCGCGGACTCATCGAGGAATTCGCCCGTTCCGTCGACGTCACCGAGGTGCCCTGCCCGGGGCTCGCCGACGCCGTGCAGAACGCCGACGAGACCGCGATCGACCGGGCCGTCGCCGCGGCCGCCGCGCTCACCCCGCGTGACGTCCGGGCCGTGGTTCTGGGCTGCACCCACTACGAACTGGTCGCCGAACGCATCCGCGCCGCCGTCCGGCAGCCCGGTCTGCCGCCCGTCGCGCTGCACGGATCCGCCGGCGCCGTCGCGGCCCAGGCACTGCGCCGGATCGGGGCCGAACCCGCTCCGTCGGCCGAACCGTCCACCTCTCTCGCGGTGCTCGTCGGCGGCCGCCTCGCCGAGCTGCCGAAAGCCGCTCTGACCTACGCGGAGGGGCGCCTGCTGGGCGCCGTCAGCCCGGCCCGCTGACCCCGCGGGGGCCGTTCGTCCCATCCCCGGCGTGCGGAAACTTAAGTACGCTGCTTGACATGAGGGACCACCCCCGTAATCCCCGGCACACCGGAGCCGACCCCCACTCCGCCGTCTGGATCGGCCGGGCCACCAACCGGGCCCAGTGGGTACTCGCGGCCGCCGGCGCGGCCTGCCTGGCGCTCGGCGTCCAGCTGGCCGTCAGCTCGAACTGGACCTCCGGGATCGCCCCGCTGCTGATGTCCGTGATCGGCTGTGTCGCCGCCGGACTGCTCATGCTGTTCGGCACCCTCGCCTTCGTGAACGTGGCCGTCAGGATCGACGGGGACGCCCTGGAGGTGCGCTGCGGCCACATGGGCCTGCCGCGCCGCCGGATCCTGCTCACCCATGTGGTGGGCGCGGAGTTCGCACCCGAGGTCACCCCGCGTCAGTGGGGCGGCTGGGGCTACCGCTGGCGCCCCGAGCAGGGCACGGCCGTGGTGGTCCGCAGGGGTGAGGGCCTGGTGCTCCGGCTCGGCGACGGCAGGACGTTCACCATCACCGTCGACGACGCCGAGGCGGGCGTACGGTTCATCCGCGAGCGCCTGCACCTCCCGGCCACCGGCGCGACCGCCGGAGCCTGAGGGCCGGATCCGGACGGGAATGCGCCGGAACGATCCGGTACGAAGGGTTCCACCACACGGGCGGGGCTGCCGCACCCACAGCCGGCCACCGTAGACTCCGCCGGGTGAGCGCCACCATCACCCAAGTCGAAGCCGCGCAGCCGGCCTCATCCCCCGTGTCCCGGAGGCGACGCCTCCTGCGGCCCGCCGCCGCCGTGATCGCGGGTGTCCTGCTGTATCTGAGCTTCCCGCCGCGCCCCCTGTGGTGGCTGGTCCTGCCCGGGTTCGCCCTGCTCGGCTGGGTGCTGCACCGGCGCCGGCTCCGGGCCGGCTTCGGACTCGGCCTTCTCGCCGGACTGGGCTTCATGCTGCCGCTGCTGCACTGGACCGGCGAGGAGGTCGGCCCGGTGCCGTGGCTGGCGCTCGCCGCCGCCGAGGCGCTGTTCATCGCGATCGGCTGCATCGGGATCGCCGCCGTCAGCCGCCTCGCCTGGTGGCCGGTGTGGGCCGCCGCGGTCTGGGCACTCGACGAGGCGGTCCGGGCCAGGGTGCCGTTCGGCGGCTTCCCGTGGGGGAAGATCGCGTTCGGACAGGCGGACAGCGTGTTCCTGCCGCTCGCGGCCGTGGGGGGCACCCCGCTGCTCTCCTTCGCGGTGGTGCTCTGCGGCTTCGGCCTCGGCGAAGCGGTACGCCAGTTCCGTGCCTACCGCCGTACGGGCACCCTGCCGCGGGCGGCCGTCGCCGCCGCGGCCGCGACCGTCCTGGTACCCGTCGCCGGAGCGCTCGCCGCGCTGCCCCTCGTCGACGACTCGGCCGAGGACGGCACCGCGACCGTCGCCGCGATCCAGGGCAATGTGCCGCGGCTCGGACTCGACTTCAACTCCCAGCGCCGTGCCGTCCTGGACAACCATGTGCGCCGCACGGAACAGCTCGCCCGGGAGGTGGAGGAGGGCAAGGTCCCGCAGCCCGACTTCGTCCTGTGGCCCGAGAACTCCTCCGACCTCGACCCGTACCGGAACGCCGACGCCCGGATCGTGATCGACGACGCGGTGAAGGCGATCGGCGTGCCCACCGTGATCGGGGCGGTGATCGAGCCCGACACCGGGAAGCTGCGCAACACCCTCCTCCAGTGGGATCCGAAGAAGGGCCCGGTCGACACCTACGACAAGCGCCACATCCAGCCGTTCGGCGAGTACATGCCGATGCGTTCCGTCGCACGGATCTTCAGCTCGGACGTGGACCGGGTGCAGCGCGACTTCGGCCCCGGGAAGAAGGTCGGCGTCTTCGACCTGGCAGGGACCAGCGTCGGGCTCGTGACCTGCTACGAGGCCGCGTTCGACGACGCCGTACGGGACACCGTCACGCACGGCGGCCAGCTGATCGCCGTACCGAGCAACAACGCCACCTTCGGCCGCAGCGAGATGACCTACCAGCAGCTGGCCATGTCCAGGGTGCGGGCAGTCGAGCACAGCCGCTCCGTCGTGGTCCCCGTCACCAGCGGGGTCAGTGCCGTCATCCGCCCGGACGGCACGATCGTCCAGCAGACGAAGCTGTTCACCCCGGACGCGCTGGTGGACGAGGTGCCGCTGAGGTCCTCGCTGACGCCCGCGACCAGGATGGGCACGCTCCCCGAAGGGGTTCTCGCGCTGATCGCCGTGGCCGGGCTCGGCCTGGTCGTCGTCCGTTCGGTGCGGGTCCGGCGCAGCCGGTGACCCACCGGCCGCGCCGCGTAGGGTTGGATCATGGCTACTCCTGATTTCATCCGCGAGATCCGCGCCACCGCCGGCCAACAGCTGCTCCTGCTGCCGGGAGTCACCGCAATCGTCTTCGACGACGAGGGCAGAGTGCTCCTCGGGCGCCGCTCCGACACCGGCAAATGGTCGGTCATCGGCGGCATCTGCGAGCCCGGCGAGCAGCCGGCGACGACCGCGGAGCGCGAGGTGTTCGAGGAGACCGCCGTGCGCTGCGTGGCGGAGCGGGTGGTGCTCACGCAGGCTCTGGAGCCCGTGCAGTACGCGAACGGGGACCGCTGCCAGTACCTCGACGTGACCTTCCGCTGCCGGGCGACCGGCGGCGAGGCACGCGTCAACGACGACGAGTCGCTGGAGGTGGGCTGGTTCCCGGTGGACGCGCTGCCCCCGCTGAACGAGTTCGCGCTCTTCAGGATCAAGCAGTCCATGACCGACGAACCCACCTGGTTCGAACGCACCGCCCAGCAGTGACCACCGCTGTCCGCCGGGCGGCCGGGCCTCCCGGCCGCCCGGCGGACGGTGCTCAGACGGTACGGGCGTCCGCCGGCAGGGCTTCGGAGGCGTCCGGGGCGGCCGCGGTCCCTTCGATGTCCGTGAGATCCCGGTGCCTGGTCTCCCTGGCGCAGGCGACCGCCAGCAGGGTGATCAGCGCCGCGGCGATGACGTACAGCGAGATGGGCGTCGAGCTGTCGAAGTCCGCGAGCAGCGCCGTGGCGATGAGCGGCGCCGGGGCACCGGCCGCGACCGATGAGAACTGCGCGCCGATCGACGCACCCGAGTACCGCATCCGGGTCGCGAACATCTCCGAGAAGAAGGCCGCCTGCGGCGCGTACATGGCCCCGTGGAAGATGAGCCCGACGGTGACGGCGAGCAGCACGCTTCCGAAGTTCCGCGTGTCGATCAGCGCGAAGAACGGGAACGTCCACACGCCGACACCGATCGCACCGGCCAGATAGACCGGCTTGCGCCCGACCCGGTCCGACAGGGCGCCCCACATCGGAATGACCGCGAAGTGGACGGCCGAGGCGATGAGCACCGCGTTGAGCGCCGTCTGCTTGCTCAGATCCGCTGCCGTGGTCGCGTAGACGAGCACGAACGCCGTGATGACGTAGTAGCTGATGTTCTCCGCCATCCTGGCGCCCATGGCGATCAGCACATCGCGCCAGTGGTGCCGCAGCACGGAGACGAGCGGCGTCTTCTCGGCCGCCCCGGCAGCGGAGCGGCGCTCCTCGGCCTGCGCGAGCGCGGCCTTGAAGACCGGTGATTCATCGACGGAGAGACGGATCCACAGGCCGACGATCACCAGGACACCGGAGAGCAGGAAGGGGATTCGCCAGCCCCACGCCCCGAAGGCGGACTCCGACATCAGCGCGGTGAGCGCGGACAGCACCCCGGTGGCGAGCAACTGCCCGGCCGGCGCTCCCGTCTGCGGCCAGGAGGCCCAGAAGCCGCGCCGCCGTGCGTCCCCGTGCTCCGACACCAGCAGCACGGCCCCGCCCCACTCGCCTCCGAGCGCGAAGCCCTGCACCAGCCGCAGGACGGTGAGCAGTACGGGGGCGGCGGACCCGACCGTGGCATGCGTCGGCAGCAGCCCGATGGCGAACGTCGCTCCGCCCATCATCAGCAGACTGAGCACCAGCAGTTTCTTGCGGCCGAGCCGGTCGCCGTAGTGCCCGAACACCAGGGCACCGAGCGGCCGTGCGGCGAAGCCGACCGCGTACGTGAGGAAGGACAGGAGCGTTCCGACGAGCGGGTCGGACTCGGGGAAGAACAACTTGTTGAAGACCAGCGCGGCGGCTGACCCGTACAGGAAGAAGTCGTACCACTCGATGGTGGTCCCGATGAGGCTTGCGGCGACGATGCGCCTGAGGTTCGACGGTGCCGGCGGGGAGGTTGCTGGGGCGGCCATGGGTACCACTTCCGGAGGGTGGGCGGGGACGGTTCTGTGTCGCCACACCGTAGGAAGGGGCAGGTCAGGGGCGTATGTGGTGGGACACCATAGTTCTCGGGCCGGGTGTGCGCGGGGCCACTACGACAGACATGTCGAGACTGCTTCGAGGACCGTGTCGAAGGCCGGCAGGTGCCTGTCAGGATTGCGCTGTCAGGCATGGTTCATTGCCCTGGTGCTGACTCCCGTGCTGGTTCGGTGCTGACCTGAGACCGCATGTCAGCACCCCTGTTCACCAGCCGGGCAGCGGCAGCGCATCGGGTCATCGACCACGCCGACGTCTCCCGCGACGACATCACGCCCGTCCTTGCGGAACTCGTGCGCCGGCCCGGCATCCGCCGCCGCATCCTCGAACTCATCTGAGGACCCACCCCCATCGCGGACGCCGTTGCCTGCGCAGTTGCAGTTGCAGCTCCGGGGCGCAGGTTCCGTGGAGTCAGCGTTGCTCGCGGAGATGGCCGTCCCGCACCCGGCCCTGCCTTCTTGGCCCGACGCCCTGCGCTTTTGCCCACAGCGCTGTGCTCCCGGCCGGCCGGCTGCAGAAGATCACCCCACCCAGTCGACGTGACAGTGCCGTTCGCGTCCATGGCGCGGATCGTGTTGGACGGCACCGAAGGCGGCCGACGGCCCCGGAGCCCCCCGGCTCCGCGGCGGCCGGAGCGCTCCCGTCAGCTGCTCCCGGCCCATGCTGACCAGTGGGGCGTGAGCGGGACCCCGAAGTCCGTCAGTTTCTCCAGGACGTAGTTCCTGGTCTCGTCGGTCATGAAGGGGTAGGCCGCGTCGAGCACGTCCAGGTCGTCGAGCAGAAGCTCCAGCACCTGGAACCAGAACGCGTCGTTCAGTGTCGTGTCCGTGCTGCGCAGGCCGAGATCGACGCATGCGAAGCAGCGGCGCAGGAGATCCTCGTGCGCGGACGGACTCCGCAGCGCGGGCATCACCAGCGGGTCGGCGAAACCGTCCCTCAGGAGCGGGAAGAGAAGCACTTCCCCGTCCGCCTCTTCTTCCGCCAGGAGCCGGATGGGCTCCGCCGTCTCGGGCACCGTGTCCAGGAGAATCTCCTGCACGTTCGAACGCGTCATGGCGGACGCCGGCATTCATTCACCTTCTCGATAGAACTGGCAGTGTGAGGCTACAACGCGCCCGGCCTCCCCGCCCCCGCCTCGACGGCTGGGGGCGGGGGCGGGGAGATCAGGCGATACAGGCGTTCGGATTGTCGTCACACGGGGACGACATGCTGCTGTCCGACACCCGGCACGGATCGATCATTCCCTCGAACATCTCCCACAGACCGCCGCCCCAGCCGTGCTCCTCGATCAGGGCCGGTGCCTGGGCCACGGTCAGCGCTCCGCCGGCGATGCCGAATCCCTTGGCGAATCCCCTGACACGCGGTGCTTCGCCCTTCGGAACGGGCCAAGGGCTCTTGCCGCGGATCTCGAACTTCCGGCCGGTGAGATCAGCCATCTCGGGCTCGTTGAGGACCTTGGCACGGTTCTTCGTCAACGTCGCGTGCAGGAGCGGATTCTCCGCCACCATCTTCCCGTAGACGCCGGTGAGATCCTCGGCATTCAGGGCCTTCCACAGTTCGGCCGCTTCGCTCTTGGCCACCTTCATGTCCTCGTCGGAGAGCATGACATCACTGGGCTTGGGCCTGTCCTGCTTCGCCCTCACCCGGGCCTCCCTGTCCTTGCCCATCACGTCTGCCAGTCCGCTCATGGCAGCCCATCCCTTCTCCAGGTGCCACAGCTTCACGGTCGGCTGTCCGTCGTTGAACTCGTTGATCAGAGCCGTCGCGGTCTTGCCGTCACCGAGGCCGCTCAGCACATGCGGCCGGAGATACCGGAGATAGAGGTTCGACAGGATTCCCCGGAGCTTCGCATTCTGCACGTGCGGAGGGCTCGCCCGAGGCTTGTTCAGCCCCGGATTGGGTGCCCGGCGTGCCTGCTGCGCCTCGTACGCCCGCCTGTCCGGGTCGTAGAGACCGGTGGGATCGCTATGGGTGACGGGGTTGTTGCGGCTGTAGGCATAGCCGTTCATCTGCAGGGGGTCGGCAGAGTCCATGACCGGGTCCGCCGAGATGAACCGTTCCGTCGACTGGTCGTACTCACGGGCTCCCAGATGGGTCAGGCCCGTGCCCTTTGGCTCGCGTAATCTTCCCGCCCGCGGTCCTCAGCTCGGTCTCTCCCAGATACAGGACGCTGCCCGAGGGCGTGGACTCCAGGATCCGGTTGCCGTCCGCGTCATAGACATAGGTCGTCGTCACACCGTCGGATGTGATCTGTTCGAGCCGGTTCTCCGGTGTCCACTCCAGGTCCTGCGTCACGTCCGCCAGGTCACGGAGCTTGGTGTTGCCGGCCAGGTCGTAGGTGTAGCGCGCGCCCCGGCCGGCCGGTGTGGAGGTCACGTCGGTGGGGGTGTGCGGCTGGGTTCCGATCGTCGGCGAGGTGCCGTTGCCGGTGACCGTCGTCCCGTAGCCGTAGGCGAGCTTCGTAGCCTTCGTGGGGTCGAGCGGACTGTGCTCGGCCATCCCCACGCGGTTACCGATCACGTCGAAGGTGTAGCGGTCCCAGTAGGACGTCGGGCCCACCGCGACGGATCCGGCGGCCGGACCCGCGGCGGCGAGCGACGCGGCCAGGGCCGGGTCGGGGGACGACGCCCCGGTGTCCTCGGGCGTGTCCGGTGCGTCGGCTACCGGGCCCGAGGCGGGCTCGCCGTCCGTCCTGTTTCCCCACACCGCGCCGCCTGACGCCTTGCAGCCGGTCCCGTTGCCGCACGGCCGCCCCGGGGCAGCCGCTCAGACGGGGTACGCGTGGGTCTGCGTCGCCTTCACCGTGGCCCAGACCTCCGCACCCGGGTGCAGGTCCAGTTCGGCGGCCGCGACCGTGGTGAGATCCGCGGCGAGGGGGAGATCGCCGGTGAGAGCGGCGCGGATCCGGTCGCCGTGGGTCTCCAGGCCGGCGACCTCGCAGTGCCAGACGTTGCGGGCGCTGGACCCGGTGGGGCGGCCGCGGTGGAGGGTGACGGCGCTCGGGGGGAACGCCACGAAGACCGGTCCGGACAGTACCTCCGCGGTGGTGAGGACGGGGCCGGAGTCCAGACGGACCGTGTGGCCGTCCGCCCGGCCCCGGTGGAGATTGAGACCGACGAGCTGCGCGATGTAGTCCGTACGGGGGTGACGGGCGATGTCGGAGGGGCTGCCCTCCTGGACGACCTCGCCGTGCTCGACGACGACCAGCCGGTCGGCGAGAACCATCGCGTCGAGCGGGTCGTGCGTGACGAGCACGGCGACCGCCTCGAACTCGGCCAGGTGGCGGCGGAGTTGGGTGCGCACCTCCAGGCGGGTCCGGGCGTCGAGCGCAGCCAGGGGTTCGTCGAGGAGCAGCAGCCGCGGGCGGGTGGCGAGGGCGCGGGCGAGCGCGACACGCTGCGCCTGGCCGCCGGAGAGCCGCCGGGGCTTGGCGCCGCAGTGATCCGCGAGACCCAGGCGGTCGAGCCACTGGGCGGCCCGCGCCCGCGCCTCCGCCTTGGACGCCCCCTGGCAGCGCGGCCCGAACGCCACATTGTCCAGGGCGGTCAGGTGGGGGAAGAGGAGATAGTCCTGGAAGACGACGCCGACCGGGCGGGACTCCGGCGGCGTACGTTCCAGTGTCGCGCCGTCCAACCGCAGGTGGCCGCCGGTGAGCGGGGTCAGTCCGGCCAGTGCGCGCAGGGCGGTGGTCTTGCCGGCGCCGTTCGGACCGAGCAGGGCGACGACCTCGCCGGGCGCGACGGTCAGTGCCACGTCGAGGCGGAAGGCGCCCCGGTCCACCACGAGTTGGGCGTCGAGCCCTTCGGGGCCGGTGCCGGCACGGAGGTCCTGGGTCTCGGTCATGCGGCGATCGTCCAACGGTCGTGGGTCCCGGTCATCCGGCGGTCATCCAACGGTCGCGCAGCCCGGCCAGCACCGCGACGGACACGGCCAGCAGCACCAGGCTGAGGGCGATCGCCGCCTCCGGGTCGCTCTGCAGAGCGAGGTAGACGGCGAGGGGCATGGTCTGCGTACGCCCGGGGAAGTTGCCGGCGAAGGTGATGGTCGCGCCGAACTCGCCGAGCGCGCGGGCCCACGCCAGCACCGCACCGGCCGCGATGCCCGGCGCGATCAGCGGGAGCGTGACCCGGCGGAACGCGGTGAAGCGGGAGGCGCCCAGGGTGGTCGCCGCCTCCTCGTACCGCGGGTCGGCGGCCCGCAGAGTGCCCTCGACGCTGATGACGAGGAACGGCATCGCCACGAAGGCCTCCGCGACCACGACCCCCGCCGTGGTGAACGGCAGGGTGACGCCGAACCAGGAGTCCAGCCACTTCCCGACGATGCCGTTGCGGCCGAGCGACGTCAGCAGCGCCACACCGCCCACGACCGGCGGCAGGACCAGCGGGAGCGTGACGAGAGCGCGCACGAGGCCGCGACCGCGGAACTCGACCCGGGCCAGCAGCCAGGCCAGCGGCACCCCGATGACCAGACTCACGGCGGTGGCGGCGGTGGCGCAGATCAGGGACAGCCGGAGCGCCTGCCACACCTCGGCGCTGGTCAGCTGCTCGGGCATGCTGCGCCACGGGGCCCGTACGAGCAGGGCGACCAGCGGCACCACCAGGAACGCCAGGCCGATCAGCGCGGGCACGAGCAGAGGCAGCGGTGCGCCGCGGCCACCACCCGCCCGGACCCGCCGACGCCGCGGCCCGCCCCGGAGGGTGCGGGTCACGGCGTCGGACTTCTCGGACGAGGTCACGGCTTCAGGAACCCGGCCCCGGTCAGGACCTTCTGGCCCTCGGTGGACTGCACCAGTGCGATGAACGCCTTGGAGGCGTCCGCGTTGGGGGCGTCCTTGAGCAGGGCGATCGGGTAGTCGTTGACGGCATCGGCCGATTCGGGGAACTCCACGCCCTCCACCTTGTCACCGGCCGCCTTCACATCGGTCTTGTACACGACCGCCGCGTCGGCCTCCTTCAGCTCGACCTTGGTCAGGGCGCTCTTGACGTCCTGCTCGTACGAGACCGGGGTGAGCTTGAGACCGCTGGCGTCCAGGGCCTTCTGGGCAGCGGCCCCGCACGGCACCTCCTTGTCGCAGAGCACGACCTTCAGGCCCGAACCGGTGAGGTCCTTGAGGGAGGAGATCTTGTCGGGGTTGCCCGGCAGCGTGGCGATCTCCAGCTGGTTGCGAACGAAGGTGGCGGGCGTGCCGGAGGCATCGCCGGCATCGGTGACGATCTTCATCGTCTTGGGGCTGGCCGCGGCGAACACATCGGCCGGTGCGCCGCCGGTGATGCTCGCGGCGAGGGAGTCGCTGCCGCCGAAGCTGAAGGTCACCTTCGTACCCGGGTGCTGCTTCTCGAACTCCTTGCCCAGGGTCGTGAAGCTCTCCTTCAGCGAGGCCGCGGCGAACACGGTCACCGTGCCGGACAACTTGTCCGACGAGGAGGCCGGGGCGGAGGAGCCCGGCTTCACCGACGAGGAGTCGTCGGAGGAGGAGCAGGCGCTCAGGGCCAGCAGCGCGGCGGTGCCTGCACCGGCCACCTGCAGGGTCCTGCGGGTCCGGCGCGCGGTACGGGTTGTCACGGGTCCACTCCCTCTGGTCCTGACGGACACATCACATCTTCGGTCTGTCGACGACCACATTGGTCGACTTGACCACGGCAACCGCCGGAACACCTGGCTCCAGCTCCAGTTCCTCAGCCGACTCGCGGCTGACCATCGCCACCACCCGGAACGGCCCGGCCTGGATCTCGACCTGCGCCGACACATCTCCGAGGATCACGTCGGTGACGATGCCGGAGAGGCGGTTGCGGGCCGAGGATCCGGTGGACTCCCGTTCCGTGCGGTGCACCTGCCGGGCGTAGGCCGCGAGGGCCGGCCCGGGGATGATCCGGCGGCCGGCCTCGTCGCGTACGGCGGTGATTTTCCCGCCGTCGACCAGACGCCTCACGGTGTCGGTGCTGACGCCGAGCAAGGCGGCCGCGTCCCCGATCCGGTAGGTGTGCATGCGCTGATGATACTGCCGCAGATGCGAGGGGAAAGTCATCTGTTGCTTCGCATGAGCCGGATCATCGATCTTCGTGGGTTGCATGTGCGTTTGTACAGGACGGGTGTCCGGGTAGGGACCTCGGGGAGGTGGTGGCCCATGAGTCGGTCCCCCGAAACGGCGGACGAGGTGGCGGAACTCTCCCTCGCCGGCGATCTGTCCCGTCCGCTCCGTCTGACCGTGCCCGACCTGCTCGCCTGGCCGCAGCACGAGGCCGACGTCAGCTTCGAGTGCGCCACCAGCGGCATCCAGCACCACCGCTTCACCGGACCGCTCCTGCACGACGTGCTTGCGGCAGCCGGTCCCGCCTTCGATCCCACCCGCCGCAAGGACCGTCTGCGATTCCTGATCGCGGTGTCCGGCGCGGACGGCCACCACGCCCTGCTGTCCTGGGCGGAGATCGATCCCGACTTCGGCCGCGCGCCCGTACTGCTCGCCGCCACCGTCGACGGCACGCCGCTCGACCGCGCCGGCGCGCAGCTCGTCCTGCCCCAGGACCGTTGCGGGGCCCGGCACATCAGCGGCATCAACGAGATTCGCGTGGACGGCCGCTACGCCTCCTGGGCGTGACGCCCCCGCGCCCGCCGGCGTCGGCTCCGCGCCGTCCCCTTCATATGTCCGGACCCTGCCCGCGCGGGAATCCCGTTGCCGGAGGCGATGGGGATGGCTACGGTCGGCCTCATGGCGGATGACGAATCCACGCGCGCTGCCCGGCTGTTGGACGCCCAGGCGAAGGCCGCGCGACTCTTCGCGGAGATCGAGGAGCGCGGGCTGGTCGCACCGGGCGGGGGAGAACGCGAGGTCAGCGATCGGATCCGGGACCTGGCGAACGAACTGTTCGGCACGACCCGGCACTGGCACAAGCGCATCGTGCGCTCCGGGCCGAACACACTGATGCCGTACCGGGAGAACCCACCGGACCGGGTGATCGGCGCGGACGACATCGTGTTCGCCGACTTCGGGCCGATCTTCGAGGAGTACGAGGCCGACTTCGGGCGGACCTTCGTCCTCGGCGACGACCGCGTCAAGCACCGGCTGCAGCAGGACCTGCCGAAGGTGTTCGCGGCGGGCCGCCGCTTCTTCGAGGCCGACCCGGAGATCACGGGCGCACGGCTGTACGCCGAGGTCGAGCGGCTGGCGGCGCAGGCCGGCTGGGAGCTGGGCGGCTGGCATGCAGGCCATCTGGTCGGGGAGTTCCCGCACGAGCGGATCGACGGCGCGGACACGGAGTCGTACATCGCGCCCGCCAACGACACCCCGATGCGCCGCACCGACAAGGCGGGACGCCGCTGCCACTGGATCCTGGAGATCCATCTCGTCGACCGGGAGCGGGAGTTCGGCGGCTTCTACGAGGAACTGCTCACGCTCTGACCCGACGGCGCCGGCCCGCGCAGCGGTCAGACCCGGTCGATGTGCACATTCGTCGACTTGACCCGGGCCGTGGCCTCCATCCCGACCTCCAGCCCCAGCTCCTCCACGGCCTCCCGCGTCAGCAGTGACACCAGCCGGTGCGGGCCGGCCTGGATCTCCACCTGGGCGGCGACGTCGCCGAGCTTCACCGCGGTGACGATCCCGGGGAAGGCATTGCGGACCGAGGTGTACGAGACGTCCTCCTCGCCGCCACCGCCCTTGGCCAGCTCCACGGAGAACTCGGCGAGATCCCTGCCCTCGATGAGCCGCCGTCCGCCCTCGTCCCGATGGGTGGCCACCCGGCCGGCGTCGGCCCAGCGACGTGCGGTGTCGGGGCTCACACCGAGGAGCCGGGCGGCCTGGCCGATTGTGTAGAACTGCATACAGGCCAAGATAGGCCCCTCCATGGATGTCCGGGCCCACCGCACCACCGGCACCACCGGCACCACGGGCATCAGCTCACCGCCGTCGGTCGGCCGGATAGAATCCGATGATGTTCACACTTCGCGCCCGCACACTGGTTTTTGACATCGACGGCACGCTCTGCTTCGACGGACGAACGATCGATGACCGGATTCTCGCCGCGATCGGTGAGTGCGAGCGCGCCGGCCATCATGTGGTCTTCGCCTCCGCCCGTCCTGTCCGAGACCTGCTGCCCGTCCTGGACGGTGCCTTCCCGGCCGCCACACTGATCGGCGGGAACGGGAGCCTCGTCTCGGCCGACGGCCGGGTCCGGGCCCGGGCCGCGTTCGATCCGGCCGGACTCGGCGCACTCATGGACACGGTCGGGAAGTACGAAGCGACGTACCTCGCCGACGGACTCTGGGACTACGCGTACACCGGACCCGCGGACCATCCGATCCGGGGCCGCGTGGACCAGGGCAACCTGGCGAAGATGGTGGACATCGCCGAGCTTTCCGAGGTCGTGAAGTTCCTTGTCGTCGGTGCGTCGGACATGGCGGCACTCGCCGATGCCGGCCGCCGGCTGGGGCTGACGGTCAACCACCATCTCGACGAGGCGATCGTCGACTTCGCGCCGGGCTCCACGACGAAGTGGGAAGCCCTGAGTTCGATGGGGATCGGCGAGTACGTCGCGTTCGGGAACGACATCAACGACTTCGATCTCCTGCGCAACGCGGAGCGGGCGGTGCGCGTCGGCTCGCACCCGGGCCTGGACGACGTCGCCCAGGTCACCGTCGCCGCCGACCCGGAGGCAGTCGCGGGCGAGATCTCACTGTTGGCGGAGGCGGCCCGGGCCGTCGTCCGGGCGGTGTGAGGGACGACCACCGGTCACCGAGCCGAGCGACGCCCGTCGGGAGCACGGGCGTCAGCCGGGGCCGGGCGCCGTGCTGTCCCGCACCACCAGGGTCTTTCGCTTGGATCGGGCCGGCCCGGAAGCCCGACTCCGCCGACCAGTCGCCGCGCACGAGGGACGGCGGCACACGGCCCGCCTCGTGACGGACCGGCACTCGCGCACGGTGGGCAGCGGAATCGCGCGCACCACGGGGGCGCCGGTGCCGAGTGTTTCGCGCAGTTCGCCGATGCCGACACCGGCCATCAGGCTGATCACGACCCCGTCGTCGCCGACCCGGAGCCCTGCGAGAGCCTCGGCGCGGTCCTGGGGGCGGACGGCGAGGACGACCACCTCGGAGTGGTTCGCCACGTCCTGGTTGTCGGCGCAGACCCGGACGGTCGGATACCGCTGGGACAGTTCGGCGGCCGTACGGGCCCCTCGCGGAGACAGGTGGATCCGCGGCGGATCGCCGACGCCGTCGCACAGGCCGTCCACGACGGCCCGGCCGATCTCGCCCACGCCGATGATCCCGATGCCGTCCATGGTTCCTCCCTGTCGTCGCGTTCGTCAGAGGTGTCGGCGCGGTCCGTGACCGCTCACCGGGTTGCGCCCCGGGCCGCCAGGTCCCGGATGCCGCCGAGCACGGTACCGAGGATCCGGTCGAACTCCGCCGCGGACCCGTAGCCGGCCTGGAGGGGCGCGAGGGCGGCCATGGTCGGGTACGTGTCGGCGTCGATCGCGGGGACGCCGGTGTCCTCGCCGCTCTCGCCGCTGAGGACCGCCAGCAGGTATCCGTTGAGGAAGCCGAACAGCGTCATCGGCGCGTCCGCGACCACCTGTTCGGGCAGGCCGGCCTCACGCATCGCGGTGACCAGCCGCTCCAGCGCGCTGAGGGCCACCGGCGAGGTCTGGGCGCGCGTCGCCAGCAGCGGGAACACCCGGGGGTGCCGGTGGGCCATCTCCCGGTAGCCGTGCGCCGTTCGGCGGGCGATCTCCTCCCAGTCGCGCGACGTGTCGTCCGTCGCGGCGGCCACCTCGGCGAGCACGGCCTCGGAGACCGCGTCCAGCAGCGCCGCCTTGCCCTTGATGTGGTGGTAGATCGACATCGGGTCGACCCCGAGCTCCTCCGCGAGGCGCCGTACCCCGAAGCGCTCCAGGCCGTCGCGGTCGACGAGCGCGACGGCGGCGCCGGCGATGCGTTCGCGGCTGAGCCCCGCCGCGGTGCCCTGTGTTCGTCTGGCCACGTCCTGCTCCCTGCCCCTTCGTACGTCCCGTCCTTTGCTGAACCTACACCGTAGATTGCGTGGTGTGAGGGGGAACCCGCGGTGGAGGGGAACGAGGAGGGGACCGTCATGGCACGCCGGTCCGACCGGGGCCGGGGCGCTCACGGGCGCCCCGGCCGTCGGGCATCCGCCGTCAGGACACGGACAGCTCCGCCCGTACCGTACGGGCAGCGGAGACCAGGTTCTCCAGGGATGCCCTGGTCTCGGGCCAGCCGCGGGTCTTCAGACCGCAGTCGGGGTTGACCCACAGCCGTTCGGCGGGAATGGCCTTCAGGCCCTTGCGGAGAAGGGCGGCGGCCTCGTCCGCACCGGGCACGCGCGGGGAGTGGATGTCGTATACACCGGGTCCGGCTTCGCGCGGGTAGCCGTGCGCGGCGAGTTCGCGGGCGACCTGCATGTGGGAGCGGGCGGCCTCCAGGCTGATGACATCGGCATCGAGGTCGTCGATGGCCTGGACGATGTCGCCGAACTCGGCGTAGCACATGTGGGTGTGGATCTGGGTGTCCGGACGTACTCCGCTGGTGGTGAGACGGAACGAGCCGGTGGCCCATTCCAGGTATGCGGCGCGGTCCGATGCGCGCAGCGGAAGGGTCTCGCGCAGGGCGGGTTCGTCGACCTGGATGACCGATGTGCCACTGGCCTCCAGGTCCCCGACCTCGTCGCGCAGGGCGAGGGCGACCTGCCGGGCGGTGTCGCCGAGCGGCTGGTCGTCGCGGATGAAGGACCAGGCCAGCATGGTGACGGGCCCGGTCAGCATGCCCTTGACCGGACGGTCGGTGAGCGACTGGGCGTACGAGGTCCAGCGCACCGTCATCGGTGCGGGGCGGGAGATGTCGCCGGCCAGGATCGGCGGGCGGACATAGCGGGTGCCGTAGGACTGGACCCAGCCGTGCCGGGTGGCGAGGTAGCCGGTGAGCTGTTCGGCGAAGTACTGGACCATGTCGTTGCGTTCGGGCTCGCCGTGCACCAGGACGTCGATGCCGGCCTTCTCCTGGAAGGCGACGACCTCGCCGATCTCGGCCCTGATCCGCTCCTCGTATCCGGCCGTGTCGATCCGGCCCGCGCGCAGACCGGCACGGGCCGCGCGCAGCTCGTCGGTCTGCGGGAAGGACCCGATGGTGGTCGTGGGCAGCAACGGCAGCCTGAGGTGGGCACGTTGGGCGGCGGCGCGCTCGGTGTACGGCTGGGAGCGGCGGCCGTCGGCGGCGGTGACGGCGGCGGCCCTGGCCCGTACGGCGGGGTCGTGGGTGAGGGGGGAGTGCGCGCGTGAGGCGAGGTCGGCGCGGTTGGCGGTGATCTCGGCGCTGATCGCGCCGGTGCCGCGAGCCAGGCCCTTCGCCAGGGTGACGACCTCGGTGGCCTTCTGCTCGGCGAAGGCGAGCCAGCGAAGGATCCGCGGGTCGATGTCCCTCTCCGGCGCCGTGTCGAGGGGGACGTGCAGCAGGGAGCAGGAGGCGGCCACGTCGACCCGGCCCGCGAGACCGAGGAGTGTGGCGAGGGTGGCCAGCGACTTCTCGTAGTCGTTGATCCAGATGTTGCGGCCGTTGACGACGCCCGCGACGAGCCGCTTGCCGGGCAGCCCGCCGACGGCGGCGAGGTCTGCGAGGTTGCCCGCGGCACCATCGGTGAAGTCCAGCGCCAGGCCGTCGACCGGGGTCTTCGCCAGGACGGGGAGCGCCTCGCCGAGCCGGTCGAAGTAGGTGGCGACGAGCAGCTTGGGCCGGTCGGTCAGGCCGCCGAGTTCACGATAGGCGCGGGCGGCGACGTTCAGTTCGGCCCGCGTCCGGTCCTGGACCAGTGCGGGCTCGTCGAGCTGGACCCACTCCGCCCCGGCGGCACGCAGATCGGCGAGCACCTCCGCGTAGACCGGCAGCAGCCGGTCCAGCAGGGTGAGCGGTTCGAAGCCGGCCGCCACCCCGGGGGCGGGCTTGGCGAGCAGGAGGTACGTGACGGGGCCGACCAGCACGGGGCGGGCGGTGTGCCCGAGTGCGAGGGCCTCCTTCAGCTCGGTGACCTGCTTGGTGGAGTCGGTGGTGAAGACGGTGTCCGGGCCGAGTTCGGGGACGAGGTAGTGGTAGTTGGTGTCGAACCACTTGGTCATCTCCAGCGGCGCCACGTCCTGGGTGCCGCGGGCCATCGCGAAGTACCCGTCGAGCGCGTCGGCGGCGACGGCCGCCCGATGCCGCCGGGGGACGGCGCCGACCATGACACTGGTGTCCAGGACGTGGTCGTAGTACGAGAAGTCGCCGGTGGGCACCTCGTGGACACCGGCGTCCGTCAATCGCCGCCAGTTGGACCGGCGCAGGCCGGCTGCCGTCTCCCGGAGGGCGTCGGCGGTGACCCGGCCCTTCCAGTAGCCCTCGACGGCCTTCTTCAGTTCCCGGTCCGGGCCCTGACGGGGGTAGCCGTACACGGTGGCGCGTGCGGTCGCGGGTTCTGCTGTCACGGAAATCTCCTTCGCGAGATGACTCCTTGAGATCCCGGTGAGGGGACACGGACGCGAAGGAATGACGAACCGGACGGATCCCCCGCACGCCATGTGCGCGGTCCTCCGACCGATATGCACGCCGACCCGCCCACGAGGTCACCGGGATATCCGCACACGAGGGGTCGCGTGCGGGCAACAGGCAGGTCTTCGGACTCGCGGGCACATCTGCCGGGGCAGATTCCTACTGGCCGTCGCTTCCCGGATCCGACCGGATCCAGTGCGTATGACGGCGGTCGTTCCCGCTCACCGCTGCGGGGCAGTCCCGGATTCCCACCGGGTTCCCTCTTACGACGCGCCTGTCTGGCGGACAGGGCGAACCAGCTGCACAGGCCAGACTAGAGGGTGAACCGGTCCCGGGGGCACCGCTGTTCACATCCCGGAACGTGACACCCGGGCGGACTTCGGGGCTGCCCCGGGGCGGGGGCGCCCGCGGGACCGCCCCCGCCGCTGGGGACGTCCCGGGCCGCCTCCGCCCCGGGGCGCGGTTCAGGACTTGGGGGAGAAGCGCAGTCGCGTGGCCGCCAGCGCGCCGAGGGCCAGCAGGACGATGGAGACCCACAGGCCGGAGAGGTGGTTGCCGGTGGCGTCCTCGGCGTAGCCCATGATGTACGGGCCGACGAAGCCGCCGGTGATGCCGATGGTGTTGAGCAGTGCCAGGCCGCCGGCGAGAGTCTTGCCCGAGAGCCGGGTGGCGGGGAAGTTGAACAGCAGGGGCTGGACGACGAAGAAGGCCAGGCCGGTGAAGCAGAAGCCGAGCAGAGCGATCACCGGACCCGCGACAGCGGCGACGATGAGGCCGGTGAACATCATCAGCAGGCCGACCACCACGAAGTTGCGGGAGCGCCGGGGAGTGGTCGCGCGCGGTGGCACCAGTACGGCACCGACGGCCGCGGTGAGCCAGGGCAGTCCGGTGAGCAGGCCGATGGTGAACGGCGAGAGATCGCCCCAGCCGCCGATGATGCCGGGCAGGAAGTAGACGACCGAGTACAGGGCGACCTGGTGGGTCCAGTTGGCGAAGATGGCCAGCAGCATCTGCTTGTCGCGCAGCACTGTCAGCAGGGACCCGGACCCGGAGCCGTTGCCCGCCGCCTGGGAGCCCTCGGTCTGTTCGCGGGTGACCGCGTCCTGGACCAACCGGGCCTCCTCCGCCGTCAGCCAGGGGGCCTTGGCCGGGCCGTCGGGCAGGAAGCGGTAGATGGCGATCGCCAGGAAGAGGCAGGGGATCCCCTCGATGACGAACATCCACTGCCAGCCGTGCCAGCCGCCGAGCCCGTCCATCTCCATGAGCAGCCCGCCGAGCGGGTTTCCGACGACGCTGGCGATGGAGGCGCCGAGCAGGAGCAGGCCGATGGCCCTGCCGCGGGTCTCGGAGCGGAACCAGTACGTGAAGTAGAGCAGGATGCCCGGCAGCAGCCCGGCCTCGGCGGCACCGAGCAGCAGTCGCATGGCGTAGAAGGACTTCTCGCCCTGGACGAAGGCCATGCACGCGGAGATGACGCCCCAGGTCAGCATGATCCGGGTGATCCACCAGCGGGCGCCCACGCGGTACATGATCAGGTTGCTGGGCACTTCGGAGATCGCGTAGGTGAGGAAGAACAGCCCCGCGCCCAGGCCGTAGGCCGCTGCGGAGATGCCGAGGTCGACCTCCAGGCGTTCCTTGGCCAGGCCGATGTTGGTCCGGTCCAGGAACGACATGATGTAGGCGGCCAGCAGCAGCGGCATCAGCCGCCGGAGATTGCGCTGGTCCAGCTCGCCGAGCGCATCGCGCGGGGATTCGTTCGTTGTGGCCGCACCAGGTGTGCGGGAAGCGCGGATCAAAGACATCGGTGTCCTCTTGGAGTGCTCTGGCAGCCGCCTGACGCGGACTGCGGCCCGGGGGTGGGCGGTGGCGGGCGGTCCGCGGCGGTGACGCCGCGGTCCGCCCGGCCCGCCGGGGTGGGGTCAGACGACGAGCCGGACCGGGTTCTCCACGGCCTCGGTGAAGGCCGCGAGCCAGCGCGCCGCCACGGCGCCGTCGACCGGACGGTGGTCCACGGACAGGACCACGCCGAGCACCTTGGTCGTGGTGACCGCACCGTCGCGGACCACCGCCTCGTCGCGTGCGGCGCCGATGGCCAGGATCGCGGCCTGCGGCGGGTTGATGATGGCGGTGAACTCCTCGACCCCGTACATGCCGAGGTTCGAGACGGTGATCGAGCCGCCTTCGAGGTCGGCGGGGTGCAGCGCACCGGAGCGTGCCTGCTCCGCGTACGCGCGGGTCCGCGTGGCGATCGCCGAAACCGAAAGGTTCTCGATCCCGCGCAGCACCGGGGTCACCAGGCCGGTCTCGGTGGCGATGGCGACCGAGACGTCGACGGTACGGAACCGGCGGACGGCCTCCGGCTGCCACACCGCGTTCATCTCCGGCACCTGGGTGTGCGCCGTGGCGACGGCCTTGATCAGCAGGTCGTTGACCGAGACCTTGACCGGGCTGACGGCGTTGATCCGCTGCCGCAGGGCGAGCAGTTCGTCCACGGCGCAGGTCGCCCGCAGATAGAAGTGCGGGGTGTGCTGCTTGCTCTCCGTCAGGCGCCTGGCGATGGCCCGGCGCATGCGGGTGTGCGGGACGTCCTCGTGGTCGCCGGTACCGGCGGGGGTCGCCCGGGGAGCCGGAGACACGGACGGGGCCGGGGTGGAGTCCTTCGCCGGTGTGTGCCGGGCCGCGACCGCGGCATCGACGTCACGCCTGACGACGCGGCCGCCGGGCCCGGTGCCGGTGAGGGCGCCGATGTCGAGGCCCGCCTCCCGGGCCAGCCTGCGGGCCAGCGGACTGCTGAAGACGCGCCCGCCGCGACCCGGCGCACCGGAAGCCGGGGCGGCCGCGGGCGGTGCCACCGGCTCCTCCGGTACGTCCCGGCGCACCGCCTTCGGGGCCGCGCCGGACGTGCTGACGCCGAGCCCGGCCAGCAGCGCGTCGAGGTCACCCGGCTGCTCGCCGACGGCGCCGAGCACGGCGATCGGGTCGCCGACCTCGATCTCGACGCCCGCCTCGTACAACGCCTTGAGCAGGACGCCGTCCTGCTCGGCGGCGACGTCCACCTCGGCCTTGTCGGTCTCGATGGAGACGAGCGCGTCGTCCTTGGTGAACGACGCGCCCTCCGCCACCTGCCAGGCGGACAGCACGGCCGTTGCGGCATCGGCGGCCACGGCGGGCATTCGGAACAGTTCTGCCATGATCAACCCTCCTGGGTGTTCTCTCGTACGGGGAGGGTCAGTTCCCGGTGACCCGCTGGAGCGCGGCCACGACCTCTTCGGTCCGTGCGATGGCCGCCCGCTCCAGCACCTTGCTGATGCTGGGTGAGGATTCGCCGGCCTGGACGCGCTCCACCGGCTGGTCGAGCCAGTCGAAGTAGCGGCGCTGGATCTCGTCGGACAGCCAGCCGCCGTAGGAGGTGCCGATGGGGCCCTGCTCGGCGATGAGCACGTTGTTGGTCTTGCGGATGCTCTCGCCGAGGGTGTCCCAGTCGAGACTGGCGCGGTCCAGCCAGCGCAGGTCGATGACCTCGGCGTCCAGGCCCAGCTGCTCGACGGCGTCCAGCACGTGGTTGGTCATCGCGAGGTAGGTCACGACGGTGATCCGCGATCCGGTGCGGCGCACGGCCGCCCTGCCCACGGGCAGGCAGTAGTCGAAGTCGTCCACCGGGCCCGGACCGACCGAGCCGTACAGGTCGGTGTGCTCCAGTACGACGACCGGGTCCTTGCACGTCAGCGCGGCGTTCATCAGGCCGACGTAGTCGAAGGGTGTGGACGGGGCGACGATCCGCCAGCCGGGGGCCGTGGCGAGGATTCCGGCCGGGTCCATGGAGTGCTGGGAGCCGTAGCCGGTGCCCATCGCGACCTTGCTGCGCAGGACGAGCGGGACGCCGGTGCCCTGTCCGTCGCCGCCGAACATGTGCCGGGCCTTGCCGATCTGGTTGAAGATCTGGTCGGCCGCGACCCACATGAAGTCGGCGTACATGAACTCCACCACCGGCTTGTACCGGCCGTCGAGCGCAATGCCGCCGGCGAGCCCGGCGAAGGCGTTCTCGCTGATCGGTGTGCCCAGGACACGGTCCGGGTGGGCCTCGGCCAGCCCCTTGGTCGCGCCGTTGGTGCCGCCCTTGAGCCGGTGCACGTCCTCGCCCATGACGACGACCGACGAGTCCTCGGCCATGCGCCGGCTCATCACCTCCGCCACGACGTCGATGAACTTCCGCTGCTCCAGGCGCCCTTGGAAGCCGTCAGCGCCGGTGCCGGTGTCGGTGTCGGTGTCGGCGAGGCGCACGCCCTCGAATTCGCTGAGGTCGCCCCGTACGCCGACGTCGCGGAAGGACGGGTCGGGCCATTCGGAGGGCCTGATGCGACGGGTGCCCGGCTTGCCGTCGGGGTCGGGCTCCAGCAGTTCGTCGCCGATGGCGGCCATGACCGCCTTGGCCCGTGCGGTGCACTCCTCGATCTCGTCGGCGCTCAGGACGCCGTTCTCGACGAGCTGACGCGTGACGAGGGCCAGCGGGTCGCGGGCCCGCCACTCCTTCTCCTCGTCCTTGGTGCGGTAGCCGAACGCACTGCCGGGGAACGGGCCGTTCTGGTGGAAGTAGCGGTAGACCTCGGCCTCGACGATGGTCGGGCCGTGGCCCGCGCGCATGTGGTCCACGGCCTCGCTCATGGCGAGGTACACGGAGAGCGGATCCATGCCGTCCACGCGCCAGCTGGGGATGTTGAAGCCCAGACCGCGCGCCGACAGCCGGGGCTCGGCCGTCGCCTCGTCCACGTGGGTGGAGACGGCGTACTTGTTGTTCTCGATGAAGAAGCAGACCGGCAGCTTCCAGGCGGCGGCGAGGTTCATCGTCTCCAGCACGGAGCCGATGTTGACCGCGCCGTCCCCGAAGTAACTCACCGAGACGGCATCGGTGCCGGCCTGCCGTGCCGACCAGGCGAACCCCGCGGCCTGCGGCACGCCGCCGCCGACGATCGCGTTGGTGCCCATGGCCCCGGCCTCGCGCCACTGCAGATGCATGGATCCGCCCCGGCCCCGGCAGAAGCCCCTGGCCAGACCGCAGATCTCGGCCAGGCTGCGTTGCAGGACGGTGCGCACACCGTCGTCGACGGGGCGGCGGAGGTCGATGCCGCCGGGCGCGACGTACCCCAGTGCCTTGGCCAGGAACTGGTGGTGCCCCCGGTGCGAGCCGCCGACGAAGTCGGCACCGGTCAGAGGCAGTACGGAGCCGACGGCGCCGCCCTCCTGGCCGATGCTGGAGTGCGCCGGCCCATGGACCAGGCCCTGACCCGCCAGGTCGAGGACGTACTCCTCGAAGGTCCTGATCAGCAGGGTCTGGGTGAACATCGAGGTCAGCAGCCGCGGGTCCGCGCCCTGCCAGTCCTTCTTGGTCGCCGTCACCTCGGTCCAGGGTGAGGCGGGGGCCAGTTTCCGGTGTGTGGGCATGAGCACTCTCCTGTGTGATTCGGAGAGCACTGTCGCAGTCAATGGATCCATAGCCAATACCTCGTTACCGGAACGTTACGTTCAGATTTCGGGTATGTCCATTGACTGTGGCACCTATGGCGGCGCAATGTGAGACACATGGCGGAGAGATGGATCCATTCAGCAAGTGATCGAGGTCAGGGGCTCCCCGGGCTGACCGGTGTCGAGCACATCGGTTTCACCGTTCCCGACCTCGAAGAGGCGACCCGCTTCTTCGTGGAGGTGATCGGCTGCGAGCACGTCTACTCGCTCGGTCCGTTCCGCTCCGACGGCACCTGGATGAGCGACCACCTCGGCGTCCACCCGCGCGCCGTGATGCGCGAGCTGCGCTTCTTCCGCTGCGCCGGCGGTCCGAACTTCGAGATCTTCGAGTACGAGGCCCCGGGGCAGGAGACGCGACCGCCGCGCAACAGTGACGTCGGCGGCCACCACCTCGCCTTCTACGTCACCGACCTCGACGCCGCCGTGGCACACCTGCGGCAGCACGGCGTAAGGATCCTGGGCGAACCCACGGCCAGCTCGGGCCCGAGTGCGGGGCAGCGCTGGGTCTACTTCCTCACGCCCTGGGGGATGCAGCTGGAGCTGGTCTCCTACCCGGGAGGCAAGCAGTACGAAGCCGACTCACCGGTACGGCTGTGGCAGCCTTCCGTCTGAACACGCTGCCGCGCACCGCACCAGGGAGAGCCATGTCACGCAAGCCGACCACCGGATCCGAACCGTCCGGATCCGGTACGTCCGGGTCCAGTGCCGCCGTCGCCAGCCAGCGCGTCGCGGACCATCTGCGTGCCGCCATCCTGAGCGGTGAGCTGCGCCCCGGCGCACGGATCATGCAGGAGCAGGTCGCCGCCCAGCTCGGCGCCAGCCGACTGCCGGTACGCGAGGCCCTGCGGATACTGGCGGCCGAGGGACTGACCGTCGTGAAGTCCAACAGCGGCGCCTGGGTCTCCAGGATGGACATGGCGGAGTGCGAGGGCGTCTACAAGATCCGCGAACGCCTGGAGCCGCTCGCCCTCAGCGAGAGCGTTCCGAACCTGACCCCCGAGCAGGTCGCCGAACTGGAGACGATCGCCCGGCAGATCGAGCTCACCACCGACGTGGACCGCTTCCTCGCCCTGGACCGCCGTCTGCACCTGCTCACCTACGCCGGCTGCCGCGTCGCCCAGATCACCACCATGGTCGACCGGTTCTGGAACACCACCCAGCACTACCGCCGTGCCTTCGCCCGGCTCGCGGGCGACAGCGGCTGGGAGCTGATCCACGCCGAACACCGCCTGATCATCGAGGCGGTCAAGCGGGGCGACACCGTCGACGCCGAACGCTTTCTCACCGGCCACATCCGCCGTACACGGCTGGAACTGGCCCAGCATCCCGAACTGTTCACAGAGGACGACCATGACAGCGACCACGCAGCAGACTGACGCACGCCCCTTCGAGGGCCGGACCCTCCTCCTGTCCGGTGCGGGCGGCGGCATCGCCCGCGAGGTGGCCCGCCAGTTCCATGCGGCCGGCGCCAACCTGGTGCTCGGCGACCTGAACGCCGGGGTACTGGAGGAGTTCGCCGCGACGCTCGACCCCACGGGTGCGACCGTCACCACCCGCACCCTGGACGCCGCCTCGCCCGAGAGCAACAACGCCTTCGTCGCCGCCGCGGTCGAGACGTTCGGCTCCGTCGACTTCCTCGTGCCGGCCGCCGGGGTCTATCCGGAGCAGGCCGTCGCCGACATGACCGACGAGCAGTGGAACACCGTCATCTCGGTCAACCTCAACGGCGTCTTCTACCTCACCCGCGCCGTGCTGCCCCACCTCAACGAGGGCGGCAGCATCGTCAACCTGACCTCCATGGCCGGGCACCGCGGCAGCGTCCGGCACGCGCACTACGCGGCCACCAAGGGCGCGCTGCTCGCCTTCTCCCGCAGCCTCGCCTGGGAACTCGGCTCCAGGGCACGCATCAACATGGTCTCGCCCGGCATCATCGAGACCTCCATGACCCGCGACTACGTCGCCGCCCGCGGCGACACCGCTCTCGCCACCACCCCCCTCGGCCGCCTGGGCAGGCCGGAGGAAGTGGCCTCCGTCGTCACCTTCCTGTGCTCGCCCGCGGCAAGCTTCGTACAGGGCGAGGTCATCCATGTGAACGGCGGAATGCACATGATCTGAGCAGGACCGGGACCAGCGGGTGGGAAGAGCGGCAGTGCGAGCGGGAACGGAACGGAACATGACGACGGAAGCGGCGATCTACCCCGACCTCAGCGGCAGGTCCGTATGCGTTACGGGGGCCGCGCGCGGCCTGGGCCTGGCGATGGCCGGCGCGTACGTACACGCCGGCTGCCATGTGCTGCTGCTCGACATCGACGGTGACGAACTGGACCGGATACGGCCCGCCCTGGCCGACGGCCGCCCCGGCCAGGTGATCGCGACGGCCACCGCCCCGGTGAGCGACCAGGAGGCGGTGACGGCGGCACTCACCTCGTTCACCGACCGGACGGGCGAGCTGTCCGTCATGGTCGCCAACGCCGGTGTGTCCGCCAACGCGCCCTCCCTCGATCTCGAACTGGACCGCTGGAACACCGCGCTGGACGTCAATCTCACCGGAGTCTTCGTCTGCGCACGCGCCGCCGCCCGCATCATGCGCGAGGGCGACGGGGGTGTCGTCCTCACCACCTCGTCGATGTACGGGGTGACCGCCGGACCCGAACGCGCCGCGTACTGCGCGACCAAGGCCGCCGTCGCCGCCCTCACCAAGGTCCTGGCCGTCGAGTGGGCGCCGTTCGGCATCCGGGTCAACGCGCTCGCGCCCGGGTACGTCGAGACCGACCTGCTGACCCGGCTCTCCGACGCCGGACGGCTCGACACACAGGCGCTGCGCCGCCGCACCCCTCGCGGCCGACTGGGTACCCCGCAGGACATCGCGCATCTCGCTCTCTTCCTGTCCTCCGCGGTGTCCGCGAACATCACCGGCCAGGTGATGGTCAGCGACGGCGGCTGGACCGCCGACGGATACGCGGTGGCATCGAGCCGACCTGAGGAAGGGCGCCGCGCCGACGGGGCCGGCTGATCTAAAGTGCTCAGGCCAATTCCCGGACCGCGGACCTGAGAAGGAACTACGGATTATGCCCACTGAGACGTTCGAGTTTCAGGTGGAAGCGCGACAGCTTCTGCAGATGATGATCCACTCGATCTACTCGAACAAGGACGTGTTCCTGCGCGAACTCGTCTCCAACGCCTCCGACGCGCTCGACAAGCTGCGGCTCGAAGCACTGCGTGACGACTCGCTCGACGCGGACGTGTCCGACCTCCACATCGCCATCGAGACCGACCGGCAGGCCCGCACACTGACCGTGCGGGACAACGGCATCGGAATGTCTCACGACGAAGTGGTCCAGCTCATCGGGACCATCGCGAACTCGGGCACCGCGAAGTTCCTGCGCGACCTCAAGGAGGCCGAGTCGACCGCCGCGGCCGAGGGGCTGATCGGTCAGTTCGGCGTCGGGTTCTACTCCAGCTTCATGGTGGCCGACGAGGTCACGCTGCTGACGCGGCGCGCGGGCGAGAGCCAGGGCACCCGGTGGACGTCGACCGGCGAGGGCACCTACACGATCGAGACCGTCGACAGCGCCCCCCAGGGGACCGCCGTCACGCTCCGGCTCAAGCCGGAGGACACCGACGACCAGCTCCACGACTACGTCTCCCCGTGGAAGATCAGGGAGATCGTCAAGCGTTACTCGGACTTCATCACCTGGCCCGTCACAATGGCCCCCGAGGCGGCCGACGGTGCCGACGGTGCGGAGGGGGCCGACGACACCCCGCGCGAGCCCGAGACGCTCAACTCGATGAAGGCCCTGTGGGCACGCTCGCGCGACGAGGTCACCGACGACGAGTACCACGAGCTGTACAAGCACATCAGCCACGACTGGAGCGCCCCGCTGGAGACCATCCGCCTCCAGGCGGAAGGCACCTTCGAGTACCAGGCACTGCTCTTCATCCCGTCGCACGCACCCCAGGACCTGTTCATGCAGGGGTACCAGCGCGGCATCCAGCTCTATGTGAAGCGCGTCTTCATCATGGACGACTGCGAAGCGCTGATGCCGCCGTACCTGCGCTTCGTCAAGGGCGTCGTCGACGCGCAGGACCTGTCGCTCAACGTGTCGCGCGAGATCCTTCAGCAGGACCGCCAGATCCAGCTGATGCACCGGCGGCTGGCGAAGAAGGTGCTGTCGACCGTCAAGGACATGATGTCCGCCGAACCGGAGCGGTACGCCACGTTCTGGCGGGAGTTCGGCCGGGTGCTCAAGGAAGGGCTGCTGAGCGACTTCGAGAACCGCGAGACGATCCTCGGTGTCTCGTCCTTCGCCACGACCCACGACAAGGACGAGCCGACCACGCTGCGGCAGTACGTGGAGCGGATGAAGGACGGCCAGGAGCACATCTTCTACCTGACGGGCGAGTCCCGGCAGGCCATCGAGAACTCCCCGCACATGGAGGCGTTCCGCGCCAAGGGCGTCGAGGTGCTGCTGCTCACCGACCCCGTCGACGAGGTATGGGTCCAGGCGGAGCCCGCCTTCGACGGCAAGCAGCTGAGGTCCGTCGCCAAGGGCGAGGTCGACCTCGGCACCGAGGAGGAGAAGAAGGAGGCCGCGACCGAGCGCGAGGGCCGGCAGCAGGAGTACGCGGATCTGCTCGGCTGGATGACCGACCGGCTGGGCGGCACCGTCAAGGAGGTACGGCTCTCCTCGCGCCTCACCGTCTCGCCCGCCTGCATCGTCTCCGACACGCACGACGTGACGCCCGCCCTGGAGAACATGTACCGCGCCATGGGCCAGGACGTTCCCCAGGTCAAGCGCATCCTCGAACTCAACCCGGAGCACCCGCTGGTCAGCGGCCTCAACCGGGCGCACGCCGAACGAGGTGAGGAGGACGGCACCGGTCTCCAGGAGACGGCCGAGCTCCTCCACGATCTGGCACTGCTGGCCGAGGGCGGCGAACTGGGCGACCCCTCGCGCTTCGTTAGGCTGATGGCCGACCGCCTCGAACGTACCCTGTGAACACGACCGCTCCCGCACGCCCGGGAGCGGTGCACAGGAACTGACGGCCCCGGCCGCTGTCGGTGCGACGGCACCGGCGGCGGCCGGGCGCCGCGTGAGCCGCCGGGACCGTTCCGCCGGTGGCGATGGGGTGATCCGGATGCGCACCGCGCGGTCCGGAGCGAGGATCGAGGTACGGGCAGTGGCCCGGCTGCGCCCCGACTCCCCGGGAGTCGGCCCCCTTCCCCGGCGCTCCGGTCCGCTTCCCGGCCGCCGGCGCGCCTCCCGCCCTCGCGCCTCTTTCGCTCAGTGCCCCGTACGCGGTGCGATTTCGGCGATCAGGCCCTCGACAAGGGTTTTGATCTCGTCGCGGACGGTTCGGACCGCTTCGACACCCTGGCCGGCCGGGTCGTCGAGCTTCCAGTCCAGATAGCGCTTGCCGGGGAACACGGGGCAGCTGTCGCCGCAGCCCATGGTGATGCACACATCGGACTCGCGGACGGCGTCGATGGTGAGGATCTTCGGGGTCTCGGCGGAGATGTCGATGTCGGCCTCGGCCATGGCTTCGACGGCGGCGGGGTTGACGGCGTCGCCGGGGTCGGAGCCTGCGGAGCGGACTTCTACGCGGTCTCCGGCCAGGTGGGTCAGCCAGGCGGCGGCCATCTGGGAGCGGCCCGCGTTGTGGACGCAGACGAACAGGACGGACGGCTTGCCGGAGGTTTCGGCCATATTGATCGTTCTCTTTCGTCGCACGGCGGTACCGGCCGCCAAAGAATTCAGCTCCCGCTGATATCAGCAGGCAGTGATGTGAAAGTATCAGTGCATGCTGACTTCAGTCGATCCTGATCTGATCCGGGTGCTGGGCGATCCGCTCCGCCTCCGGATCGTGACCCTGCTGGCCCGCGAGACGCTCTGCACGACGCACCTGGTCGAGGAGACCGGAGCGAAGCAGACCAACCTCTCCAACCACCTGAAGGTGCTGCGCGAGGCCGGGGTGGTGGACACCGAGCCGTGCGGCCGCTTCACCTACTACAAGCTGTGCCCCGAGGTCCTGGCCGGTCTCTCCGAGCAGTTCGCCGCACTGGCCGAGTCCGCACGTGGTGCCGCCGGGAAGAAGCGGGCCTGCCCGTGACCTCCACCGAACCCACCACCACGGCCCCGGCGGCCGGTGACGACTCGGTCGTCAGGAAGCTCTCCACCCTCGACCGTTTTCTCGCGGTGTGGATCCTGCTCGCCATGGCCGTCGGCCTGTGCCTGGGGCGGATGGTCCCGGGCATGAACGACGCGCTGGCGAAGATCGAGGTCGGCGGGATCTCGCTGCCGATCGCGCTCGGCCTGCTCGTCATGATGTACCCGGTCCTCGCCAAGGTCCGCTACGACAGGCTCGACACCGTGACCGGCGACCGCAAGCTGATGGTGTCCTCGCTGGTCATCAACTGGATCGTCGGCCCGGCGGTCATGTTCGCGCTGGCGTGGATCTTCCTGCCGGACCTGCCCGAGTACCGCACCGGATTGATCATCGTCGGCCTCGCCCGCTGCATCGCCATGGTCATCATCTGGAACGACCTCGCCTGCGGCGACCGAGAAGCGGCCGCCGTACTCGTCGCCCTCAACTCCGTCTTCCAGGTCATCGCGTTCGGCCTGCTCGGCTGGTTCTACCTCGACCTGCTGCCCCGGTGGCTGAACCTCGGCGACGGCCAGGGCCTGGACGTCTCCGTCTGGCACATCGCCCTCAACGTCATCGTCTTCCTCGGCGTCCCGCTGCTGGCCGGATTCCTCACCCGCCGCATCGGCGAGCGGAAGATGGGCCGCGAACGCTACGAGCAGGGGTTCCTGCCGAGGATCGGCCCGTGGGCGCTGTACGGGCTGCTCTTCACCATCGTCATCCTGTTCGCCCTCCAGGGGAAGACGATCACCTCGCAGCCCCTGGACGTGGTCCGGATCGCACTGCCGCTGCTCGCCTACTTCGCGGTCATGTTCTTCGGCACCTTCCTGCTCGGCAAGACCCTCGGTCTCGCCTACGACCGCACGGCGACCCTGGCGTTCACCGCGGCGGGCAACAACTTCGAACTCGCCATCGCCGTCGCCATCGCGACCTTCGGCGTCACCTCCGGCCAGGCCCTGTCCGGAGTAGTCGGCCCGCTCATCGAAGTCCCGGTCCTGATCGGGCTCGTGTACGTGTCGCTGGCCTGGCGCAGGAAGTTCACGACGCCGGAATAACCGGTGGCCCACGGACGCGCGCTCCGCATAGCTTGGGCGCCCGTGACTGATGCCCCGAAGAGCACATCGCACGACGCGCCCATGACGTCCGCGGAACCGGCCACGGCGGAACACGGCGAACGGACGACCGCGGCCGGCCTCCCGCCCTTGCGGACCGAGGCCGCCGAGGGGCTGTTCTCCGGAACGTACGCGGCAGCCACCGCCACCTTCGCCGCGGTGATGTTCCTGACCGGGCTCGCCGCCCTGGCCGTGGTCCCCACCCTGCCGACGGCCGCACAGGATCTGGACGGGGTGTCCCTCTTCCCACTGGTGGCGGGCTGTTTCGTGGCCGCGAGCCTGCTGGGCGGAGTGCTGGGCGGCCACTGGGCGGACCGCGACGGGGCGCACCGCCCGCTGGCCGCGGGCATGGCGCTGGCGGTGGTCACCCTGCTCGTCTCGGCCGCCAGCACCTCGATCTGGCAACTGGCCGCCGGACGCTTCGTGGACGGAGTGGCGGGCGGAATGGTCGCGGTGTCGATCAACGCCGCGATCGGCCAGGCGTACCCCGACCGTCTGCGGCCGCGTGCCCTGGCGCTGATGAGCGCCTGCTGGATCATTCCGTCCCTGGTCGGCCCCCCGTTGGCGGGGCTGGTGGCCGAGGCCTGGTCCTGGCGTTCGGTGTTCTACGGCCTCGCGGTTCTGACGGCGCTTCCGGCGCTGGCGGTCGTGGCCGTGCTGCGCGGCCGTTCCTGGCCCGTCGTGCCCGAGCCGTCGGAGGACCGGGCCCCGCGCCCCGCCCTGATGGTCGCGGTGGCGGTCAGTGTGGGCGCGGCGCTGGGGCAGTACGGCGCCTCGGGCTGGGACACCCGCCATCTGCTGTTCGCGGCGGCGGGACTCGCCCTGCTGGTGCTGTTCGCCTCACGGCTGCTGCCGGCCGGCACCTGGCGCGCCGGGCGCGGTCTGCCGGCCACGGTGCTGCTGCGCGGGCTGAGTTCGGGAGTCTTCTTCACCCTGGAGGCCCTGGTGCCTCTGATGCTCGTCACCGGCCGGGACGTGGCCCCCGTCGTGACGGGCCTGGCCTTCACCGGCGCTGCCGTGGCCTGGGCGGCCTCCTCCTGGGTGCAGGGCCGCCTGCCGGAACGGACTCCCCGCCACCGCCTGGTCGTGATCGGTGCGCTGGTGCAGGTGGTGGCGGTCGTGATCGCCGCCGTCGGGTCGCTGCCCGGGATGCCGCCGGTCACCGCCGCGTCGTCGATGGTCGTCGCAGCGGTCGGCATGGGCCTGCTCGCCCCGTCCCTCACCGTGCTGTCGCTCTCCCACGCCCCGGCCGGCCGCCAGGGCCATGCCAGCAGTGCGATGCAGACCAACCAGAATCTGGGTCAGATCCTCGTCCTGGGCGTCGCCTCCGCCGTCTTCAACGCCTTCCTGGGCGCCGGTTCGAACGACCACGTCGGCTACGTCGCCGCCTTCGGGCTGCTGCTCGTGCCGGGCGTCCTGGCCGCCCTGCTCGCCGGCCGGGCCCGAAGCGCGTGAGGTGCGGGTCCGGCGCGACCGGCTGCCGGCCGGGTTTGACGGCCGCGCGGCGCACAAACGCCGGAAACACGCCTTAATCAGGCGGAAAGTGATCCTGTGGGCAGAGTGCGGACATCTCTAGGCTCGGCCCTATGCGTGTACTTTTCGCCTCGACCCGCGGCTCGGGCCACTTCCACCCACTCGTTCCCCTCATCGACGCGTGCACGGCACGGGGCGACGACGTCCTCGTCGTCGCCCCACCGGCACTGGAAGCGTTACTGGCGTCCCGGAAACAGCCGTACCGCATCGGCGGGGAGCCACCCCAGGAGGAACTCGAGCGGGTGATGGAGCGGGGACTGACACTGTCACCGGAGGACGGCGTCGCCATGATGGTCGGGGAGGTGTTCGGCCGGCTCGGCACCGCCGCGATGCTTCCCGCGCTGGAGGAGGCCTGCCGCGACTGGCGCCCCGACCTGGTCCTGCACGAGACGTTCGAGTTCGCCTCGGTGGTCGCCGCCGAACGCCATGGGATCCCGCACGCCCGGGTCGCGGTCTCCGCCGCGAGGTTCACCGGGTCCACCGACCATCTGCTGGGCTCCGTGCTCGACCCGTACGGCCCCGGCATCGCCGAGCGGCTCCTCGCGGCGCCGTACCTGACCCGCCTGCCCGCTTCCCTGGACCCCTCGCCGTACGCCGCGACCCGCCGCTACCACGAAGACCTCCGGCAGGAGACGCTGCCGGACTGGTGGAACGGGGCGGAGGGGCCGCTGGTTCATGTCACCCTCGGCACCGAGGCGGGCGCCCTGCCGACCGCGGCCGGCCTGTACCGCGCGGTGGTGGAGGCGGTGAGCGCACTGCCGGTGCGCGTACTGCTCACGACCGGGCACCGCATCGGCGCGGCGGACATCGGACCGCTGCCGTCCCACGTCCACGTGGAGCCGTGGGTGCCGCAGGCGGACGTGCTGCGCAGCGCCTCGCTCGTGGTCTGCCACGGCGGCTCGGGGACGGTCTACGGCGCACTCGCGGCCGGCGTCCCCGTGGTCTGCGTCCCCCTCTTCGCGGACCAGCCGGAGAACGCCCGACTGGTGACCGAGGCACGGGCGGGGGCGGCCGTCACCCCGACCGGCGGCCCGGCGGACGAGCCGCCGGTGCTGGGCCCCGACGACGTACGGAGCATCCGTACGGCCGTCGAACGCGTGCTGGGGGAACCCGCATACCGTGCGCGCGCCCGGTCCCTGGCCGACGAGGTGCGGACCACCGCCACCGCAGCGGAACTGCTCGCCGCCCTCGAACCGTGATCCCGGGCCATGACCGGGCCGCCGACCCGCACACCCGTACGGTGGGTGTCGCCGTGCCCAGGTGCTTCCGCGGCGCACGGGCGGGCATGGGAAGGAGATGGCCCGAGTATCCGCACCCGTGATCGAGCTCGTCCGGCGTACGACCGAGCCCGTCGGGGCGCAGACCCTGCGTTCCACGGCGGCCGCGGTCATCGCCTACGTCGTGGCGGTGTGGACCCTGCCGCACCCCGCACCGCTCACGGCCCCGCTCACCGCGCTCCTCGTCGTGCAGGTCACCCTCTACGCGACGCTCACCACCGGCATCCGCCGGGTGAACTCGGTCGTGGTCGGGGTGCTCATCGCCACCGCGCTCAGCGCGCTGGTGGGCCTGAACTGGTGGAGCCTCGGGCTGACGATCTTCGCCTCGCTGATCATCGGGCGACTGGTGCGCGTCGGCGAGTTCGTACCCGAGGTGGCGATCAGCGCGATGCTCGTGCTGGGCGTCTCGCAGGTCGCCTCCACCGCCTGGGACCGGGTGCTGGAGACCCTGATCGGCGCCGGAGTGGGGTTGCTGTTCAACCTGCTCCTCGCACCTCCCGTGTGGGTGC
The DNA here is from genome assembly GCF_053593015.1 of Streptomyces sp. NPDC002403. Classification (NCBI taxonomy): domain Bacteria; kingdom Bacillati; phylum Actinomycetota; class Actinomycetes; order Kitasatosporales; family Streptomycetaceae; genus Streptomyces; species Streptomyces sp. NPDC002403. Next base: position 137,923 of record NZ_JBSFBQ010000009.1, on the reverse strand, counting down.
AGCCCGCCGGCGCCTCCATCGACGGCCTGGCCCGCGAGATGGGACGGATGCTGCGCGCGATGGGCCAGGACGTGAGCGGTCACGTCACCGTCGAGCGGGCGGCCGACCGGCTCCACGCCGCCCGCCGACTCGACCACGACATCGTGGAGGTCGACGCCTCGCTGCGGCAGGCCGAGGACAGCCTCACACTCAATCCGCGCGTCCGGCAGGGACTGCTGTACCGGGTCGTGCTGCGCACCGGTCTGGACACCCTGGAGATCTGCGCCGTGGTACTGAGGGTGCTCTCGCGTACCCTCACCGACCTGGCCAAGGCCCGTACCGACGAGACACTGTTTCCCGCCGATGTGGCCGCGTCGCTGACGGAACTGTTCGGCCGGATGGCCGGTGCCGTCGAGAGCTTCTCGGAGCTGATCACCACTCCGCTCGCGGAGAACGCCGAGGATGCGGAGGACCGGCTGGCACACGCACTCGCCGTCAGCCGGGCGACCAGGGACCGGGTGGCCGATCTGCTCCTCGAAGACGTCCAGGAACACCCCAGGCAGTGGCAGCTGCACGGCGCGCTGCTCGCCGAGGTCGACCGGATCCTGGACGAGCTCGACATCGACAAGCGCACGGAACGCCTCGGCAAGGAGCTGGACCGGCGCTCCGCGCAGCTCCACGAACGCCATCCCTGGCTGCGCGCCGTGTCACGACGGCTGGGCGCCGGGCAGAACTGACGCCGGAGCATGCGGCGCAGCCCCGGGCGGTGCCGGTACGGAAGTCACCCGGAGGCAGGCATGCGCTCGACGGCGACCAGCGCGGCATCGTCGCCCAGGCGACCGCCCGCATGGCGCAACAGGTCGGCGCAGAGCGACTCCAGCAGGGCGTCGGGACTGGCGCCGCACCGCGAGGCGGCCCGCTCCCGCAGCGGGTAGAAGTTCCCCGACCGGTCCCGGGACTCGATGACACCGTCGGTGTACAGGAGCAGGGTGTCACCGGCCTCGAAGCCGAACGTCTCCGCGGTGTGTTCCGTGATCACCAGACGCGCCAGACCGAGCGGCGGGGCCGGTGCCCGCACCGCGAGCGGGATCACCTCGCCCGCACGCAGCAGCAGCGGCGGCGGATGGCCGCAGCTGACCAGATGGAGTTCGGCGGCGTCGTCGGGGATGTCGAGCACGGCCGCGGTGACGAAGGACTCCGCGAGGTCCGGATCGTACTCGGCGTCCTCGTCCCCGCCGTCGTGCGAGGGATCCTCCGGGTCCGGGGCGATGCTCGTCTCCAGATGGGCCACCAGTTCGGGCAGGAGCCAACGCTGGCGGGAAAGGGCGTGGAACGCGCCCAGGACGGTGGCCGCCTCACCGATCGCGGCGAGCCCCTTGCCGCGCACATCACCGATGATCAGACGGGTGCCTCCCATGGTGCGGGCGGCGGCGTACAGATCGCCGCCGATCTGTGCCTCGGCCTCCGCCGCCAGATAGACCGAGGAGATGCGCAGCGGGCCGCTCCGTCCGGGCAGCGGCCGAAGCACCACGCGCTGCGCCGCCTCGGCCACCGAACGCAGCTGGGTCACGGCCCGCTCGTCGCGGACTCTCAGGTGGGCGAAGAAGGTGACGAAGACGGAGATGAGTACGAGCGCGATGATCTGGTAGGTGTGGTTGAGGTCGTTGATGCTGCTGCTTGCGACGGCCACCAGCGCCTGCGCCAGCACGGCGACCGCACCGACGAAGGCGGTCATCCGCGGCCCGGAGAACGAGGCGGCCACCGCGGGCGCCGCCACCAGGAACGGCCCGAGATGGACATCCGGCGGTGCCAGGACATCGACCACAGTGACGACGGCGATCAGCACGAACGGCATGGCCACGAGCGCGTTCCTGCGCCGCCGGGACTCATGGATCGACTGCAGGGACCACTGGGAAGCCATGTTTCCGGGATACCTCACCCGGTCCGTCTCCGCCCCTCGTACGGCTCCCGGGCGGGCCGGCACCGGCGCAGCCGGCCTCGGGTTCTCCCGTGCGGCCGGCCGCGCCCGATGCGCAGGTCCAGGGGCCCGGGTGCCTACGGAACCAGCGGGGAGTCCGACAGGCGGGGCGACGGCGGCGCCGCGCCGTCCAGCGTCGCGGAGTGCAGGGCGGCGTGCTCCTCGCGGGAGACGACCGACCGGCCGCCGCGGACCGTGAGCCGGTTCCCCCGCGGGGTCGTCCACCGCACCTCGGCGCGGTCACCGGCCACGTCCAGCTCGGGACCCGGAACGGGCCGCGCATCCGCCTCCGATCCGGACGGCACGAGGGACAGCGTCCCCGCGGCGAAGGTGTCGCCGAGCTCCGCCCAGTCAAGCTCGGCCGGGGTCGTGCTCTCGAAGAGGACCACTTCGATCCGCACCCCGTCGGCGTGCGGGACCAGCCGGGCCGCGGGCGTACGGCCGCCGAAGGCGCCCCCGGCGAGCCGGAAGTCCAGCCGCGCCGTCCCCAGGTCGACTTCGACGCCGCCGTCGACCGGGGATTTGGCCGCCACGGGCGGCGCACCGATCAGGTCCACCACCAGACGCAGCGACCGTGCCCGGAACCGGTCGCCCGGCTCGATCATGTCGAGGTGGTGGTGCCGGTCGCCCGCAGGGCAGGCGAACCCCGCGAGCCAGGCCACGTGCGGGCCGCTCTGCACGGTGGAGAGCACACCCGAGGCGAAGTCGAAGTCCTCCGCGCCGTCATCCTTCATGAGATGGACGTGCAGATGTCCGGAGGTCCCGTCCGGGCGCACCCAGTGGCCGAACAGCGGCCGTCGCTGGAGCCAGGTGTCCTGGTGATTCACGCTGCCCAGGGTGGTGACCGGATCCAGCCAGGTGGTGCCGGTCTCCGGGGCCGGGCTGCCGGTGAACAGTTCCCGGTGCTCGTGCGCGCTCTCCAGCTCCAGCAGCCGGGGCCGGACCCAGTCGGGCATCCGGTAGTCCACGCAGGAGTCCAGGCCGGTCGACATCTCGCCCCGGACCGGGCGGGGCTCCGGCGCGCCGAGCAGCCCCCCGACCGCCTTCGCCAGGAACGGCGGCACACCCAGGTCGTTGCTGTAGCAGCGGGCCATCGGGCCGGAGAGCTGGCGGGTCGGCGGGTGCCAGCGGGCCAGGAAGTGCAGCCAGAGACGATCGTGCAGCCGGTCGTTGAGCTCCAGCACCTCCTCGTCGGTGACGTGCTCCCTGATCAGGGTCAGGGTCTGGAGCACGACACCCCAGTACGAGGGGCTGTTGAACTCGGTGAAGCTGCCGGTGCCGTCGATGGCCTGCGAGAGCCGCACCATGCGGTCCCTGCCGTACGCGAACAGCTCCTCGTCGTCGAGGACCTTCCCCGCGGCGAGCGTCACGAACGTACCCATGACGGCGACGTTCGTGTACGTCAGGTGCACATTCCTGCGGACGATGGACGCGGCCGCGTGCCGCAGCGACTCGCGCAGTTCGTGCCGCACCCCGGCCGGCAGGGCGTCGCCGTGACGGGCGTGCACCAGCAGCAGCGCGATGCCGAGGAAGTCCGCCCAGTTCCAGTCGGCAGGGACCATCTCCGCCGCCGGTTCCTCGGCGTAGTAGCCCCAGATTCCGTAGGTGGCGTTCTCCGGCGACCGGTCCTGCAGCCCGGCGATCCGCAGGATCACGGAGTGGGCGCGCTCGGCGTCGCCCTCGCCGCCCCGTTCCAGCAACAGCAGCGCGTAGTGCAGGGAGTTGCGGGTGGGGTGAGCGTGGCCGCCCTTGATGTTGGTGTGGATGGGGTTGTACGGGGCTTCGACCTGCAGCAGGTTCGCCTCGGCGTCCCAGCAGCGATCGCCCTCGGCGAGGGCCGCTCGCAGCAGGGTTCGGTCGTACGCGGCGGCCGACCAGGCAGGGTGCACGGGATGTCCTCCAGCTCGCGATCGTCGGACCGACGATCTCCGTCAACGCTTGGGAAACGTTTTCCAGAGGCTAAGCCGACGCCAACGCTCCGGCAAGGGGCATACGGTGAACTCCCGCTCAGAAGCCCGTCCCCAACCCATTGACGCGGAGATATCGGGCGGTGCAAGGTGACCCCGGCTGGAAAACGCTTTCCAGCCGGTTTCCGGTCTGCCCTTGAATGGAGTCCCGATGAGACCCTCCCTGCGCATCGCCCTGACGGGCGTCACCGCGGGTGCGCTCGTCTGCGTGCTTGCCTCGTGTTCCGGTTCCGGCGGCGGCACGGCCGCCGACGGCACGGTGACGATCACCGTCTCCGGGCGTCCGCCCGCCACCAACGCGGCCGCGCTCAAGACGTTCGACGCGCGGGTGGCGGAGTTCGAGAAGGCGAACCCCAAGATCAAGATCAGGACGAACGAGTACCAGTACGACCAGCAGAGCTTCCAGACCAAGGTGGGCGGCGGCAGCCTGGAGACGATCGTGCGGGTACCGCTCACCGAGATGTCGGGCCTGATCAAGCGCAGGCAGATCGCCGATCTCACCGCGGACTTCAAGGGGCTGAAGCACAGCGAGGACTTCAACGATGTCGCGCTCGGGGCCGCGAAGGGCGTGGACGGCAAGCTCTACGGCATCCCCACCGAGGAGTACGCCCTCGGCCTGGTCTACAACCGCGATCTGTTCGAGAAGGCCGGACTCGACCCGGACAAGCCGCCGGCCACCTGGTCCGAGGTCCGTACGGCGGCCAAGGCGATCTCCGAGAAGACCGACGCCACCGGATACGCGCAGATGACCAAGGAGAACACGGGCGGCTGGATGCTGACCGCGATGGCGTACTCCTTCGGCGACAGCATGCAGGAGGAGTCCGGAGGCAAGTGGGTCAACACCTTCGACCGTGCCGGCAGCGGCGCGGAGAAGTCACTGAAGGCGCTGAAGGACATGCGCTGGACGGACGACTCGATGGGCAGGAACCAACTGCGCAACATCACCGACATGGAGAAGGACTTCTCCGCCGGGAAGATCGGCATGACGATCGCCGGACCGAGCTTGGTCGGTCACTACATCGCGCAGTACAAGGGCGACCCGAAGACCATCGGTCTCGGCGCCATGCCCGTCGACGGCGGCAACAAGCGGACCCTGGCCGGCGGGACCATCGCGGTGATCAGCCCCAGGGCCACCGCGCGGCAGCGCGAGGCCGCGACGAAGTTCATCGACTTCTACTACCTCTCCACCAAGTACGACGTCGCACTCGCCGAGAAGGACGCGGTGGCCAAGAAGAAGGACGGAGCCGTCGTCGGCGTGCCTTCCGTCCCGTTCTACGAGCCGGCCATCGCCGACCCGGTCGACGCCGCCGTCAACAAGCAGGCCAACGTGCCGGTCGAGCACTTCGCCCCGTACACCGAGGCGCTCGGCGACTACGAACTGCGCATCGAGCCGTCCGTCGAGGCCCAGAACGTCTACAAGGCCCTCGACAGTGCCGTGCAGGCCGTGCTGACCCGCCAGGACGCCGACCCGGCGGAGCAGCTGAAGAAGGCCGCGGCGCAGGTCAAGTCCCAGGTGGAGCGGGCGCAGAACTAGGACCACCTCCCGGCAGCCGGAGGGCGTCCGGAGCATCAGGCAGTGAGCACAGCACGAGGAGAGGCGAGGAGACGTCAATGAGCAGGTCACAAGCGCCTGCGGCGCCCGCCGGGAACCGCACCCGGAAGGACCGGACGAGGAAACGGCGTACCGCCGACCCGTCCGCGGCCCGGCCCCGGACCCCCGACAGGCCGCCGCGCACCGCCTCCCCGCACCGCGGCGGCCCGGTTCGACGCCTCGTCCGCTGGGCCGGGCAAGGAGGCGTCACCACCATCCTGTTCGGCCTGCCGATGGTGCTGTGTTTCGCCTACTTCTCGTGGTGGCCGATCGTCCAGAGCGTGCAGCTCAGCTTCCAGCAGACCAATCTGGTCGACCCCGCCACCTGGGTGGGGCTGGACAACTTCCGCCATGTGCTGGACGACCCGCTGCTGTGGAAGGCCGTCAAGAACACCGCGCTGTTCGCGGTGCTCGCCCTGGTGATCGGCTTCCCGGTGCCGCTCTTCCTCGCGGTGCTCATCGCCGAACTGCGGCGCGGCGGCACGCTGTTCCGCATCCTCGCCTACCTTCCGGTGGCGATCCCGCCGGTCGTATCCGTCCTGTTGTGGAAGGTGTTCTACGACCCGGACGCCGGCCTGTTCAACCAGCTGCTGGCCCATGTGGGCCTCGGTCCCTACCCCTGGCTGCAGTCGACCGACACCGCGATGCTGTCGATCGTCCTGGAAGCCACCTGGGCGGGCTTCGGCTCCACGGTGATCATCTACCTGGCGGCGCTCGGCTCCGTACCCGGCGAGCTGTACGAGGCCGCCGAGATCGACGGGGCGGGCATCTGGCGCCGGGTCTGGCACATCACCCTGCCGTCGCTGCGCGGGGTCATCCTGATCATGCTGCTGCTCCAGATCATCGGCACCCTGCAGATCTTCACCGAACCCTTCGTGATGACCGACGGCGGCCCTGAGGACTCCACACTCACCGTCCTGATGCTGATCTACAACTACGCCTTCCAGAACGGCGACTTCGGAGCCGCGACCGCCCTCAGCGTCATGCTGGCCCTCGTGCTCGGCGTGCTCTCGGCGATCTATCTGCGGGCGACGAGGAGCTGGAGCAACTGATGGCCGTACAGATTCCCCTTCGCACCCGCCGCAGGAACCGCCCCGAGGAGAGCGGACGCGGGCTCATATCCGGCGCCGACCGGCGACGCACCTCCGTACGCCTCTCGCTCCGCTCCGTGCAGACCCTCTCGCTCCTGCTGCTGCTCGCCTTCGGGGCGGCGCCCCTCTACTGGACGTTCAAGGGCGCCGTCTCACCGACCCAGGAGCTGCTGCGCGACCCGTTGGCGCTCTGGCCCGGCCACGCGCAGTGGGACAACCTCTCCCGCGCCTGGGACGAACTCCAGGTCGGCCAGTACCTCTGGAACACCGTGGTCCTGGTCACCGGCTCGGTCGTCGCCCACCTCGTGGTCGCCACCACCGGCGGCTACGTCCTGTCCGTGCTGCGCCCCAAGTGGGCGGCGCCCTTGCGGTGGATGGTGCTCGCCACCCTCTTCATCCCCGGTTCCATCTCCCTGGTGGCGCTCTACCTCACCGTGCTCGACCTGCCGGGCCTCGGCATCTCGCTCGCCAACAGCCCGTGGGGCGTCTGGCTGCCGCACGCGGCCAGCGCCTTCACCGTACTGATCGTGATGAAGTTCTTCGACGGCATCCCGCGCGAACTCTTCGAGGCCGCCAAGGTCGACGGCGCGGGTCCGTTCGTCATCTTCCGCAGGATCGTGCTGCCCATGTCGCGGCCGATCCTCGCGGTGGTGACCCTGCTGACGGTCATGAACTCCTGGAAGGACTTCCTCTGGCCGCTGATCGTCATCCCGGACACCGAGAAGCAGCCCATCTCCGCCGCACTGCCGCGCCTCGCGGAAACGGCGGAACAGTCGCTGCTCATCGCCGGGATGCTGCTCGCCATCCTGCCCCCGGTCGTGCTGTTCCTGATCTTCCAGCGGCAGATCGTCCGTGGCGGGGGAGGCTTCACCGGCCTCAAGGGATGAGCACCACCCGGGCACCGGTGCGGACTTCCCGTCCGCGCCGGCCGACGGCGGCAGCGGTGCGCGCCGACGGCACACGGGCCGGTGTGCTCCGCCGGGGTACAGCCGACGGAGCACACCTCCACCCGGGAACCACCGAAACGCACCGCGCCGATCCGATCGAGAGGAAGCCTCGATGGAACAGAACGGTACGATCCGGCCAGGTCCTCTGGTTCCAGCCAGAGTAATGGGTCGCCCGAGACGGTCCGCCGCATGGGGCGGCGCCGCCGCCCTGCTCGGCTGCCTGCTGGTGGCGGCACCGCTGCCCGGCACTGCCCCGGCCGCCCACGCGGCCGGCACCCTGACCGTCACCTCGCCCGATCTGCTCTTCGTCAAGGGCCAGGCGAAGATCACCCTGGCCTCCGACGAGACCTCGGTGGCCTGGAAGGCCGTCGACGACCAGGGCCTGACCGTCGCATCGGGTACCGCCCCGGTCTCGGGCGGCACGGCCACCGTCGACGTCACCGAACTCGGCAGCGGCTACTACACGCTCACGGCGACCGCCGGCGCCACCACCCGTACCGTCAACTTCGGCGTACTGACCGCGCTCACCGGCAAGGAACAGCAGGACACCCGCTTCGGCACCGGCATCCACTACGGGTGGAACGACGGCGACGACCAGAAGCTGCTGCGCTCGGTCAAGCTGATGGGCATGCACGGCATCCGCTCCGACATCAACTGGGGCGCCATCGAGAAGACGCCCGGCGCGTACTCCTGGAGCACCTACCCGACCGACCAGCACATCCCGTACGCCAAGTCGCAGGGGCTGACCGCCCTGCCCATCTCCGGCTACCGGAACCCCAATTACGACGCCAACCGGACACCGGCCTCCGACGCGGCGCTGGACGCCTACGGAAAGTTCACGGCCGCCGCCGTGGAGAAGTACCAGCAGTCCTCGAAGGAAATCGAGATCTACAACGAGTACAACTCGACCGGCTTCAACAACGGCACCTGCGGCATCACCGCCGACTGCTACCTCAAGCTGCTCCAGGCGAGTTACGGCAAGGTGCACGCCAAGGTCCCGGACGCCACCGTCGTCGGCGGCGGTCTGGCCGGGCTCCAGACCGACTGGCTCAAGCGGCTGTACGCGGTCGGCGGCCTGAAGTACATGGACGCGCTCAGCGTTCACCAGTACGGCTACCCGAGCCCGCCCGAGACCGCGCTGGACAAGCTGCCGCAGGTGCGCGCCGACCTGGACGCGGCGGGCGGCAAGGACTTCCCGCTCTGGATGACCGAGAACGGCTACCCGACCCACACCGACGGCGTCACCCCCGCTCAGCAGGCGGCGTACGTGCCGCGCGCCCAGATCTTCTCGTTCGCCTCGGGCGTCGACCGCTACTACTGGTACGACCTCACCAACGACGGCACCGACGCCACCAACAAGGAACACAACTTCGGTGCCTTCAAGCGTCCCACCGCCGAGGTCAAGGCATGGCAGCCCAAGCAGTCCGTGGTGACCGAGGGCGTGCTGATCCGGCAGCTCGCGGGCCGCGCCTACGCGGGCCGTGACGACGCCGGTTCCGCCGATGTCCGCTCGTACCGCTTCGGCACCGGGACCGACACGGTCCGGGCCCTCTACACCACGGCCGCGACACCGGAAACGGCGGAGCTCTCGGCCACGGGCCCGGTCACCGTCACCGACCAGCTGGGCCACGGGAAGACATACCTCCCGGTCGGCGGCAAGGTGCAGCTCGGCATCGACGGCAAGGTGCTGTACGTCAAGGGGGCGGTCAGCGCGGTCAAGGCCGCGAGCGGCCCCGTGTTCTCCCTCCGGCTGCCCCAGCACTCCAACACCGAGGAGACCGTCGACGCGGTGCTCCAGGTGGACGGCACCAAGGGCCGGACGCTCCCGCTGCGCTACGACTTCCGGATCGCAGGGGAGAAGTACCGGGTGACCGCCGAGCCCGGCAAGGTCGTCCGCCGGAACATCCAGCTGCCCACCTCGGCCCTCACCGGCCCGCGCACGGTCAGCGGCACGGTCGGGCTCGGGCCGGTGAACCTCGCCCGCCTCACCTCCGACACCGAGGTGGTGCCGCCGACCCAGGTCACCTTCGACCCGGTGGTGAAGCAGGCGGCCCCGTTCGCCGCCGCCCTCAAGGTCACCGTCACCAACAACCGCTCCCACAGCCCGCTCGAACTCATCGAGCTGGACTGGCAGGTGAACGAGGGAACCTCCTACCTGGACCGGGGCACCATCGACGGTCCGATCGAGGTCGGCGCCGGGTCCAGCACCTCGTACACCGTGGACGCGCGCAACATCAAGCAGTGGAAGCGCTACTGGACGGCCGCCTACATCAACACCCCCGACGGAGCCAGGACCGCCGTGGGCGCCTGGAACGGCTGGGGTTCCGTCCAGCCGGCCGGCACCGACACCACCACCCCCATCGACGTCATCGCCGACGGCTCCGTGAGCTACCAGGGCGGGTACAACGGCGCGGCCGACCTGTCCGGCACCGTCCGGCCCCAGTACACCGACGCCGGACTCGTCCTCAAGGGCGCGATCACGGACAACGTCCTGGCCCAGCCCGCCACCACCGCCGAGAACATGTGGCAGGGCGACAGCATCCAGTTCGCCGTCACCCCCCAGGTGCCGGGACGCAGCAAGCAGTACGTCGAGTTCGGCGCCTCGCTCGTGGGCGGAGAGCCGCAGGTCTACACCTGGCGGGCACCGTCCGGCCAGTCCGCGGGTCCGACCCCCGGCGCCACCGCACAGATCACCCGTGACGGCACCACCACCCGCTACACGGTGACGGTGCCGTGGGCATCGCTCGGCCTCGCCGGCAAGCCCACCGCGTCCATCGGGCTCGGTTTCGTGGTGAACGACAGCGACGGCGACGGCCGGGCGCGCGGCTGGTCGGAGTGGGGCGGTTCCATCGCCAACAACTCCAAGAGCGCCGCCGGCCTGCGGGCCGTCCAGCTGACCGACTGAACCACCCCATGACGGGCGGGGCCGGGTGCACCTGACAGCACCCGGCCCCGCCGCTCCATGCCGTACCACCGCACGGCAGACTTGTCCGGAATCCCACCGTGAGGAGACAAGCCCCATGGCCCTGTTCGACATGCCGCTGCCCGAACTCCGCGCCTATCGGCCGCAGATCGACGAGCCGGACGACTTCGACGCCTTCTGGGCGAAGACCCTCGCCGAGACGCGCGCCCACGACCCCGCGGTCTCCTTCGAACCCGTCGAGACCGGACTGACCGGGCTGCGCACCTGGGACGTCACCTTCGCCGGCTTCGGCGGCCACCCGATCAAGGGCTGGTTCAGCGCCCCCGCGAACGCCGAGGGCCCGCTCCCGCTCGTCGTCCAGTTCCACGGCTACAACGGCGGCCGCAGCCTCCCGCACTGCTGGGGCATGTGGCCGCTGGCCGGATTCGCCCACTTCATCATGGACGTACGCGGCCAGGGCACCGGCGGCAACGTCGGCGACACCCCCGACCCGGTCGGCTCCGGCCCCTCCCACGCGGGCTTCATGACCCGGGGCATCGAGGACCCGGAGAGCTACTATTACCGCCGGGTCTTCGCCGACGCCGTACGCGCCGTCGAGGCCGCCCGGTCCCATCCGCTCGCCGACCCCGCCCGCACCGTCGCCCTCGGCGGCAGCCAGGGCGGCGGCATCACCCTCGCGGTCGGCGCACTCGTCCCCGACCTGGCGGCCGTCGCCGCCGACGTCCCGTTCCTCTGCCACTTCGGACGGGCCGTCACGCTCACCGACTCCAACCCGTACGCGGAGATAGCCCGCTACCTCAAGATGCACCGCGGCAAGGAGGAGACCGTTCTGCGCACCCTCTCGTACTTCGACGGGGTGTCCTTCGCCGCCCGGGGCAGCGCCCCCGCGCTCTTCTCCGTCGCGCTGATGGACCAGGTCTGCCCGCCGTCCACGGTCTTCGCCGCCCACAACGCGTACCCGGGCGAGAAGGAGATCGAGGTCTACCCGTTCAACGGGCACGAGGGCGGTGCCATGTTCCAGGAGGCCGCCCAGCTCCGCTGGGTACCCGAGGCGCTGAACAGGGCGGTCTGAACCCCGCCGTGCCGCAGCCGGCGTGTTGTGGATCACGGACAGGCCGTGGACAGCGTGTATATGGTCCATCGGGGCACGTCAACGCCCCGTGACGTGCCGAGGACAAGGGCGAACAGTGCGGCAGAAGGCCTATGCGCAGGCGATGCGCGTCATCGCGTGCGCGCTGATGGTGTGGCAGGTCTGGATGATGTGGTACATCTCCAGCCACGAGGCGGTGGGAGTGAAGTGGTCCTGTGACCTGGCCGGGGGCTGCGCCAGTGACCAGCTCGCGTCGATGTCCCCGATGCTCGGAATCGCCTTCGCCGTCGTCCTCGGCCTGCTCTGCGCCCGGTACCTGCACCGGGCGGCACCGGGCGCGATGATCGCACTCTCCGCCGTCGCGGCCGCGGCAGGCTGGTACGACGCGCTGGCGGAGGGCCAGGTCGAGCGGAACACCGTCACCAGCTTCCACATCTTCCTTCCGCTCGGCGACTTCTCCGTCTCCCAGTGGCTCACCTTCCTGTGGTCCCTCGCAGGCGTGGGCTGCCTCGCCGCCTGGTGGGGCGCGGCGGTGAGCCTGCGGCGCGCCGGGGGGCTGCGCAGGTTCACCCGCCGGTACACCACGGCCGACGCGGTGATAGAGGGCTGGCGGTCGGTGGGCCGCAGATACGGCGAGGTCACCGTGGTGTTCGACGACACGGCCGGGGTGCGCCACGAGGTCCCGGCCGTCGTGGAACGCGTCGCCCTCAGACGGGACGTCCTCGCCCTCTACGACGTCGACCGTCCCGACGACCCGGCACACACCAGGGTCGTCATCCCCCGCCGGAAGGTGCTGCGCCTCTCATGACCACCTCGAACCCCACCGCGTCCCCCCTGCGAGGATTCCTGAGGCTGTTCACCGTGGTGTCCGCGATCGGCACCGGTCTCGCGCTGGCCGCGCTCGTCCAGGGCGCCGTGGACGGTCCCCGCTGGCTGCTGATCCTCGCGCTCCCCGTGACGGCCCTGGCGCTGGCGGCGTACGGGAAGGCGGCCGAGGACATGAAGTCCGGCGTCGCCGCCCCCGGGCTGCGCTCCGGCGGCCCGCGCGCCTTCGCGCCCGCCGTGGTCAACGGTGTGAAGGCGGTGAACAAGGAGAACGGCCGGACGGCCGTCGACGGGCAGTCCCTGAAGTCCGTGTTCGCCTTCGACCTGACCGTGGTGAGCGACGAACTGCCCCCGTACCGGATCGAGGTCCGTCACCCCCTCGACCTGCAGGGGCTTCTGCACAGGTCCAGGGCGGTCGTCGAGTACGACCCCGAGCAGCCCTGGCGGGTCGTCGTCCCCAACAACCCGCCGCGCGAGTGGCTGGCCCGCGCGGAGAGCCTCGTCCCGCCCGCGGGCGAGGTGAAGCGCCGGGCCGGCGGCGTTCCCGCCGGGTTCCGCGCGCTGGTGTCGGGCGTGGTGATCGCGGCCGTACTGCTGGTGCTGGTACGGGTACTGGGCTGAGAGGCCGTCGGCCGGCCTCCCGGCCGCCACGGGCTCAGCCGTTGCGCGGGTACTTCTTGAGGACCTTTCCGTTGATGTCGGCCCGCAGATAGGCGCCGCCGTACTCGTCCGAGACGTAGACGCTGAGCGTCGGCTGGTAGTCGTCGAACGGGGAGGCCGGGTCGATGTCCACGTAATGGGTGGTGGGCTCGGCGACACCGAGTTCCTTGTCCGCCCGGCGGATCAGCCCCGGCAGGGCGTCCCAGTTGAACTTCTCCAGGTCCACGGACTTGGCGCCGGCCATGAGGGTGCCGCCCGCGCGATCCCGGGTGGCCTTGCCGTCCCGGTAGGAGAAGACGTCGTACAGGGCCTTGTTCTTCGCGACCGGGGCCTCGGCGCTCGCGTGCTCGTCGTACAGCGTGAACGACGTGACCCTGGTGCCGCCCATCACCGGTGCGAGCTCCGCGATGACGGACCGTGCGGCGGAGGGCGTCAGCAGGTTCTTGGCCGGCGCGGTGGCCTCCTGCCGTCCGGCCTTCTCCTCGGCGGGTGAGGGCCCGCCCGAGGCCCGGTCCGGGGCCCGGTCCGAGGCGGACGGGGTGTTGTTGGCTGCCTTCGTGTCCGAGTCGGGTATCAGAGACCACACCAGGACGCCGGTCAGGGCGGTTCCGGCGAGCGCGGTGGTGACCGCGACGGCGCGGCCCCGCCGGACCCGGCGACGGATCTCCCGGGTGCCCAGCGTCGCGGGCCGGGGGCGCGGGGGAGCGGTGACGGGCGGACGCCGCACGGGGGCGGTGGGCAGGACGGTGGTCGGGCCGGCCTGGCCGTAGCCGGGCGGCACCGCGTCCTGCCGGGTGGGCGGGTCCTGGCGGGGCGGCACGGCGTCCTGCGGCGCCGCACGGCCCGGTCCGGGCGACGGTGCGGGATCGCCCACCGACGCCAGCATCCGGTCGAGCTCCTCGGGACCGGGCCGCGCGGCCGTGTCCCGGGTCAGCAGCGCTTCCAGCACCGGAGTCAGCGGACCCGCCTGCCGGGGTGGCGGGATCTCCTCGTCCAGCACGGCCGCCAGCGTCGCCAGCGTGGTGGCCTTGCGCAGCGGATGCCGGCCCTCCACGGCGACGTACAGCATCATGCCGAGCGACCACAGGTCCGACGAGGGGTCGCCCTCCGCGCCGCGGATGCGCTCGGGCGCCATGTAGTCGGGGGAACCGATGAGGGAGCCGGTCGCCGTCAGACTGGTGGACTCGCGGATCGCCGCGATACCGAAGTCGGTGAGCACCGGGCTCCCGTCGGCCCGCAGCAGTACGTTGGCGGGCTTGACGTCGCGGTGCAGGATTCCGGCGGCATGGGCGGCGCGCAGCGCGGACAGCACCCCGCGGCCCAGCCCGGCGGCCTCGGCCGGGGTGAGCGTCCCCTCGGCCAGACGCTCCGCGAGCGAGGCGCCGGGCACCAGCTCCATCACGATCCACGGGTACGTACCGTCGCCGCCGTCCACGATGTGATGGACCGTGACGACACCGGGGTGGTCGAGCCGGGCCAGCGCACGGGCCTCGCGCAGCACCCGCTCGCGCAGCAGCCTGGCCGACTCCGGGTCGTTCTCGGCGAGCGCCGGGTCCGGGGGCCGCACCTCCTTGAGCGCCACATCGCGGTGCAGGGCCAGGTCGTGGGCCCGCCACACCATGCCCATACCGCCACTGCCGAGCCTGCTCACCAGCTCGAAGCGGTCGTCGATCACACGGCGCACAGGCCCCCCAGCGGTCATGGCAAAAAGAGTACGGGGCAGGTCCGCGACGACGCGCACCCACCCCGTCCGGCTCACACCTCGTCGTTCGGTGTGAGCCTGAGCGTCACGATCTGGAAGGGCCGCAGCACCAGCCGCACCGCGTCGCCCTCCACCTCGGCGGTCTCGTCGGCGAGCGGACGCTCCAGCAGATCGGTCACGCTCGCCCCGGCCAGCGCGAAGCCCGCGGTCAGACGGGCCGAGGCCCGCCCGCCGTGCGCCTCGTGGAGCCGGACCACCACATCCCCACTGCCGTCGTCGGCGAGCTTCACGGCGGTCACCACCACCGCGTCGTCGTCCACCGTGACCAGCGGCGCCACCTCGGCGCTGCCCGGCACCCGGCGCTCGGGAAGGCTGAAGCGCCAGCCCTCGCGCACCGCGTCACCGATCGTCGCCCCCGGCAGCAGCGCGTACCGGAGCCGGTGCACCCCCTGGTCGGTCGCGGGGTCGGGATAGCGGGGCGCCCGCAGCAGCGACAGCCGCACCGTGGTCGTGGTGGAACCGTCCTCGCGGACCGTACGGGTCACGTCGTGCCCGTACGTCGAATCATTGATCAGCGCCGCGCCCCAGCCCGGCTCGCCGACATGCAGGAAGCGGTGGGCGCAGATCTCGAACTTGGCCGCCTCCCAGCTGGTGTTGGTGTGCGTCGGCCGCCGGACGTGCCCGAACTGCGTCTCCGCCGTGGAGTGATCGGCGCGCACATCGATCGGGAACGCCGCCTTGAGGAACTTCTCCTGCTCGTGCCAGTCGACCTCGGTGTCGATGTCCAGGCGCCGGGCACCGGGCCGCAGCGTCAGCAGCTGGGTGACGCGGGACGAGCCGAAGGTGCGCACCACCTCGACGCCGTCACCCTTGCGGCGCACCACGTCCGCCCCGGTCAGATCGGTCACCGTGTTGCGGTAGAAGGCATCGACGTCCCACGCGTCCCAGCGGTTGGGCAGATCCGGGTGGACCTGGAGCAGATTCGCAGCGCAGTCCGGGGCGACCGTCTCGCGCCCCGCCACCAGGTCGAGGACCGAGACCACGAGCCCCCGCTCGTCCACGGTCACCCGCAGCAGTCCGTTGTCCAGCCGGAAGCCGGAGCCGAGCTCCTCGACCTCCACCACAGGCTCAGGGTCCTGCGGCGCGAGCGCGGAGCCGCCCGCCGCGACACCGGCCCGCTCGTGCGGAGCGGCGTTGAACACCACCGCGGAGCCACCCTCCGGAGCGCCGGCCAGGGCCCGCTGCGCCGCCCCGATCACCGCTTCGAGCTCCGCGGCGATCCGGGTGTACGTGGCCTCGGCCTCCCGGTGCACCCAGGCGATCGACGAACCCGGCAGGATGTCGTGGAACTGGTGCAGCAGCACACTCTTCCAGATCCGGTCCAACTCCTCGTGCGGATAAGGGAACCCGGTCCGCACGGCGGCGGTCGCCGCCCACAGCTCCGCCTCCCGCAGCAGATGCTCGCTGCGCCGGTTGCCCTGCTTGGTCCGTGCCTGCGAGGTGTACGTACCGCGGTGCAGCTCCAGATACAGCTCGCCCAGCCACACCGGCGGCCGGTCGTACTCCGCCTCGGCGGCGGCGAAGAACTCCGAGGGCCGCTCGATCGTCACCCGGGGCGAACCCTCCAGATCCGCGAGCCGCTCGGCGCGTGCCAGCATCTCGCGGGTGGGGCCGCCACCGCCGTCGCCCCAGCCGAACGGCACCAGCGAGCGCGTGGCACGGCCCTTCTCCCGGAAGTTCGCCTCGGCGTGCGCGAGTTCCTCGCCGGACAGCTCGGCCACATAGGTGTCCACCGGCGGGAAGTGCGTGAACACCCGGGTGCCGTCCAGCCCCTCCCACAGGAACGAATGGTGCGGGAACGGGTTCGTCGTGTTCCACGAGATCTTCTGGGTGAGGAACCAGCGCGAACCGGAGAGCTTCACCAGCTGCGGCAGCGCCGCCGAGTAGCCGAACGAGTCGGGCAGCCACACCTCCTCGGTCTCCACCCCGAACTCCTCCAGGAAGAACCGCTTGCCGTACACGAACTGCCGGGCCAGCGCCTCCGATCCGGGCATGTTGGTGTCCGACTCCACCCACATCCCGCCCACCGGCACGAACTGCCCGGCGGCGGCCTTCTCCTTGACCCGGGCGTACAGCGCGGGCTGGTGCTCCCGCAGCCAGTCCAGCTGCTGCGCCTGCGACATCGCGAAGACGAACTCCGGGCAGTCGTCCATCAGCGCCACCACGTTGGAGGTGGTGCGGGCGACCTTGCGCACCGTCTCCCGCAGCGGCCACAGCCACGCCGAGTCGATGTGCGCGTGACCCACCGCCGACAGCCGGTGGGCGGAGGCGTGCGCGGGGGAGGAGAGCACGGCGCGCAGCTGCTCCCGGGCGGCTGGCGCGCTCGCCCCCACCGCGTCCAGGTCCAGGGCGTCCAGACAGCGTTCCACCGCGCGCAGGATCTCCCAGCGGCGCGCCGAGCCGAGCGGCAGCTGCCGCATCAGCTGGTCGAGCACCTCCAGGTCCTGGACCAGCTCCCACACCTGCCGGTCGAAGACCGCGAGGTCCATCCGCTCGACCCGGTACAGCGGCTCGCCGCCCGCCGTCCCCCGGTCGCCCAGCGCGCTGACGCCGTCCAGGATCTCCGGATTGGCGGCGGCTTCCAGGAGGTACGTGAACTCCTCGCCGCCCGCGACCGGTTCGCCCACCCGCAGCCAGGTGTTGCGTGGATTGAGCGCCTTGACGACGCTGCCGTCCGGCCGGTGCGCCAGCGCCTCCGCGGAGAACCCGGGCCGGTCCTTGGCGAAGCCGAGGTCGATGACCGCTTCGACGGTCTCACCGGCCCACTGGTCCGGGACCCGGCCGGTCACCCGGAACCAGCTGGTGCCCCAGGCCGGCCCCCAGTCGTCGCCGACGGCACCGGGCCCGAAGGGGGCGGCCACCGCCTCGGCGAAGGGCACCGGTTCGCCGGGGGCGTGCCAGACCTCGAACTCCAGGGGTACCGAACGGGGATGGACGGCGGGGCGGATGCGCTCGCGCAGGGCGCGGTCGAGGCGTTCCTCGGTCAGTGTGCGGTCGTCATGCATGGGTGAAGGGCCCCTCTGAACGAATTGTGTGCGAAGCGGAAGTGGTTCACGGGAGTTCGTCGAAGCCCACGCAGGGCAGCGACATCCCGTCGGCCAGGGCCAGCAGCTTCTCCAGCCGGGCCGGGGTCACATGGTTGGCCTCGTGGGAGTCGGCGACCGCGTGGGCGTAGAGCGTGGTCGCACCGCCGTGCTCGGCGGTCCGGCGCAGTGCCGCCTCGACGCCGGTCAGGTCGTCCCCGTACGCGACGGGCCCGCGCCCGGAATCCACCGAGCAGCCCAGCAGGACCCGCCGGGCCGGGATGTCCCCGGCCGGGACGTGCAGTTCGGCCGCGAGGGAGGGATCGGCGCGACGGGCGACGGGCACTCCGCCGCGCAGCCGCTCGAAGAGCGTGAGGAGCAGCCGGTCGGTGTGCTCGTCGCGGGCGCTGCACGGGTAGGCGAAGCTGCGCGACGGGAAGCCGAGGCTGCGCAGTCCGTCGAGGGCGGGCACCACCTCCCGGTCGAGATAGGCGCCCGCGCCGTGCGCGGCGACGAACCCGGGTGCGCGCTCGTGCCGCAGGCCGTGGCAGCCGATGGTGTGGCCGTCGTCCGCGAGCCCGCGCAGCAGCCGCACCTCGTCCCGGTCGAGCCGGTCCGGCTCGCAGACGAAGAAGGTGACACGCGCGCCGTACGAGGTGAACAGCGGCGCGGCCGCCGCCCACTCGCGTACGTGCCGGTCGTCGAAGGTGAGCAGCAGAGCACGGTCGGCACCACCGTCCGGACGGGCCCCGGGACGGTCGTTCATCGCCCGGACCCCTGCGGCGCCCAGCCGGGGACGGAGCCGTGCAGTGCCGAATAGAAGGGGTCGCCCGGGACGATCCCGCCGGCCGACACCGGATGACCGGTGAGCGCCGCCTTGTACATCGCGGTGATCAGCTCCAGCGAGCGGCGGCCGTCCCCGGCGCTCGCCCTGGGCCTCCGACCCGCCCGCATGTCGGCCAGCAGGGAGCGGAGCTGGGCGCTGTGCGAGCTCGGGACGTCCTCGGCCGGGGGGTTCCAGGCCTCCGCCCGGCCGGGGTCGACGCCGGGGGCCGGAGTGTAGGTCCAGTCGCCGTTCCCGTAGCCGTAGAGATGGTTCAGCTCGATGGTGGCGTCCCGCAGATCGATCCGCAGATGGCTCAGCTGGCGCGGCGAGAGTGCGCTGTTGACCACGGTGGCCAGCGCCCCCGAGGCGAAGCGCACGGTGGCGGTGGTGACATCGTCGGTCTCGACGTCACGGGCCAGCCGGCCCGCCATGGCCCGGACCTCCGCCCAGTCGCCGAGCAGTTCGAGCAGCAGGTCGATCTGGTGGATGCCGAGCCCCATGGCGGGGCCCGCGCCCTCGGTCGCCCACTTCCCGCGCCAGGGAACCGCGTAGTAGGCGTCGTCGCGGTACCAGGTGGTCTGGCAGTGGGCGACCAGGGGCGCCCCCAGCTCCCCGGAGGCGATGAGTGCCTTGGCGTGCTCGGCCCCCGAGCCGAACCGGTGCTGGAAGACGATCGGCGCGTACGGACCGTGCTCGCCCTCGGCGGCGGTCATGGCGTCGTACTCCGCCAGACTGAGCGCGGGCGGCTTCTCGCACCACACCCAGGCCCCGGCCGTCAGCGCCGCGACGACCTGTTCCCGGTGGGCGACGGGCGGCGAGGCGATGACGACGAGATCGGGACGGATCCCGCCCAGCGAGGCGGCGAGATCGGTGGAGTGGTGGGGGAGCGCGAAGTCGGCGGCGAAGGAGCGGGCGGCCGCGGGATCGGCGTCGACGGCGCCCACCACCACGAAGTCCGCGGGGAGTTCGAGGAACGCCGGCATGTGGACGGCGCGGGCGATGTTGCCCGCGCCGACGAGCAGTACACGATAGGGAGTCACAGTCACAGGGGGCCGTCCAGGCTGAGGGCGTGAGCCGCCGGGATTGGTAAGCGTTTTCCAGCACGTCGGGAAGGTGCCCTTCCCGAAGGAAGGGCGGTGGGTCGGGTCAGAGGGTGGCGTAGAGCGCCCCGGCACTGGTCACGGGCCCGGTGCGGAGCCGGTCCGGCCAGTCGAGGGCGAGGCCGAGCGAGGTGCTGAGCCGGTCCTGGAAGGAGGCGAGCCGCTGCTCGCTCCCGCGGACCGCACGCGGCGGCAGCCGGTGCTCCAGGCAGTAGGAGACCAGTGCGCCGACGGCCTCACCGATGCTCCACTGGCCCGCGTGCCCGCCGAGCGCGGGTGCGCTGAGATGTGTGGCGCCGATGTTCCGCCCGGCCGGGAGCAGATTCTCCACCCGCACGGGCAGCAGCGAGCCCAGCGGCAGCTGGAACGGCAGGCACTCCAGATCCAGCCCGGCACCGCCCCCCGTCCCCGGGTGCAGGGTGATCCGGGAGCGCAGCGTGCCCACACTGTCGGTGAAGGCCTCGGCACCCGGCGCACCGGCCCGTGCCGCGACGGTCAGATGGTGCTCCAGCACGGTGAACTCTGCCCGGATGCGCCGGGATTCGCGTACGTGCACGGCTTTGGCGAAGCCGTCGTCGGTTCCCGTGGCATCGGGCCGCAGCCGCAGCTCGGGATAGCCCTGACCGCCGTCGTGCCGTGGCGCGTTCGTCTGCATCCAGTACAGGAACGACAGGGCCTGCTCGCGCGCCTCCCGCTCGGCCTCCGCCCGTACCTCCTCGCCGGAACCGACGAGCGGCAGCCGCGCGTAGGCGGTCTGCTCCCAGTCGACCAGGGTGATGTCGCTGTCGAACGTACCGGGCAGATACCGGCTCCGGGCGAGCGCCCGCAGCTGGTGCCAGCGGTCGTTGGGCGGTGCGGCCCAGTACGGTACGTCGTCCGGCTCGTGCAGGAACAGCGGCACGGAGCGGGCCGGGCCGCCGCCCGGTTCCGCGGTGTCCCAGGAGAAGGCCTCGGACCACCGGTCGTAACCCGCCGGCCGGTCGACGGTGTGGTCCTCGCCGGGGCGGTGGTCCAGGGCGAAGACCCAGGAGACCGGCTGCTGGTCCAGCGGATCGGCGACGGCGGGCGCGTGCGGCTCACCGGTCTCCTCGCGGGACTCGGCGCCGGTGACGTGCTCGACGCCCGCGAGGCCGAGCAGCTCGCCCAGATCCGTCGCGTCGACGACATAGGGGGCGCTGACCGTCAGCGGTTCGCCGTCCGCCGCCTCCAGGGTGACCGCGGTGACCCGGTCCCCGTCCGTCAGGGCCGCGACCGGGCGGTGGCGGAGCAGCAGGGTGAGCCGGCCGGAGGCGAGGTGCGGCGTGAGGAGCTCCTGGACGACCGCGAGCGCGGCGCGCGGCTCGTGGCTGAGATGGCCGGTGGTACTGAGGCCGGGGTCGAGCAGCGGATCGGCGAACGGCTCGGGGCACAGCGGGTAGTTGCGCCGGTAGAAGTCGCGTATCCGCTCACGCAGATCGCGGTAGCCGGGGGAGACGGGGTCCAGTTCGATGCGGTGGCCGTCGGCGAGCGGCACGGCCTGCGCGGTGAACAGGCCACCGGGCCAGTCGGTCGCCTCGGTGAGAACGACGCGGTGTCCGAACCGGGCGGCGGTCAGCGCGGTGGCGAGGCCACCGAGACCGGCACCGACCACCAGGACATCGGTCCCGAGTTCGCGGGTACGGGGGGTGGGGGCGGCGAACACAGGAGTCTCCTCCCTCAGGGCCGGCGGGCGGCGACGGTACGGAGCCGGACCGGAACGGACTCGCGGGTCCTGATCCGGACGGGGAGCACGATCTGCTCGGCGCTGCGGTACGGGTCCTCGCCCGCCGTGCGCTCGGCGATCCGGGTGACCAGCTGCTCGACCGCCCGGCCGCCGATCTCCCTGGCGGGCAGCCGCGCGGCGAAGCTGGTGAGCGGCAGCAGATCGTAGGGGCCGGCGTCGTCCATGCCCGCCAGCACGATCTCGTCGGGCACGGCGATGCCGAGCGAGGCCAGATCGGCGGCGGCGGTGGCGACCGCGAAGCCGTGGGCGCAGAGCAGGGCGGTCGGCGGCTCGGGCGAGCCGAGCAGCTCGGTCAGCAGCTGCCTGCGCTCGTCCTCGGGCAGTGCGGTGTACGAGCGCAGCGCGGTCAACTGGGGGAGCAGGGGCTGGTCATGGGCGCGCAACGCCTGCTTGTGCCCGGTCATCCGGTCGTGGACGCTGGTGCACCGCGTCTCGCCCCAGAGCGTCGCTATCCGCTCGTGCCCGTCGGCCAGCAGATGTTCGGTGAGCCGGTAGCCGACGTTGTAGTTGTCGGCGGTGACCGAGTCGATGGCGTGATCCGGGAAATACCGGTCGACCAGGACCATCGGGATGCGCAGACGCCTGAGCTCGTCGAGGACATCGGGGTCCGGCGGGCCCTCGACGGGGTACAGGATGATGCCGTCGACGCGGTCGGCGACGGCCTGGCGCAGCGCCTGGTCCTGGCGGGCCAGCGACGCACCGTGGTCGGCGTGCCCGGTGTCGGTCATATGGACGGCGGAGTCCGAGAAGAACAGCCGCAGCCCGCGCTCCGAACAGCCGGACTCGATCCCGCGCAGCACCTCCGACTGGTACGGCCCCTGCCCGCTGATGATGCAGGCGATCACGCCGGACCGGTGGGCCGCGACCGGCTCCGCGGTCCGGTCACCGGGGTCGGCGACAAAGGTGCCCCGGCCCCGGCGGCGCACCAACAGCCCTTCCGTGACGAGGTCGTTGAGCGCCCGGACGGCGGTGGTCGAGCTGACCCCGAAGCGCTCGCGCAACTGGTTCTGCGTGATGAACGGAGCACCGGCCTCGTACTCGTCGCGCGCGACCTCGGCCCGCAACTCGTCCTTGATGCGCTGGTACTTGGGCCCCGACGTACCCATCCAGCCATCACCCCCTCGGATTTGACGCGTCAATCGACGCTGATGTCAGTGTGGTGGGGGTTAATGCATTATTTCAAGAGGGTTGCAGGGAAAGGATCGTCGAATTAGCGCGTCAAGCAACGGATGTGTCACCTTGATGCGTCAATTCGGTGCTCCCGACGAAGGACCCCGGGGATTCAGCCGGTCGCGCGGGGCGGCGGTGTGGTGCTGGCCCGGACCACCAGACGCGACGGCACATCGAGCGAGCGCGGCGAAGCCGTGGCATCACCGAGCGCCAGCAGCAGTGCCCGGCGGCCGATCTCCTCCAGCGGCAGCCGTACGGTGGTCAGCGCGGGTGTGACGTCACAGGCCACCGGCAGATCGTCGAAGCCGACGACGGAGACATCGGAGGGGACGCTCCTGCCGAGATCGTCCCGGAGCGCCGCGAGCGCACCCAGCGCCATGGCGTCGTTGAGCGCGAACAGCGCGGTGATCCCCGGCGACCTGCGGAACAGCCGTACCGCCGCGGCCCGCCCGCCGTCCCGGGTGAAGTCGGCCTCGACCCGGTGGTGTTCCGTCACCACGACGCCCAGCTCGGCGGCGCGCTCCAGGAAGCCGTTCAGGCGGTCCTGCACGGAGACCAGTCCCAGCGGTCCGCAGATGACGCCGATCTCGGTGTGTCCCAGTCCGGCGAGGTGCTCGGCGACGGCCCGGCCGCCCTCGCGGTTGCCCGGCACGATCGTGTCCACCGCGAGACCCTGGTGCGCGACCGCGGTCACCCGGCCGCCCTGTGCCGCGAAGGCCTCCAGCTCCTGGGTGAGCGCGGGACTCCCACCGGTGAAGCCCGATCCGGCGAGGATCACGGCGCGGGCCCGCTGCGCGCGCAGCCGGGCCACGTACTCGGCCTGGAGTCCGGGTTCGTGGAAGGTGCCGGCCAGCATCACCAGGAGCTTGTGGTCGCGGGCGACCTCCATGACACCGGCCGCGATGGCGGAGTAGTAGGCGTCGTTCACATCGTGCACGACCAGGCCGACGATCGAGGTGGTGGACTGCACGAGCGCGCGGGCCGGCGCGTTGGAGACATAGCGGAGCCGGGCGGCCGCCTCCAGGACACGCTCCTGCAGCTCCTGGGTGACGTTGCGGTCGCTGTCGCTGAGGACGCGCGAAGCCGTGGCGAGAGAGACCCCGGCGTCCTGCGCGACCTGCTGGAGCGTCACGGCGGACGACGGGCGGGGACGGGCGGAACGTCGATTGACCTGGCTCTGCATAGGGCTACGATAGCCGCACTGAAAGCGTTTTCCCATTGCGCACGCCATAGGAAACCCGCCAGCGGGACCGCCCTCCCGCCCGCGGGGTCAGCCCGTGCGCCACCGCTCCGGCACGGCCGGCGGCACCGTGGTCGCACAGCGGTAGACGGCATCCTCCCGGAAGGCGTACCGCCGTTCGGTCTCCGGAGTGAGCCGGACACCGAGCCCCGGGGCCCGCGGAGCGAGCAGGCAACCGTCCTCCAGGCGGAACGGCTCGACCAGCAGCTCCGAACGCAGCGGATACCGGGGCATCGGCCACTCGGCCAGCCGACCGCCCCCGGAGAAGGCGGCGTGGTAGTTGGCCGCCTGGCACACGGCGCTGCCCCAGCAGTGCACGACCGCTTCGACGCCGTGCTCCGCAGCGCCCGCGAAGACCGCCAGCGTCTGGCGCAGGCCTCCGACGACCGTGGCGTCCGGCTGCACCATGTCGTAGTACCCCGATGCCATGCGCGCCAGCAGCTCCTGCGCGGTGGTGACGGTCTCCCCGCCCGCCACCGGACAGCCGGCCGACTGCCGCAGAACGGGGTACGCGGCGGCCCGCGCAGGCCCGAGCGGCTCTTCCAGGAAGCGCACCGGCCGCCGGGTGCCGGTCCTCACCGCGTCGAGGAACGCCGTCGTGTCCGCCACCGACTGGCCAGGGTCCTCAAGATTCTGCGCCATGTCCACGGCGACGCCGATGCCATGCGCTGCCGCGTGCTCCAGTGTCCACACGGCCTTGTCCGCCTCGTGGCCCCGCGCCCTGATCTTGAAGGTGTCGATGCCCAGGGCCGCGACGGCGGCGATCTCTGCGCTCATCGCCGACGGGGAGGTCGAGTCGCCCCCGCTGGCGTAAAGCCGGATCCGGTCCGTTCGCAGGCCGCCCAGCACCTCGTACGCGGGCACGCCCGCCCGCTTCCCGAGGGCGTCGACCAGGGCCGCCTCCACGGCGGAGACGACATGGCGGGCAGCTCCCTGAAGACTCCAGTAGCCCGTCACGAGGACCATGTCCCGGTACCGCCCCGCCAGGTCCCCGGCCGGACGGCCGATCAGGTAGGGAGCGATCAGATCGACCGTCGACACGAAGACCTGCGGTGCGAAGACGGCGAGATAGCCCTCCCCGAGCCCGGTCGTGCCGTCGTCCAGGGTGACCTCCACCAGACCGGTCGTGCGCCGCCCCGTCGGCAGCGCCAGGCGCACCTCCAGATTGTCAGGATCCGCGTAGGGGGCGCTGAGCAGCACCGGCCGGATCGCCGCGACGCGCACCCCGTCGTCGGGCTGTGCGCCGATGTGCGCGGAAGACGGTTCGGACATGACGTCGTTTCCTCAGAATCCCCTGGACCACTGCACGGGGTTGCGCAGCGGTGAACCGGCTCGGAGCCGGCTCCAGTTGTCGATGAACAGGTCGACCACCCGGGCGCTCTCGTCCGTCGATCCGCCCGCGGTGTGCTGGGTGAGAACGACCCGGGGACAGGTCCACAGAGGATGACCGGCGGGCAGCGGTTCCTCGGCGGTGACGTCCAGCACCGCTCCGCCGAGTCGCCCGCAGGACAGCTCGGTCACCAGGGCTTCCTCGTCCACCAGCGATCCCCGGCCGGCGTTGACCAGAACGGCCCCCGGCCGCATCAGGGCCAGCCGCCGCGCATCGAGCAGTCCGCTCGTTTCGGGCGTCTCGGGCAGCAGCCCCACCACCACGTCGAAGTCCGGCAGCCGCTCATCGAGCTCGGCCAGGGTACGGAGGTCCCCGGAGCCGCGTGCGAAGTAGGTGACGGCGCAGCCGAACGGGCCGGTCAGCTCGGCGAACCGCCGGGCGATGGACCCCCGGCCCAGCACCAGGACCCGGGCCCCGGTCAGCAGGCGCAGCCGGGGCCGCACGGCGGACTTCGCCCACCTGCCTCCGGTACGCAGTCCGGAGAGCCGGTCGATCCCGCGATGGAGCGCGAGGAGCCCCGCCAGGCACGACTGCGCGACCGGGTCGGCGAAGACATCACCCAGGTTGGTGACGGTCAGCCGACGGCCGAGGTCGGGCCAGTCCAGGCCGAGATAGCCGTCGATCCCGACCGAGGCGAGCTGCAGCCACCGCAGCCGGGGCGCGTCGGCCACCCAGGCAGCCCTGGGATTGCCGAGCGCGATGCGGGCGCCGGTGAGGGCACGGGCGTCCGCCTCCGAGATGGTCCCCGGGTCGGCGAACCGGACGGGCCCGGCACAGAGTTCACGCAGCCGGGTGCGGTCGGCGTCGGCGAGCGGCATTTCCACGTACAGGCCGGTGCCGTCCATGTCAGGGTTCACCACGGGTGCTCCGCGAGGTAGTCGGTGATCCGCTCCCGGTCCCACGCCCCGTCCGCGACGGTGACCCGGTAGCGGCGGGCCAGGGTGTCGCCCGGGGCGAGCTCCAGCTCCTCGTGGAACGCGAAGGAGGGGGCGACCGCGGCGAAGGGCTCGTCGCGGACGAACCAGTGGGCCGGGTGGGTGCCGCCCGCTCCCGTGTGGTCGTTCTCCGGGGCGTGCCGGAAGATCAGTGTGGCGTGACCGTCGGCGCCGTCGTGTTCGCCGCTGTAGGCCAGCCAGGGTGCCTGCGTGCCCATCAGCTCCGGACCCTCCCCGTCCGGGCCGAGGATCCGCCCGCCCCGGAAGGCGCGCGGCCCGCGCCAGAAGAGGCCGGTGTAGCCGGCCGCCTCCCGGCCGTGGGTCGTCGGGCTGCCGAAGAGCAGCGGTTCGGCACGCCGGTTGGTGATCGCGCTGGACCAGGTCAGCGACCAGCTGCCGCCGGTGTTCGCGCCCGTGGTGCCGGAGCCGGGACCGGTGCGTTCCTCGTGCTCGACGTCGTGCAGCTCGACGCGGCGCAGCTCGTCCGCCCAGTGGGTGCCGTCGTTGTGGCGCCAGCTCAGCCGCTCCGCGACGACCGCGCGGCCGGCGTCCGCCGTGACCTCGTCGAATCCGAGGTGCGCCATCGATCCGACCCGTTCGGGCAGCGGCTGGTAGTCCCGTCCGTGCACATAGGTGTTGCCTCCCCAGAGGTTCTGCCCGGAGAGGTGGGAGGCCGTCATCTGGAGGCCCTTGTGCCAGCGGTGATCGTTGGGCCGATAGTCGGTGACAACGTTGTCGGACAGTGTGCGCATGGGGTGGATGTACGGCTTGGGGGCCTCCCAGGCCGCCTCCGGGCGGTAGACGTAGCTGATCAGGTCGATGCCGCCGCGCTCCTCCGTGACCGTGATCCGGTCCCCGTGGGCGTGCGTGATGCGCAGTGGACTGCTCATGTCCCGAGTCTCCTGGGTGCGGCTGGAAAGCGCTTACCGCAACCTAGGGCCTTCGCTGGAGGTGCGTCAACATCCGGACCCGCGCGTGCCTCGGGTGGCTGCGGAGCGGAAGGGCCGATGTGCGCGTGCGCCGGAACGGCCGGTGGTCAGGACGCGGAGGCGTCAACCGGTGGTCAGGCCGAAGACCGTGATGATCACCAGGCAGCACACCACCACGACGGCGGCCCCGGCCACATGGGCGCGGACGGACCGCGCGCGGCCCGGCAGCAGCCAGAACGCGAGTGCCCGGTTGACCAGCGGCATCAGCAGCCAGGTCAGGATGCTGACGCTCAGTACGTTGCTGAGGAACAGCGCGATGTACCCCGGCACCCCCAGGTCCTTGAACCAGTCGCCTGCCGTCAGCTCCAGGACCATCACCGTCGGATACAGCGCCAGCACCACGGACATGGCCTGTTTCCAGTTGGGCGGTACGCCCTCCTGCGGGCCCGAACCGAATCGGAACCAGCCGCCGAACGCCGAGCCGATCCTGCGTACGTCGTAGGAGCCGAAGTGGTCGTGCCCTTCCTCGATGAGCCGTCGGCGGGCGTCGGAGTCGAGCCATGCCTCCAGGTGTTGCCGGGTGTCGAAGCGGAAGGCCACCACCCAGCGGTCCTGGATGCCCTTCACCGGCTCGAACATCTCGGATCCCATGAAACCCGGTTGTCTCTCCTGCTCCTTGAGGATCCTGTCCTGCCAGCGCAGGAAGTCCCGCTCGTGGCCCGGCCGCACGTCGTGCGAGACAACGGCCGTGACGACGTCGTCGGTCGGCGTCCCGCCGGAGAGCACCTCCTGCGTGGCGGGCCCGTCGAACAGGGGGCGGCCCTCGTCGAGAAGTTGCCGACGTGCCGGTGATTCCAGCCAGTGGGTGAGTTGCCCGATCCGGGCGAAGCGGAAAACGACGACCCAGTCGTTCTCGTCGCCGGAGGCCGGTGAGTACATCTCCGTCCCCTGGAACCCGTCGAAGCCCCGTACGACTTCATTGGTCTTCTCCTGCCACCGCCTGTAGTCGTCGTTCCGGCCGGCCCGGACTCTCTGCGAGATGACGACCGTGGCGCTGCCGCCGGGGTCGGGGCTTGCACGGGTACTCATACGGAGTAGTCTAGTTCTAAAGGGAGTTGTCGGACAAATAGGGCTAATAGTAGTCCCCGGAAAGTGGTCGCGCCAGGAGGCGAGCGCCGGACGAAGTGGGGTCTCGTGATGGGGCACAAGGAATTCATGGCCGAAGCGGTGCGGCTGGCGACCGAGTCCGTCGAGCAGGGCTGGGGCGGGCCGTTCGGCGCTGTGATCACCAAGGACGGCGAGATCATCGCTCGTGGGCAGAACCGTGTGCTTCTCACCGCCGATCCGACCGCCCATGGCGAGGTCGAAGCCATCCGCAAGGCCATTCAGCTCCTCAATCCCGAGGCGCCCAGCATCTGTGAGGCGTACCAGGACCGGTACACGCTCAGACTGGTGCCCCGCCCCGAGGGCTCACAGGACTCCGTTCCGGAGCGTGCCCGGATGCTGCAGGGATGCACGATCTACACGAGCGGAGCCCCGTGCCCCATGTGCATGAGCGCCATCTACTGGGCCCGCATCGGCGCCGTCTACTACAGCTGTGACTGGAAGGCGACCCAGGAGATCGGTTTCGACGACGCCTTCCAGTACGAGGACTTCGCCAGGCCGCCGGACCGGCGCAGCATCACACTCGAACAGATCCATCCCGAACTGGGGAACACGTCCTACCGGGCGTGGGCGGAGAAGGCGAACAAACACCCCTACTGAAACAGCGGCCGAGGGCCGGGGGTACAGGGACGGCTGCGGAGCCGCTCCCGCACAGCGGCCGACGGCTTGCCGCACACTCATGGAAGAGCGGCAAGACGTCGGCCGTTGGCGTGAGGCGGGTGCTACTTGGGCGGGCGGATGCCGCCGCCGCCCATCTGGTCGCACTGCTCCTGAAGCTTCCGTGCCTTCTCCTGGAGCCGCTGGCGCTGCTCAGGGTCGGTGGTGCGCTCGGCGGCCTCGGTCATGTGCCGGGCCTTCTCGCGCAGCTGCTGCGCACGGTCACCGGATTCACGTGCAACGCTCATCATCGCTCCTTGTGCGGTTGGGAAGAGCGGGCTCCATCAGAGAACCAGCGCCGTCGCACCGCCGCACCTCGAATCGTCACTCAGAGTCACGGTTTCCAGTGGGGCGCCGTGACGCTGGCATGATCGGGGGCATGAACGAAAGCATCATCGCCGCCTGTGACGGGGCGTCCAAGGGCAATCCGGGACCCGCTGCCTGGGCATGGGTCGTGGCCGACGCGCAGGGGCGGCCCGAGCGCTGGGAGGCGGGACCGCTGGGAACCGCCACCAATAACGTCGCCGAACTCACCGCGCTCCGTGAGCTGTTGGAGTCGACGGACCCGTCCGTTCCGATCGAGGTGCGGATGGACTCGCAGTACGCGATGAACGCGGTCACGAAGTGGCTGCCGGGCTGGAAGCGCAACGGCTGGAAGACTTCGGCAGGGAAGTCGGTGGCCAACCGTGAGCTCGTGGTCGCCATCGATGCCCTGCTGACCGGCCGGTCCGTACGCTTCACCTACGTTCCCGCCCACCAGGTGGACGGCGACCCGCTCAACGCGCTCGCGGACCAAGCGGCCAGCGAGGCCGCGGTGGCCCAGCGGCCGGCCGGAACCGCGCACGGTGCCACGGAGCTGCCGGCGCCCGCTCCGGCCCGCGCGACCGAGGGTCGGCGGAGCGGCACGGCGACGAAGAAGGCCCAGGGAGCGTCACGCCCGGCCCGCTCCGGTGGAACCATCCGGGCCAGGTTCGCCGGCCGCTGCCACTGCGGAAAGCCGTACGCGGCACAGGAGATGATCGCCAAGAACCCCAACGGCTGGGGCCACCCGGAGTGCCGCACCGCTCCCGCCTGATACGCGGCGTCACCGCCGTGGCCGGCCGGAGCGGGCGAGTGGCCACGCGGGACCGGGCCCGCGTGCCATGATGCGGCTCCGACGGCAACGGCGGCACGCTGGGGGGCGGATGGGAAACACGGGCACGGTTCTTCGTGAGCTGCGCGGCGCGCAGAAGACGGCCAAGGGGGTGTCGCTGTACTCGCGGTACGTGAACCGGCCGGCCGGCCGGCTGTTCGCGGCCGGTGCATACCGCATGGGACTGACGCCCAATCAAGTCACGTCGATCAGCGCGTTCTTCACCTTCGCCGCCATCGGGATGGTGGCCCTCGTCCGTCCGTCCCCCGGGCTCGCCGTCGCGGTCTACGCCGGTCTCGCCATCGGCTTCGCCCTCGACTCGGCCGATGGGCAACTGGCCCGGCTCACCGGCCGGGGCGGCCCGGACGGTGAGTGGCTGGACCATGTCGTGGACTGCGCCAAGATGATCCTCGTCCACACCGCCGTGCTGATCTCGTTCCGGCGATTCTTCCCACTGCCCGGAGAGGGCTGGCTGCTCCTGCCGCTGGGATTCCTGTTCGCGGCCGTGCTGACCTTCTGCGCGGGGCTGCTGCGCGAACAGCTCGGGAAGGGGTCCGCCCGGCCCGCTCCCGACGCCGCCGCCCCGGTCTCGCGGCTGCGGGCCGTCGCGCTGCTGCCCGCCGACTACGGAGTGTTCTGTCCGGTGTTCCTGCTCCTCGGTGACCCCACCGCGTTCCGCATCGGCTACGCGGCCCTGGCACTGGTGCACGCGCTGTTCCTGGTGGTGTTCCTCGCCAAGTGGTTCAGGGAGCTCAGAGCGCTCCGGACTGCGGACTGACGAGTGTGTCCAGCGCCCGGCGCAGCTGGGTGCTGGACGTATGCACGGTGTACGGGAAGTAGACGACCTCCACACCGACCTCGGCGAAGTCGCGTTCCAGCCGTTTTCCTCGCTCCGTGTCCCGCCAGTCGTCCCCCTTGAAGATCACGTCGAACCTGACCTGCTGCCAGGTCTCGACCTTGTCGGGCACCGTCTCGACGAACGCCGCGTCCACGTAGCGCACGCTGCGCACGATCTCCAGCCGCTCCGGCAGCGGGATCACCGGCCGGTGCCCCTTGGCGAGCGCGGCCATCTCGTCCGAGACAACCCCGGCGACGAGGTAGTCGCACTGACTGCGGGCATGCCGCAGGATGTTGAGGTGCCCCACATGGAACAGATCGTAGACCCCCGGCGCGTAGCCGACCCTGTGCGCCATCCGTTCTCTCCCCCCATGGTGAACGCGATGCCCGTGTCCCGCGCGGCAGTTGTCCGGACATGGCATCCGGTGCGGTGGGATATCGGTATCGGTGTTGATGGTGCAACGACCTTACTGTGAAGGCCACTTGCGCATCACGTGAACGGATAAGCTCGCTTTTGGGGCTGTTCCTTGGGGGAAGACAGATCGTTCCGGGGGGAAGGCGAGCGTCCATGTCCGATGCCGAGTGTCACAAGCCGTTCGAGGACCGCACCCTGCTGGTGGTCTCGACGAACTACGCACCCGAGGTGACGGGCATCGGCCCGTACGCCGCGCAGCTCGCCGAGCACTGGGCCGCGGCCGGGGCCGACACACACGTACTGACCGGAATGCCGCACTACCCCTCCTGGCGGACCGACCCGGAGTACCGGGGGGTGTGGCGGGTCACCGAGCGGCGGGCCGGGGTCACCGTTCACCGGCGAAGACACTATGTGCCGCCCCGTCAGACGGCCCTGCGCAGAGCCCTGTTCGAGGCGTCGGTGCTCGGCCACGGCCTGCTGTCACCGCCCGCCTCGCGCCCGCCGGACGCGGTGGTCTCCCAGATTCCCAGCCTCGCCGGGGGTGTCATCGGTGCCCGGCTGGCCGCCCGCCACCGTGTCCCGTACATACCGGTCGTGCAGGACCTGATGGGCGCCGCCGCCGCGCAGAGCGGCATCCGGGGCGGCGGCAGGGCGGCGGCCGCCGCCTCGGCCGCCGAACGGTACGCGCTGCGCTCCGCGGCCCTCGTCGGCGTCATCCACGACAGCTTCGTGGACCGCGTCACCGCATACGGAGTGGACCCGGGGCGCATCCGTACCGTGCCCAACTGGTCCCATGTGCACGCGTCTTCCGCCGACCGGGCCGGCACCCGGGCGCGGCTGGGCTGGGGCGAGGGCACCCCGGTGGTCCTGCACTCCGGGAACATGGGGCTCAAGCAGGGGCTGGAGGTCCTGGTCGACGCGGCCCGGCTCGCCCCGGAGATACGCGTGGTGCTCATGGGCGACGGGAACCAGCGCGAGGCGCTGCGCGGACGGGCCGCGGGCCTGCGCAACCTGGACATCCTGCCCCCGGCCGACGCGGCCGAGTTCACGGACATCCTCGCCGCCGCCGACGTTCTCGCGGTGACGCAGCGGGCATCCGTACTCGACATGAGCGTCCCGTCCAAGCTCACGTCCTACTTCGTCTCGGGGCGGCCCGTGGTGGCCTCGGTCGCCGCCGGGGGAGGCACCGCACAGGAGGTCCAACGGTCCGGCGCCGGGCTCCTCGTAGCCCCGGAGGACCCCGCCGCCCTGCTGTCGGCCGTACGCAAGCTCATCGAGGCGCCGGCGGGGGCGGACGCGCTCGGCGCGAATGGGCCGCAGTACGTCGCACGTCACCTGAGCCGCGAGGCGGGCCTGGCCCGCTTCGACGCCCTGCTCACCGAGGTCCTCGCGGACACACAAGGGAGACCACGTCGATGAACCAGCCGATCCGCGCCCTGGAGGACCAGGACGAACCCGCGCTGCTGAGGGACCAGTTCCGCCAGCTCCTGCGCTACCGGGCCCTGCTCGCCTGCGGCGTGGTCGTCGGACTCCTCGGCGGCGGCTGGCTCGCCCTGAGCGGCGAGGAGAGCTACACCTCGACGGGCGAGGTCGTCGTACGCTCCGCCGCCTCGGACCCCTTCGCCGCCGGTGCCTCCGCGGACAAGGGCATCAACATCGGCTCGGAGCGGCAGACCGCCGTCAGCGACACCGTGGGCACCCTGGCCGTCACCACCCTGGCCAGAGAGGGGGACCGGGTGGAGGTCGGGCCGCTGCTGTCCGGTCTCCAGGTCACCAACCCGCCGAACACCCTCGTGCTCCGCTTCGCCTACACCGGCCGGACCCCGGAGCTGGCGAGGGAACGGGCCCAGGCCCTGGCCGACGCCTATCTGGAGATACGCCGACAGCGCACCGAGAACAGCATCGCCAACATGGTCGAGGGCTACCGTGCCCAGCTGAGCCCGCTCACCGCACAGCGCGACCAGCTGACGGAGCAGGCCACCGGAAGCGACGACGTGGCCGGCGCACGGGCCAACCTCGTGGTCGCGATCTCCGAACTCAGCCGCAAGATCTCCGAGTTGCGCGCACTGGACACCACGCCCGGCTACCTGACGAAGAAGCCCGTCGCGCCGAGCGGGCCCACCGGCGCCGGGCTCCCCCTGCTGCTGGGACTCGGCGGCGCCGTCGGCCTGGCCCTTGGACTGCTCCTGTCGTGGGTGCGCCTCGTCTTCGACCCGGCCGTGCGCTCGACCCGGGAACTGGTCCGCTCGCTCGGCGCACCCCTGCTCGGCACCCTGCCCAGGGAACGGGCCTCCGCCGGCACGCTGCTGGCCATCGGGCGCAGCGGCAGCCGGCTCGCCGAGGAGTACCGCGCGGTGGCCTTCCGGCTCGCCTACGATCCCTCGTTCGCCCAGCGCCGCCGGCTCCTGGTCACGGCCCCGCGCGGGGACGGCACGGGGGCGGCCGCCGCCGCGGCCAACCTCGCCGCGGCCTTCGCCGAGATGGGACGTGACGTCATCCTGGTGGAGGCCGATCTCCGCACCCCCGCGCTGGCCAGGGACCTGGGACCGGCGGTGCAGGGCTCCCGGCCGGGCTGGGCGAACCGGGGCGAGCGGGCCTGGCCGTCGGAGAGCCGGATGAACGTCGACGTACCCGGGTCGGGTGCCTTCACCCTGATAGCGGGCCGACGCACGGACAACGTGCCGCGAGCCCTGACCTCGGCACCCGTCGGGGTGATCGTCGCGGCGGGCGACCGGCCCGGCACCGTCGTCATCGTGCTGGCCCCGCCCGTGCTCTCGTACGCCGACGCCGTCGCACTGATAGACCGGGTGGAGGGCGTCGTGGTGGTCTGCGACCCGCGCGAGGTCCACCGCAGCGACCTGGAGCGGATCCGGGAGATCATCGGGGCGGCGGGCGGCACCGTGCTCGGCGCCCTGCTGCACCCCGGCCGCAGCCGCCACGAGCGCCGGGCCCTCAGGAAGGCGGCCAAGCGCCACACGCGCGGTGGACGGCCGGGCCGGGGGAGTGAGGGGGGCGGACCGGAGTACGCCGGTGACCCCGCCGAGACGCTGGGGCTGCGGCCCTTCGACTCGACCGCCGGACACAGATGAGGGCACGGACCGCGATCGTCTGCTCGGTCGCGGACCAGGGCGTGGCCGCGCTCACCAACATCCTGGTGCTGGTGACGGCCGCCCGGCTCTCCACCGTGGCCGACTTCGCCCGCTTCTCCGCGGTCTACCTCGTCTTCACGGTGCTGCTGGGCGTGTCCGGCGCCTACACCGGGCAGCCGCTCGTGCTGCGGCGCGGCGGGAGCGAGGAGGTGCGCGGCGCCTGCCGGTCGGCGGTCACCTTCACCCTGATCGCGGCCGCGGTGCTCGGCGCACTGCTGGCCGGCGTCTGTTCCATGCTGCCGGGAGCCACCGCGCGGGCCCTCATGGCGCTGGGACTCGTCCTGCCGGTCGTCCTGGGCCAGGACACCATGCGGTACGCGTTCTCCACCCTGCATCTGCCGCACCTGGCGCTGGCGGGCGACGCGCTCCGACTGGTCTGTGTACTGGGTGCGCTGGCCGCGCAGCCGCACGGTGCCCCGGCCGCCCGGCTGGTCACCGTCTGGGGGCTCTCCGCCCTGCCGGCCCTGCTGCTGTCGGCCGCCCTGCTGCACCACAGGGCGGCCGGTACGCCCCTGCGGCTGAAGGCGCTGCTGCGCCGAGGCCATCTGGGACGGCGCTTCGTGGTGGAGTTCGCGGTGGGCAATGCCACGGGCCAGCTCTCCGTGCTCGGGCTCGGCACGATCGGCAACCCCTTGGTGGTCGGCGCCCTGCGCGGTGCGACCACCCTCTTCGGACCGCTGAACGTGCTGTACACCTCGGCCACCGGCTTCGGCCCGCCCCTTCTGGGAAGACTCGCCGGTGACCGGCGCAGAGTACGGGCCGCCGCGACGCTCGCAGCCGTCCTGGCGGCCACCGCGGCCGCCTGGGCCACCGCACTGGCCCTGCTGCCCGGCCCGGTCGGACGCCACCTGCTCGGCGACACCTGGCCCACCGCCGCCGCCCTGCTCCCGGCGACCGGCAGCCAGTACGCGGCGATGGCCGTCGGCACCTGCGGACTGCTGGCCCTGCGCGTCCTCGACCCGCGTACCACCCTCTCCGTCCAGGTGGTCTTCTCGCTCGCCGCCGTCGCCTTCCTCATCGGCGGCTACCTGCTCGGCGGGGTCCCGGGCGCCGCCTGGGGCCTGTCTCTGGGGTCCGTGTGCAAGGCGGTGGCCACCTGGACCAGGGTGGCCGGGCTGATGCGCCGCACCACTGCCGAGCGGCCGCCGCTCAGCGCGGATGCCGCCCAGCCCGGCTCCGGAAGCTTGTGACCAGCAGCAGACAGAGCGCCGCGACGGCCGGCTTCCCCGCCGCCTGCAACAGCGGCCCGCGCAGCAGAATGAAGGTGTACCCGGCGATCAGCGGCACGGTGACGGCCAGCACACTGCCGGGCCCCGGACCGTCCCGCGAGACGGCCCGCGCGTACCGCCGGTCGGCACGGGCGGCGGCGTACCCGATCAGCAGGAAGGCACCGGCCATGCCAGGCGCGCCGAAGTCCACCCAGAGCTCCGCCCACAGCGGCGCCGACAGGTTGGTCATGCTCATCCCCATCCACTGACCGACGCGCACCCCGGTGTCCTCCGGCTTGCCGCTCCACACCGACCGCGGCACGAAGAAGAGCGCGGAGCCCGCCAGTTGCCGCCCATAGGTGTGACCACGGGTGTCGACCCAGGTGATGGTGTTGGCGAACATCACCGTCTGGTCGTAGTCCTTGGTGGCCAGCGGCTCGAACACCGACGAGGACTCCACCGGCCGGTACCCGGCGCTGTCGTAGCGGAACCGGTCCGCGTACGGGAACAGCACCAGCGCCCCGATCACCCCCGCGGCCAGCACCGAGCGGTACATTGCGGCGCTGCTCGGGAACGCGGTGAACAGCAGCGAGACCAGCACCGTGAGGAACCAGTAACGGGCGTTGGAGACCGGGTTGTTGACGATCGCGTTGAGGCAGATCAGCCCGGCCTGGACCAGCACCGTCGACGGCGAACGCCGGGCCCTGCGCGAGGTCACGAGGCGGCGGGTGTAGAAGAGCAGCGCGAGCAGCGCGGGCACCGTCCCGAAGCCCTTGAGGAAGGCCGAACCCACATTGGACCCGCCCGACACCACCCCGCTGGCCGCGACCGAGGCGCTGATCTCCTGACGGCTGGTGAAGAAGACGGCGGGCCCGCCGAGCTTCACGATGTAGTAGCCGCTCGCCGCGAAGGCCAGCACCACCAGCAGTCTGAGCCGCATCCGGTGCGCGACGGCCGGACCGGTGCCGGAACGCACGGCGTCCCGCCGCCGCAGCGGCCGCCGGGACGCCAGCAGTGCCCCCAGGTCGAAAGCGGCACAGCCCACCAGGATCAGTGCCACGGCCGTCATCAGATCCGACCGCGGGCCGACCGCCGGCGTGGGCGTCTGCCCGATCACGGCCTGGGCGAACGGTGCCACCCCCATCGCGATGTACACGAACATCCAGAAGACGCCCTGGAGCAGCCGCCGCCGGGTGGAGAGGACCATGGTCGCGAGCCGGGTCCCCGCATAACAGGTCAGCACCAGCTGGAGCCAGTACGCGGTGTCCCGGACGCCCGTTCCCGGCTGTGCGGCGATCACCGCGGGCAGGAAACACACCAGGGCGAGGATGAGAGGCACGGCCAGGGCGCGCGAGAGCATCGCCCATGACATGGGCTTCGCCGGCGGCGCCGCCTCGTGCACGGACGTCATGTGTTCCCCGTTCCCGTGGACCGGTGAACACTCTAACGAATCAACCCACTTGGGGGGTTTGGACGACTAGTCTGCAAGAGACCGGCCGAGGTCGAGGGGAGCCCTGGTGAAGATCCTGCACGTCGTCACACTGCACACCCCGGACCATGCGTTCGGCGGCCCGACCAGGGTGGCGCTCAACCTGTCGAAGGTCCAGCGGGCCGCCGGCGACGACGCCCGGATCATGGCGCTCGGCGACGGATTCGAGGGCCCCCTCCCGCGCCGGGTCGAGGGAGTTCCGGCCCATCTCTTCCGGGCCCGCCACCTGCTCCCGGCGTTCGAGGTCAGCGGGATCACCTCCGGAGCGCTCCTGCTCGCCGCGCGCCGCATGATGCGCGGAGCCGACATCGTCCACGTCCATCTGATGCGCGACCTGGTGACACTGCCCGCCGCGCTGCTCGCGCTGGCCTCCGGCACACCTCTGGTCCTCCAGACCCACGGCATGGTGGACCCCACCGAGAACCGGGTCGCCCGGCTGACCGACCTGCTGGGGGTACGCAGGGTGCTGCGCGGCGCCGACGCCGTACTGCACCTCACCGAGACCGAGCGCCTCGATGTGAACGCGGTCGCCGCACCGGTACCGCTGACCCGCACCGTACGGCTCGTCAACGGCGTACGCCCGCAGGAGATCAAGCCCGCCCGTGAGCCGGGGCGGCCGCCGACGGTCCTCTTCCTCGCCCGGATCCAGGAGCGCAAGCGCCCGCAGGACTTCGTCGCCGCGATGCCCGCGGTCCTGGCCGAGCACCCGGACGCCCGCTTCGTGCTGGCCGGCCCCGACACCGGCGCACTGCCCGCGACCCTCGGACTCGCCCGCGAATTGGGGGTGATGGGGTCGCTCGACCATGTCGGCCCGCTCGGCCACGAGGAGGTCCTGGCGGCGGGGCGGCGGGCCGATGTGTACGTACTGCCGTCGATCGAGGAACCCCTGGGCGTGTCCGTCCTCGAAGCGATGTCGGTCGGCACCCCCGTGGTCATCACCCGCACCTGCGGACTGGGCCCCGACGTGGCGCGCGCGGGCGCGGGCCGGGTCATCGACAGCCGGGTCGGCGAGGAAGGGAGGAACGCACACAAGATCGCCGCCGCCGTCCTGGACCTCCTCGACCCCGAGGCCAACTCCATTGCGGGCAGAAAGGCTTGGGACCTGGTCAACGAGGACTTCACCATCGACGCCGTGACCGCGGCCCTCCGGCGGACCTACGAGGACGTGGTCCGCCGGAGAGCCCACGGGCTCACGCCGTCTTCCCCTCACGGGACTTGAGCGCGATCTGCCAGCGGTAGAAGCTCATCGCCAGCGCGAAGTCGAACCCCGCCCGCCCGTCGAGGAACCCCCGCCGGTACACGTACATGTACGCGAACGACACCAGCGGCTTGAACGGCGCCTTGTGGAACAGCTGCCCCTGGCGCGACTTCACCCTGCGCACCTGCTCCTTGACCTCGGGATGGTGCTCCAGCCACGCCTCCCAGTCCGAGTAGCGGTTGTGCCGCTCGAACCAGGCGGTGACCGGGTCGAGATCCTGGTGCTCGATCGGATTGCGGAGCGACCGGACCGACTCGGCGACCGGCTGGTAGTGGCCCTCGACCTCACCGATTCCCGGCGCGTCGAGATCCCCCACCTCCGGATACCGGCAGCGGGTCCGGTCGGTCAGCGACCGCTTGCGGATGGTGTACCCGTGCCGCAGCCGCTTCCCGGAGAACCAGTAGCCGAGCGGGATGTCGTACGCGGCGGGCTTCGGCGCGCCGGGGTCGGCGAAGATATGCCGCAACTCGGCCAGCAGGCCGGGACCGATCCGCTCGTCCCCGTCGAGCAGCAGGATCCAGTCCAGATCCGTGCGGACATGGTCCAGACACCACTGCTTCTTGCGCGGATGGCCGCCGTCCCAGGTGTACGTGACCACCTCGGCCCCGCATTCCTCGGCGATCTTCGCCGTGTCGTCCGTGCTGTGCGAGTCGACCACGACGACCGCCTCGAAATGTCCGAGCACCGACTTCACCGCCTCGGCGATGTTGAGTCCCTCGTTCTTCGTGGGGATCACCACGGCTATCGGCAGCCTGCTCATCCACGGTCTCCTTCGGGCAGCCAGGCGTAGCAGCCTGTGGAGGTGAAGGCGCGGGCCTCCCGGGGGACGGTGACCGAGGCCCGCTTCCCGGCGGAGGCGGAGCCGGAGGCCAGGGACCTGCCGTCGGCCCCGGTGATCCGCCAGGTGCAGTTCCCGGTGGGGGACACGTCGCGGTAGCGGCCGGGCCGGAGCCGCTCGCCCTCGTACGTGCCGTCCGCGTACCCCAGGGCGGCCTCCCGCAGCAGGTCCCGGTGCTGGGTGCAGAGGTGCTCGACGGCCGGTTCGGCATCGGCGATCTCACCGGTCACGATCGCGCCGACCGCCACGTCCCGGTCGGCCTTCACCAGGAACCGCAGCCGGTCGCAGGTCTCCTGACCGGTCTGGAGCACGGCCGCCGGGTCCATCCCCCGGGGCACCCGGTCGACCAGATACTCCTTCTGCTTCCGGGTGAACGAGCCCGTGGCCGGGGTGAGTTCATCGGAGGGAAGCTTCGGCGGCTCGCTCGTGCGCGGCGCCGGGGAGTCACCGGGCGCGGCGGTGCCGGGCCCGGTCGACGGGGCGGTGAGCGGGGCCCGCACCGCCGACGGTCCGGCGCCGCTCGTCCCCGTGTCCCCGCCGGAGGACGAGCCGCAGGCGGCCAGTGCCGCCGTCAGTGCGACGGCGGCGGCACCGGCCCGGAACGGATGCCTCATCCAGCTGTCCTCAGCGCGTAGTGGGCACTGACCTGCGTGCTGCTCAGCGCGGTCGGGTAGACGGCGGTCTCGTCGATCTGCCCGGCGAAGAAGTCGCTCGTCGGCCTGCTGGGCCAGCCGTTCAGATTGTCCCCGCCCACCCGCCAGTAGCCGTCGTACTTCTCGTTGCCGGTGTACAGGGTGGTCGAGGCACTGAGCTTCCCGTCGACGTACAGTGCCATGCCACCGGTGCCCTGCGTGGCGACGACGTGGTGCCAGGCGCCGTTGTTGTAGGCGGTGGGTGTGGTGATGGTCCGGGCGCTGCCGCTCTTCACCCCGAAGACGAGCCGGCCGTCGTCGCGCATGTACACGTGCTTGTCGTACTGGGTGCTGTTCTGCATGGTCAGACTGCCGAAGCCGATGATCTTCCCGCCCTTGGTCGTCGTCGTCCTGATCCAGGTCTCCACCGAGAACTTGGTCGGCTGCGGATGGCGCTTGTTGCTGTAGACGTACTGGTTCGTGCCGTTGAGCCCGATCGCGGTCGAGGGACCCGCGACGGCGGCGGGGGTCAGCAGCCGGGTGGGGGAGTTGCGCGCGAAGCCGTTGTCCCGCCCGCCGCCGGTGTCGCCCGCGAAGGTCGAGGGGTCGTCGTACCGCCAGTAGAGCGAGGCACCGTCCGCGAGCACCTTGGCGGGATACTTCTCGGCCGCGGATGCCACGGTCGCGGAGACGGCGGTCGACTTGGCACTGGTGTTGGTGCCGTCGCTCGCGCTGATCCGGTACGAGTGGGTCTCGCCCGCGGCCACGTCCGTGTCGGTCCACCTCAGCTGCGGCCGGTCCCAGAACATGGAGCGAGCCGTCGTGGTGTACACCGGGGTGCTCGCGCCGTCCCGGTAGATCCGGTAGGTGAGGTCGCCGTCGTCGGTGTCGAAGCTCGCCTGCCAGTTGACCTCCACCTTGCCCGCGGCGACGGTCGAGAGGCTGACATTGGGCACCCATGGAGCCCCGGTGTCGGGGCCGTCGGCGAACCGGGTCAGACCCTGCTGGGCGGCGCCGTTGACGGTGGTGAACTCTCCGCCCACCCACAGGTAGTGGTGGCCGCCCTTGTCGGTCTGGGCCATCACCCGCGGCCCCACCGGCTCCCCGATCCCGTCGTTGGTGTCCGGGAACCAGGGCAGCAGCTTCGGATCGTCGACGGACTGGGCCAGCAGATGCTTGCGCGGCTGGTTCGGGAACTCGCCCATGGTGGCGCAGTCATGGGCGTGACTCCCGCTGTACAGCACGCCCTTGTGCACGAGCACCGCCTGGGTGGCACCGAGGCAGGTGTCCCGCCAGCGCTGTTCGAAGGTGCTCAGGTTCAGCGCGATCCGGCCGTCGAAGACACCTCCTCCGGTGCCCTCGTTGGCGGTGTAGAAGCCGGTGGCGTCCGTGGTCAGGTCCTGCACCGTGGACGTGTCGGGAATGAAACCGGCCGGGTAGCTCTTGGTCACGGCCCCGGTCGTGGCGTCCACCACCGCCAGGGCATGCGACGTGGCGCCGTTGACGGTGAAGAAATTGCCGCCGAGCAGTACGTGCTTGCCGTCGGGCGTCAGCTCGACGGCCCGGCCCACCTCATCGGCGTCGGCCTTCCACGGCTTCAGGGCGGCGCCCGTGGTCACCGCGGCGAACTTCTTCCTGGTCTGTCCGGCCACCGAGTTGAAGTCACCGCCCAGATAGACGGTGTCGGCGGTGACGGCCAGGGCCCGCACCGTCGCGGAGACGGCGACCTTGAAGTCCTGGCGCGGGGTGCAGGTGGCGGTGTCGATCGCGGCGATGTTGCTCACCCCGACGCCGTTCACCGAGCCGAACTGGCCGCCCGCGTAAAGGGTCTTCTGGTCCGGCGAGAGAACCAGGGCCCGTACGGTCGCGGTGCCGGAGGAGAGCGTGAACGACAGACTGCAGTCGGTCGGCTCACCGGTCGCGGCGTCGAAGGCGGCGAAGTTCACCGCGGGCCGTTCCGAGGTGCCGGGTGCCGCGTCCGGCGGCCGGACGGTGGAGAAGGTTCCGCCGGTGTAGACGACACCCGAGTCCGCACCGGCCATCGACCAGACGATTCCGTTGGTCTGCCAGGTGGTGAGGTCGTCCGCGGTCAGGGAGACCGGCGGGGTGAGGGCCTCGGCCGGGGAGCCCCCGGACGCGGCGGCGGTCAGCGCTCCGGCGAGCAGGCAGAGCGCGGCGGCAGCGGCGCGGACCCGGCCGTGCCCGGGGCGTCCGCGCCCCGTGGTCGGTTTCATCATTCAGCTCCGAAGGTGAGAACGAGCCGCGGCCGGCCGGTCGCGGCGCACGGCTCCACCGGGAGTGCGGTGGAGCCGGCTGTCGTGTTGGTGCCGGGCGTTGTCATCGGTCCACCCGTACGGCCGCACCGGCGAGTTGGTCGGACAGCTGGCGGATGTCCGCCTCGACCATGATTCCGGCGAGCTCCCGCGACCTCACGACCGGTTTCCAGCCGAGCAGTTCCTCGGCCTTGGTGGCGTCCCCGATCAACGCGTCGACCTCGCTGGGGCGTTCGTACTTGGCGTCGTAGCGGACGTGCTCGCGCCAGTCCAGGCCCGCGTGTGCGAAGGCGTACTCCAGGAACTGCCGGACGCTGACGCCCTCGCCGGTGGCGACCACGTAGTCGTCCGGGTCGTCGCACTGGAGCATCCGCCACATCGCCTCGACGTACTCGGGGGCGTACCCCCAGTCGCGTACGGCATCGAGGTTGCCCAGGTGGAGATGGGTCTGCAGGCCCGCCTTGATCCTGGCCACCCCGCGGGTGATCTTCCGGGTCACGAAGGTCTCGCCGCGGCGCGGGGACTCGTGGTTGAAGAGGATCCCGTTGACCGCGAACATGCCGTACGCCTCACGGTAGTTGACGGTGGACCAGTACGAGTAGACCTTGGCGACGCTGTAGGGGCTCCGCGGATGGAACGGGGTCCGTTCGTTCTGCGGCGGCGGGTTGGCGCCGAACATCTCGGACGACGAGGCCTGATAGACCCGGGTGTCGATCCCGCTCGCGCGGACCGCCTCCAGCAGCCGGATGGTGCCGAGCCCGGTGACGTCACCCGTGTACAGCGGGGCGTCGAACGAGACGCGGACATGCGACTGCGCGCCCAGGTT
This sequence comes from Streptomyces sp. NPDC002403, assembly GCF_053593015.1. Lineage (NCBI taxonomy): Bacteria > Bacillati > Actinomycetota > Actinomycetes > Kitasatosporales > Streptomycetaceae > Streptomyces > Streptomyces sp. NPDC002403. The sequence goes on along the minus strand of NZ_JBSFBQ010000009.1, from coordinate 94,857 downwards.
GTAGACCTCGTCCGGCCGGATGTCGCGCAGCAGATTCACCAGCGCGACACCGTCGGCGAGGTCGGCATGGTGCAGCAGAAACGAACGGTTCTCCTCCTCGGGCCCCTGGTAGATGTGGTCTATGCGTTCGGTGTTGAAGCTCGACGAGCGGCGTATCAGTCCATGGACCGTGTACCCCTTGTCGAGCAGCAGCTCGGACAGATAGGAACCGTCCTGTCCGGTCACGCCGGTAATGAGCGCGGTCTTCGCCACGACTCCCCCCTTCTCCGGTCATCTGAGTGGCTGTTGTTCCGCACCGAATACTCCTCGCCGAAATATCTGAATTGAGCTGTTTGCGGTAAAACATCACCACGGGCTGCGGGTGCTGGCAGAATCCGGCCCATGACGACTGATCTCCCCGGCCCGCCCCAGGAATCCGTCCGCCCCCTCCTGCGATCCGGTGCCCGCGTCTTCGTCGCGGGCCACCGCGGCCTGGTCGGCTCGGCGCTGGTGCGCCGCCTCGCCGCCGAGGGGCACGAGGTGATCACCCGCGATCGCGCACACCTCGATCTGCGCGACGCGGAGCGGACCGGGGCGTTTCTCCGCGGGGCCCGTCCGGACGCCGTGGTGCTGGCCGCCGCCAAGGTCGGCGGGATCATGGCCAACAGCACCTACCCGGTGCAGTTCCTCGAGGACAATCTGCGCATCCAGCTGAGTGTCGTCGCCGGCGCGCACGAGGCCGGGGTCGAGCGGCTGCTCTTCCTCGGCTCGTCCTGCATCTACCCCCGGCTCGCCCCGCAGCCGATCCCCGAAAGTGCCCTGCTCACCGGCGCGTTGGAGCCGACCAACGAGGCCTACGCGCTGGCCAAGATCGCCGGAATCGTGCAGACCCGATCCTACCGACGGCAGTACGGCGCCTCGTACATCAGCGCCATGCCCACCAACCTCTACGGTCCGGGCGACAACTTCGACCTGGAGACCTCGCACGTCCTGCCCGCATTGATCCGCCGCTTCCACGAGGCGCGCCGGGACGGCTCGTCGGCGGTGACGCTGTGGGGTTCGGGGAGCCCGCGCCGGGAATTCCTGCACGTCGACGACCTGGCCGCCGCGTGCCTTCTGCTGCTGGAGCGCTACGACGGTGACGATCCGGTCAACATCGGCTGCGGAGCGGACCTGACGATCAGTGAACTCGCCGAGACCGTGAGGGATGTGACGGAATTTCAGGGTCACGTCGAATGGGACACGACGAAGCCCGACGGCACCCCGCGCAAGCTGCTCGACGTCTCCCGGCTCACCGCGCTCGGTTTCGCACCGCGGATCGCGCTGCGTGACGGGATCGCCGAGACCTACGCCTGGTGGCTGGAACAGCGGACCGCACAGCTCTGAATGGGCCCGAAGGACCGACCGGAACGGCCCGGACACGCGCGGCGTGGGCCTCGGCACCCTTCCCATCGATGGGCCGCCGCTCTCAGTAGGCCCCGCGGCCGTCGGTGACGGCGCGCAGCGTACGGGCCATGAGTCCCATGTCCGTGGCCACCGACCAGTTGTCGACGTACCACAGATCCAGCGAGACCGTCTCCTGCCAGGACAGGTCCGAGCGGCCGCTGACCTGCCACAGGCCGGTCAGTCCCGGCTTCACCGCGAGCCGCCGCAGCTCGCGTTCGTCGTAGCGGGACACCTCCTCCGGCAGCGGAGGGCGTGGACCGACCAGTGACATCTCGCCACGGAGCACATTGAGGAGTTGCGGGAGCTCGTCGAGGGAGGTCCGGCGCAGCAGCCGGCCGATTCCCGTGACCCGGGGATCGCGGCGCATCTTGAACATCGGGCCGTCGGCCTCGTTCGCGGCGACGAGCCGTTCCCGACGGCTCTCGGCGTCGGCCACCATGGTGCGGAACTTCCACATCGTGAATGGCCGGTTGTGCTTCCCGTGGCGGGTCTGGCGGTGGAACACCGGCCCGTCCGAGCCGAGCCGTACCGCCGCCCCGATCAGGACCAGCAGGGGCGCCAGGGTCAGCAGGCCGAGGGCGGCTCCGGCCCGGTCCACGACGGCCTTCAGGGCCGGCTGCGGCCCCCGGCGCAGCGGTGGCGCGATATGGAGCAGGGTGAGCCCGGCCGCGGCGGTGGGCCGCACCCGGCCGGCCGCGATGCCCGAGAGCTCCGACAGCACGGACAGCGGGAGCCCGCCGTCGTGCAGCCCCCAGGAGAGCCGGCGCAGCCGCTCCCCGGAGAGCCGCGGCCCGGGAACCACCAGCGCCAGGTCCGCGTGCTGGGCGAAGGCCCCGCCCAGCACGGTCGACGCATCGTCGTCGGCGGGCGCCGGCGCGAGCCGGCCCGGCACCGGAATCCCGCAATCCAAGGGCACCGTCCCCACCGGGACCGCGGCCACGACCGCGTACGGATGGTCCGTACGGGACGCGAGCAGCCGCACGGCGCGCTCCACTCCGGGAGCCTCGCCGACCACCAGCACCCGCCGGGCCGTCCGCCGCCGGCGCCCCGGCCACGGCAGCCGCCGCAGTGCCTGCGCCGCGATCCCCGCAGGCAGGCCGGGCAGCAGGGCCACGACCGCCGTCGCGGGACCGGTCGGATCGCCGGTCACGGTGGACAGCACGGCGAGCACCCCTATGAGCAGCAGCCAGTCGGCGGTCGTGCTCAGCGCCCCCGGCGGTCCGCCCGGATGCCGGTCCGAGTACCGGCCGCGCATGGCCCGCAGGCCGGACCACATCAGCGCGGCCAGGACGACCGCCGCGGTCACCGAGGTGCGGGACTGCCCGTCGGCGCGGAGCAGGAACCAGGCCGGCGCCCCGAGGCCGAGGAGTTCGGCCCCGACGACGACCGGTATGCACCGGGCCGGCCTTCTCTTCCCGGTGGCCGGTCCACCACGTTCGCGCTGTGCACTCGGCGCCCTCCACAGCTCGTCGAGTTCGTTGCCGCGAGGCCGGTTCGCGACAGACCGTGGTCGTGGCGCCCCCGCCAGTCCCACGAGCGCTGATCTGTCCGAATCGGGTAGCTCGACATGCCCCATGAACCCCCCAGTCACAGTTGCATCGTCACAAACGGGGCGCATCCGCCGATCTCATGGCCTGACGGATGCGCCCTCGCTCGGTGCACGATATCCACACACGTGCCATTTCGCTGGAGTTCTCGTGAAGTTCAGACATGCACACTGGCTCGGATCTCGTCCCGTTCCGCGCCGGATCTCTGGGTCTGTGGGTAAGTGTTGGCATTTGGAATGCACCTGAATCGGGTTGTGTGCGGACATGTACGCCGGCAACTGCTCGGCCCGTCCACCAGGTTCATCCGCGACGACGTGCTGTCGGGAGACCTTCCCCGGCCAACAAACGAGTGAGCGGACGAATGGTGACGGCCGGTGGCCGGATCTTTTCGGTGTGATCCGCCGACGCGGAGAGCCGCTGAGCGGTGATGACGGTGGGACGTGTGGGGCTCAGGGGTTGTCGAGTTCGTCCTCGGGCCGGGACGGCCACGCGGCGGCCGCCCTGCCGGGCGCCAGATGGTCCACCACGTCGGCCAGTTCCTCGCAGGCGCGCTCGATCCTCTCCCGGATGTTGCTCTGCTCGGTCACGACCGCCGCGAGCAGCAGCGCGGTCAGAGCCACACAGCCGTTGAACACGGCGAGGTGGACCATCACATGCAGGATGCTCTGGCCCTCGAACGGCCCCACGCCCTGCGTTCCCGCGACCGCGGCCAGGACCGAGAGCAAAAAGGCACAGGGCGCGCTCCCCGCCAGCTGGAAGCGCAGCGCCGCCCAGATGAGCAGTGGGAACGCCAGGTAGATCATCGCCAGAGAGCTCCGCGTGGCCACCAGCGAGATCAGGACGGAAGCGATCAGCAGCGTGCCCGCCTCGATCCACCGGTCGGTGGCCCGCGGCAGCCGCAGCCTGCGCAGCACCAGCAGCAGAGGAGTGACCACGAGTACCCCCATCGCGTCCCCCGACCACCACGCGGCCCAGACCGGCCAGAACCCGCTCAGGGGCAGTTTGCCGTCCAGCAGCAGCATGCCCGTGCCCACGGTCGCGCTGATGGACATCCCTGCCAGAGCACCGAGGAAGACCAGCAGGACCCCGTCGCGCAGCCGGTCCAGCCGGCTGCGGAACCCGGCCCTGCGGAGTATGAGGTACGCGCAGACGGGGGCCGCGGTGTTGCCCGCCACGACGGCGAAGGTGGAGGGCGTGACCGAGCCACTGAGCGTGGCGACGACGAGAAGGGAGCCCAGCGCGATGCCGGGCCAGGCGACCGGGCCCAGGTAGATCAGGGCGCCGAGCGCGATGCCCGTCGGTGGCCAGAGCGGTGTGACGACCGCACCGTGGACGGACACCTCCCGGATGAGACCGAGCCCTCCCGCCGCGTAGTAGGCAGCGGCGACGGCCAGGACACGCAGTACGGCCACGGCCGTACGTCTGGTTCTCTCGCTGCGGATCACACATCTCATCAGACACCGCCCGGACGGGTGGCGGCTGTTTGACACGCTCGGGACCTGCCCGGCGGATCAGGAACGGCCGGTGGCGGGCCCGTGGCGCACCACGAGGACGGCGGCGTCGTCCTGGTGCCCGGTCTGCTCCGCCGCCCGGAGTACCGCGTCGGCCAGCTCGTCGGCGTCGGCGCCGACCCGGGCGCGCACCAGCCGGGTCACCGCGTCCAGACCCCGGTCGATCGGGAAGGAGGGCCCCTCCACCACCCCGTCCGTGACCAGCACGAACGCCCCCGGGGCCGTGAGCTGCCGCCGGGTGACCGGATACGCCTCGCCCGCCTGGATCCCCAGGGGCAGCCCGCCCTCGTCGCTGGTCACTCCGGCACGCCCGTCGGCCGTGGCCCACACCGCGGCGACATGCCCGGCACGGGCGCTGTGCAGCTCCCGGGACTCCGGGTCGAGGCGGACGAACGTACAGGTGGCGAAGAGGCCCGAGCCCGCCGAGACCAGCAGGTCGTTGGTACGACCCACGACCTCGCCGGGGTCCGTGGCGGTCGCGGCGATCGCCCGCATGGCGATGCGGACCTGGCCCATGAACGCGGCTGCCTCGACGTCATGGCCCTGTACGTCCCCGATGGCGAAGGCCAGCGCACCGTCCGGCAGCACGAATCCGTCGTACCAGTCGCCGCCGATGTCGAGACCGCTGCGGGCCGGTGTGTACCGGGCGGCCGTCTGGAGCCCGGGGCGGGCGGGCAGCGTCGCGGGGAGCATCTCGCGCTGGAGCACCTCGGCCAGTTCCACCCGCGCCTGATGGAGCTCCACCTGGCGGCGGGCCCGGGAGGTGAGCTGCTGCAGGGTGGTGAGCAGCTCCTCGGCGCTCGCCGAACGGGGAGGACGACGCCGGTTCATGGGCCGCTCCGCACTGCGTTCGTCCGCGCGGCGCACCGCGGGGCCTGCCGCGGCGGCGCCTGCCGGGGTGCCGACGGACCGGATCCCGGTGCGACGGCCGGGCGTCGCCCGCCTTCGGTGGAATTCGACATCCCGCATCCTATTTCGGCGGTGTGATCCCCGCAGGACGAGCCGAAGCGCGCGAACCCGCGCGGGCGGGTGGATCCTGGTGACAGGACCGCGTCGAGGCGGCGCATCGCGACCGGACGCGGTCGCAGGAGGTGCGCGATGACCCGCACGCTGGAGTGGGAACTCCGCCTCGGTCTGACCGAGGACGACGGGACGACCAGGGCGGAGGCGGTGCTGGACACCGGCACCGCGAAGCTCACCGGACACGGGGTCGCCCGTTGCAACCCGCAGGACGTGGACGTACCCGTGATCGGCGACGAACTCGCGGCGAGCCGCGCCATGAAGGATGTCGCCGCACAGCTGATGAAGGCCGCCGACGAGGAACTCGAGACCGTCGGTGCCGGACCGGCGAGCGGCCCCGTGGCCCCGCCCTACGCATGGTCCGACACCACGGCCTGATCCCCGGGAGCGGCTGTGACCCGTATATCGATGACGGTGGACGGCACACGGTACGAGGACGAGACCGAGCCCCGGCTGCTGCTGGTCCACCACCTCAGCGACCGGCCGGGCCTCACGGGTACTCCCGTCGGCTGCGACACCGGCAACTGCGGGGCCTGCGCCGTCGAGCTCGACGGCGAAAGCGTCAAGAGCTGCTCCGTACTGGCCGTCCAGACCGGCGGCGGTGAGGTGACGACCGTCCAGGGCCTCGCCCGCGACGGCGAGTGGACACCGCTGCGGACCGATTTCCACGAGCAGTACGCGCTGCAGTGCGGCTACTGCACGCCCGGCATGATCATGGCCGCCCGGGACCTGCTCAGGGAGAACCCCGACCCCACGCCCGAGGAGATCCGCCACGGGCTGGAGGGCAACCTCTGCCGCTGCACCGGCTACCAGAACATCGTGCGCGCCGTCCTGGCGGCAGCCGCCGAGGAGCGCCGCCGCAGGGCCCCCGCGCCCCCGCCCGCGGACACCGCCCGGGCGGCCGGGCAGCGGCCCGCGGCCCCGCCGGACACCGCCCGGCAGGAGGCACGGACATGACCGGCCCGGCCGCCACCGAGAAGCCGCGCCCCGAGGCCGGCCGCTCCCGGACCCGCAAGGAGGACGCCCGGCTCGTCACCGGCCGCACCGCCTGGACCGACAACATCTCCGTGCCGGGCCCGCCGCACCTGGCGATCCTGCGCAGCCCCATGGTCCACGCCCGGATCGACCGCGTGGACGTGTCACCCGCGCTGGAACGGCCGGGGGCGATCGCCGCCTTCACCGGCCGTGACCTGGCCGGTGAACCGGGCCCCGTGCCGTGCGTGTGGCCGGTGACCGAGGACATCGTCATGCCCGACCACCCGGCCGTCGCCGTCGACGAGGTGCGGTACGCCGGAGAACCCGTCGCTGCGTCGACGACATCGGGAAGGTGATCAACCCGATGATCGTCCAGAGCCAGATCCACGGCGGTGTCGCCCAGGGCCGGGCGATCGTCGGAGTCGCGGCGCTCGTACGGCGCGACGACGGCCACATCGCCGAGGCCCGCATCGGCCTGACCGACATGGGCACCACACCTCTGCGCGCCCGCGCGACCGAGGAAGCCCTCACCGGTGCGGAGGCCGGCCCGGACGCGGTGGCGCACGCCGCCGGAGCGGCGGCGCAGGGCACCCGCCCCGCCACGGATCTCTCCGCTACACCCGAGTGCCGCGCACAGCTCGCCCGGGTGCTGACCCGGCGCGCGGTGCCGGCCGCGGCCGGGACGGAGTGAGCGGTGACCGGACCGGTGGCCGGAACGGTCACGACGCACGGAACGGCCGGGCCGTACGACGGACCGGCCGGGCTGCGCGCCCGCCCGAAGAGAACGGGCCACCTCGTCGACGAAGGGCTCGCCATCGCCTGCTTCCTGGCACCGCGGCCGCGCCGGCCGCTCCTCTGCGAGGGCGACACGGGCGTGGGCCGGACCGCATTCGCCCCGGCCCTCGCCGCGGTCGTACCCGACCGCAGCGGTGGCACCCGGCTCGGCGGGATGCCGCGCGCCTTCCCCGGCCGGCGGGGGCAGCGCTTCTGCGCACGGGGAGCGGTGGTGGTCGTCCTCTCCTACGGCTGGGAGCGCACGGACCCCGCACCGCTCGCCGCCCGGATGCGCCGGTCGGCGCACCGCGTGGCCCGGACCAACCCCCGTGAGACGCGGCCCGGTCACGCGCCGCTCGCGGCGGGCGTGGCGGCGGCACCTGCGCACGGGGACGCGTTCGTCGAGGGGCACGGCCCGGCGGCCCCGGAGCGGCCGGTCGCAGGGGTGCGGGGGGAGGCCTTCGATGCGTGAGATCCTGCCGGTCCTCGGCCGCTGGTACGCCGCCGGCGAGCCGTTCGGGCTCGCCACCGTCGTCGCGGTCAGCCGCAGCGCGCCGCGCGGCCCCGGCGCGGCGATGGCGGTGGGCCCGGACGACGAGGTCGTGGGCAGCGTCTCCGGCGGCTGCGTCGAGGCCGCGGTCTTCGAACTGGCCAAGGAGGTCGTGGAGAGCGGCCGGGCCCGGCTGGAGACCTTCGGATACAGCGACGAGGACGCCTTCGCCGTGGGACTCACCTGCGGCGGCGAGATCACCCTCCTGGTGCGCCCGGTGACGGCGGCGGACGATCCCGCCTTCGGCGAGGTCGCCGCCGCGGTCGCCGGGCACCGTCCGGTGGTGGTCGCCACCGTGACCGACGGACCCGCCCCGCGCGGCGCCGCTCTCGCGGTCCGGCCGGAAGCCGTTGCGGGGTCACTGGGCGCGAGCGGCCTCGACGCCGCGGTGACCGCCGACGCACGCGGTGAACTCGCCCAGGGAGCAACGGGGTTGCGGCACTACGGCGCGAACGGCGAACGGCGCGAGGACGACGTCGCCGTGTTCCTCCAGTCGTTCGCCCCGCCGCCCAGGATGCTGGTCTTCGGCGCGATCGACTTCGCGGCGGCGGTGGCCCGGATCGGCGCGTTCCTCGGATACCGGGTCACCGTCTGCGACGCCCGCCCCGCCTTCGCCGACCCCCGCCGCTTCCCCGACGGCGCGGAGGTCGTCGTCGACTGGCCGCACCGCTATCTGCGCGACACGGAGACCGACGGGCGGACCGTGCTGTGCGTACTCACCCACGACCCCAAGTTCGACGTCCCGCTGCTGGAGGTGGCGCTGCGCACCCCGGCCGCGTACATCGGTGTGATGGGCAGCCGCCGGACCCACGAGGACCGCATGGCCCGGCTGCGCGGGACGGGTCTGCGCGAAGCCGAACTGGCCCGGCTGCGATCCCCCATCGGCCTCGACATCGGGGCGCGCACCCCGGAGGAGGTGGCCGTCTCCATCGCCGCGGAGATCGTGGCCCTGCGCTGGGGCGGCACGGGCAGCCCGCTCACGGACACGGCCGGGGCGATCCACCGCCCGCGGCCGGGATCCGGATGACCGAGCGGGCCCCATGACCCCGCGGTCCCCGTGACCGCTGTGATGAGCGAGAGGAGCGGACCATGCAGCTGCGGAACTCATTCACCGTGCCGGTCCCGGTCGACGAGGCCTGGCGGGCACTGCTCGACATCGAACACGTCTCGCAGTGCATGCCGGGCGCGACCGTGGAGGAGTTCGACGGCGACACCGTCAAGGGCTCCGTGAAGGTGCGGGTGGGCCCGATCGCCGTGACGTACCGGGGCACGGCGACCTTCCTGGAGAAGGACGACGCCGCCCACCGCATGGTCCTGTCCGCCCGGGGCGACGAGGTCCGGGGCCAGGGCACGGCGAGCGCGACGGTGGCCGCCGTGCTGACCGGCGGCGACGGCGGGACGACCGTCTCGGTGACCACCGACCTCACCGTCACCGGACGGCCCGCCCAGTTCGGCCGCGGCGTCATCAGCGACGTGAGCGACGGACTCGTCGGCCGGTTCGCGGACTGTCTCGCGCAGCAACTCCCGGCCGCGGAACCGTCCGCACCGGCGCAGCCCGCCGCCGGCACGGCGGACACCGCGCCGACCGGCGGGGCCGAGCCGATCGGCCTGCTGCGCACGGCGGGCGGAACGGTGGGCAGGCGCGTCGCAGCGGCGGCGGCCGTGACCGCACTCGCCGTGCTGGGAGCGCTGCTCGCCCGGCGCTGCTGTCGCTGCGGCGGAGCGTGCCGCACGTGTCATGCCCGGTGACCGTCGCCGGAGCCGTAGCGTTGCGTACGGAAGCCACCGCTTCCGCGCTGCCGGTCCGGGGCGTGGCGACACCATGTCACGGGGGACACCATGTGCTGGAGTGCGAACGCCGACCTCGCCGCCGGCACGGGCATCGCCGCCATGGGGGTGGTGTGCGTCGCCCGGACGCGCCGGGTGCGTGATCTTCCGCTCGCGGCGCTGCCGCTGCTGCTCGGCGCCCACCAGATCATCGAGTCCCAGATCTGGCGCTCGGGTGGCGGCACCGGCCCCGCTGTCCTCGCCTGGGCGGTCATCGCCCTGCCGCTGCTGCCGTTGTGGATCCCGCTCGGCGTGCTGTGCGCCGCCCCGCCCCGCGCCCGGCGCCGCCTGCTCGTCCCCCTCACGGCCGGAGTCGCGACCGCCGCCCTGCTCGCGTACTGCCTGGCGACCCGACCGGTGACCGCCGAGATCCGGGGCCACACCCTCGGCTACGCGCTCGACGTCCCCCGCTCCGGACCGCTGGTCGCCGGGTATCTCCTGGCCACGGTCGGCGCCCTGCTCCTGTCCGGGGACCGGCTGCTGAGAGCGCTCGGGGTGCTGGCCGCCGTCGGGGCCGTCGTCTGTGCGGCACTGTGGCGTCTGGAATTCGTCTCGACCTGGTGCGCCTTCGCCGCGGTGTGCTCGGTGATCCTGCTGTGCCGGACCCGCTCCGGCCCTGCGACCGGCCCCGCGAGCCCGGCATGATCCGGACGGGAGGCCCTAGACCTGCCGGGGCAGGCCGATCGGGTTGGGGAACGGCAGCAGCTCTGCCCCCAGCACCTGCCGGGCCGGCAGCTCCAGGGCGGCGAGCAGTTCGTCCGCCGCGCTCTCGGCGAGGGGACGCAGCAGCCGGGCCGCCAGCCGGTCGGTGGTGTCCTCGACGAGCTCCCGTTCCCGGTTGCCGCGTGGAGTGATGCCCGACTCCGCGTCGATCAGGCCCCGCGAGCGGAGCCGCTCCTCGGCGTCCGCCCACTCCGCCTCGGTCCAGCCGCGGTCGAGCCGGATGCCCTCGCGCGGGACGCGGTCAGTGGCGGCGGCGAGGACGAGCGCCTCGGGCGCGTCGAGTCCGTGGTCGGCGAGGGCCGCGACATGTGCGTCGCCCCGGAACTCCCGCAGCGCGGTGGTGAGTTGCCAGAGGTTCTCCACCGGATCGGTGCGGTCGCACAGCGCACGGTTCGCGCTGAACAGCGGACGGGCGAGCGGCGAGGCGTCCGCCACCATCGCGGCGAGCGGCGGATTGAGCCGGCCGGCGAGGGAGTCGACTCCGGGAACCAGGCGGCGCAGCGCACGGGCGGCGAGCCGGGCGCGCAGGTCGATCAGCTTCTCGGGGGTGACGAGCCGCCACGCGTCGGGCAGTGTGCGGGCCACCATGCCCGGTGCGAAGACCCCCAGCACGGCGGTGGCGGCCTCGGGCCCGATGCGTCCCATCGGGGCCGTACGGGTGACGAAGTACCCCATCCAGAAGCCCTTGAGGCCGACGGACTTCCCGATGCCCCGGCACTCCTCGTCGAAGTAGATCACTGCGTGGAGGGGTTCGGTGCGCAGCCAGAGCGTGCGGGGTCTCGACTCCATGGGGCCAACCTAACCCGCTCCCCGGCCCACGGCGACGGGCGGGCCCGGGCCGCCGCGCGACCCGGGCCCGCCCGCACGGCTCAGCCGCCGGTGCCGAAGTGCCGCTCCACGATCGCCGTCGCGTCGGTGCCGCGCGGCAGGACGCCGTACTGGTGACCGCGTGCCTCGCCGAGCCGTGCGGCCACGAACGCCTCGGCCGAGGCCGCGGGGGCGTGACGGAGCATCAGCGAGGCCTGCAGGGCCAGCGCCATGCCTTCGACCGAGGCCCGGGCCCGGGTCTGCGCCGTGAGCGGGTCGCGCAGGTCCTCGGCGAGTTCCCGGCGCACCCGGCGGATGTGTGCGTCCAGTACGGGGCTGGCGCCGGCCGTGGTCTCCAGCTCGGCCCAGAAGGCGTCCAGCGACTGCGGTGTCTTTCCGATGCCGCGCAGCACATCGAGGGCGATGACGTTGCCGGACCCCTCCCACACCGCCATCACCGGCTGCTCGCGGTAGCGCCGGGCGAGTGGCCAGTCCTCGGTGTAGCCGTTGCCGCCCAGGCACTCCAGCGCCTCGTAGGCGTGGTGCGGGCCGCGCTTGCAGATCCAGTACTTGGCCACCGCGGTGGCCAGCCGGCGGAACATCTCCCCGGACTCGCCGCTGCCGCTCTCGTAGGCATGGGCCAGCCGCAGCGAGGTCCAGGTCGCGGCCTCCGTCTCCAGCGCGAGGTCGGCGAGGACCGCCGTCATGGCCGGCTGATCGGCCAGCCGGGCACCGAAGGCGCTGCGGTGCCGTGCGTGCCAGATCGCCTCCGACACCGACTGGCGCATGCCGGCGGTGGTGCCGAGCACACAGTCGAGCCGGGTGTGGTCGACCATCTCGATGATGGTCGGGACACCCCGGCCGGGCTCGCCGACCCGTACCGCCCACGTGCCGTCGAACTCCACCTCGGAGGAGGCGTTCGACTTGTTGCCGAGCTTGTTCTTCAGCCGCTGGATGCGGACGGAGTTGCGGGTGCCGTCGGCCAGAACCCGCGGTACGAGGAAACAGGTGAGCCCGGCCCCGGCCTGGGCCAGCACCAGGAAGGCGTCCGACTGCGGGGCGGAGAAGAACCACTTGTGGCCGGTCAGCAGATGCGCCCGGCCCTCGGGGTCGGAGGCCAGCGGGACGGCCCGCGTGGTGTTGGCGCGTACGTCGGAGCCGCCCTGCTTCTCCGTCATCCCCATGCCGAAGGTGAGACCGGACTTCTCGGCCGGGGCGATCAGGCGGGGGTCGTACGAGCGGCTGAGCAGTCCCGGCAGCCAGTCCCGGCCCACCTCCGGATCGCGCTGCAGCACCGGGACCACGGCGTGCGACATGGACATCGGGCAGCCGTGGCCGGGTTCGATCTGGGTGAAGAGCATGAACGAAGCGGCCCGCGCCACCGCCGCCCCGGGCTTCGGGTCGGCCCAGCCCGCGGTGTGCGCGCCATGGCTCACGGCCGCGCCGATGATCTCGTGGTACGCGGGGTGGAAGTCGATCTCGTCGACGCGGTTGCCGTACCGGTCGTGGGTGCGCAGGGCGGGCGGCGAGGTGTGGGCGAGCTCGGTGGCGGTCTGGAAGCGCCCGGAGCCGACCAGGGTGCCGATCTCGTGCAGCTCAGGTTCGTGCCAGGCCGCGCCGAAGGTACGGACGGCCTCGGCGAGCGGGAGGTTGGTGCCGTACTCGTCGAGGTCCTTCCGGGGCGGTGCCTGGTTGGTCACCTCGTGGGTGGGGTGCGGTGCGGGGGCCCCGGGCGGCAGGTCGGTCGGGTGCTGAGCGACGGTCATGGTGGGGGGTCCTGTCCTGTGCTGGGTCGACGGCCGGGGGAAAACGGGGCGGGCGGCTCGTGTTCAGGCGCCTGGGGCGCCGACCGCTCTGAGGCACAGCGTGGTGATGTTCTCCACGACCGGTTCCGGATCGGTTCGCGCGCCGACCGGCGACAGCGGGCCGAGCAGTGCCTCGCCGACTGCCCCGATCACGGCGGCCGCTGACAACTGGGCGTTCTGCGATGGCAGTTCACCTGCGGATATACCGGCGACGATGACCGTCTCGGCGAGGAGGTGATAGCCGCGCCGGTAGGTGAGCCGCTCCTCCTCGACGAGTGGGTCGACCGGCTCTGCCAGCAGCGCCCAGGCCGTACGGGGGCTGCGCAGCGCGCGGTACGAGAAGACCTCGACGAGCGCCCGCAGCTGTTCGCCGGCGCCGCTGTGCGCCCGCACCGCCTCCCGTACGGCGCTGAGCTCATGGCCCGCCACATGCCGGAAGACCGCGGCCAGCAGCTCCTGCTTGGAGGAGAAGTGGTTGTACACGCTCCCGGTGGCGATGCCGGCCCTCCGGGCGAGCGCGGAGATGCTGGCCGCCGGGTATCCGCCCTCGGCGAGCAGCTCCCGCGCCGCGTCGAGCAGTCGTTCGCGATGGGCGAGCCGGGTCGCCTCCGTGCGGGCGGTGGGCCGGTAGGCCATGGTCTGAACCTCGATTCATATCTTCTGTTGTTCAGCCAACCACTGTTGCTCTCCGGGTGCAATGGCCGTAGCGGAATTCGTCCCGCCGGTTCAGGGGCCGTCGGCGGCGGGCCCGAGCTCCTGCTCGGTCCACAGGGTCTTGCCGTCGGTGCCGTACCGGATGCCCCAGTGGGCGGCGAGCTGGGAGACGATGAACAGTCCGCGCCCGCCCTCGTCGATGGTGCGGGCATGGCGCAGATGGGGTGCGACCGGGCTGCTGTCATGGACTTCGCAGGTGAGCGTGCGGTCCAGGATCAGGCGCAGGCGCAGGGGAGGGGTGCCGTAGCGCACCGCGTTGGTGACCAGTTCGCTCACGATGAGTTCGGTCGCCTCGATCGTCTCCTCGTCGAGGTGCCAGCCGTCGAGCCGGTCGCGCACGAGTGTGCGGGCGATGCCGGGCGTGGTCCGGTCCTGGGACAGCTCCCAGGCCGCGACCCGGTCCGGCGGGACCACGCCGATGCGGGCGAGGAGCAGGGCGGCGCCTCCGGGATGGGCGTCGGCCGGGAGGTGGTAGACCACGTCGTCGCACAGGTCCTGCAGGCTGCGACCGGGGCCGGCCGGCTCCTCGCGCGGGCCCGTCGAGTGGCGGCCGGCGGGCATGGGGGCGCCGGAGAAGAACGCCAGGACGCTGCCCTCGCCGAGTTCGAAGGTGGCCGTCGCGAAGGGGGCGCTGTCGCCGGAGAAGAGCCGGGGACCCTCGGGGACGTCCAGGGGCGTCGTGGTGCCGTCGGATGCCATCAGGGCCGGTGTCGCGTCCCCCGCCCGTGCGATGGTGCAGGTGCCGGAGAACGGGTCGTGGACGGCGTACATGCAGGTGGCCGTCAGCGACTGCCCGAGCAGCCGGTCCGCGGGCGGCAGCGCCGCCCGGTCCCTGGCGAGGCGGGCGGCGGTGTCGGCCAGCCGGGCGAGCACCTCGTCGGGTTCCAGGTCGAGTCCGGCCAGCGCGTGGAGGGCGGTCCGCAGCTGGCCCATGGTGATGGCCGTCTGGAGCCCCGGCCCCTCGACGGCGCCGACGACCAGGGCGGTACGGGCGCCGGAGAGGCCGATGGTGTCGAACCAGGAGCCGCTGTTGCGCCCGGGCAGCAGGACATGGGCGGTCTCCACGGCGGCGTGGTCGCTGTCGCGCTGCGGAAGGAGCCGGCGCTGAACCGTCGAGGCGATCACATGGTCGCGCTCGTACTGCCGTGCGTTGTCGATGCTCAGGGCGACATGGGCGGCGGCCGTCAGCGTCAGCGGGAGGTCGTTCTCCTCGAAGGGCTCGGCATCCCGGCACCGGTAGAAACTGACCAGGCCGAGGACCGCACCGTGCAGCTTCAGCGGAACCACGATCATGGAGTGCGCCCGGATCGCCTCGATCAGCCGTGCGCTGCCGGGGGCCGTGCCGAGCCAGGGTGTCCGGGCGGTGATCCGGACCAGCCGGGGCCGCAGATCCGACACCGCCAGGGCGTAGGGCGTACGGGCGGGCAGCCGGCGCATCTCTCCGACGAGGCCGTCCCGGTGACCGTCGGCACCGAGCCCCCGAAGGGCGGCGCGGCGCAACGGGACATCGTGCCCCAGTGGCCCCGGCGGCGGATCCGCCCCCCGCAGCACCTCGTCCACCACCTCGACGACGGCGAAGTCGGCGAACACCGGAACCACGGATTCGACGAGGCCCTCGCAGGTGGCGGCCACATCGAGCGACCTGCCCACCCGGGTGCGCACCGCGGTCAGGCACGCCGCCCGGGTGCGCGCCTTCTCCTGCTCGTCGACATCGACGACCGTGGCCAGCAGGCCGAGCTTCTGCCCCCGTGTGTCGTCCATCCGGTAGACGGACACCCTGAGACTGTGATCGGGGCCGGGCATGTCCACGAGCCGGCCGCGTACCACGCGGTCGCGCACGGCCACCCCGCTGTCCAGCACTTCGCGCAGCACGCGCTCCGCCTCGTGCGGCCTCTCCAGCCGGTACACGTCGGTGAAGTACTGCCCGACGAGGTTCTCCGCGGCAACCGTGTCGGTGAGGACGTTCGCCCGGATCACCCGCAGCCGCGCGTCCAGAACATGCAGCCCCACGGCGGACTGGGCGAACAGGGTGCGCAGGATCGCCGACGCCATCCCGTCGGCCCCTCCCGGCGCGGGGACCGGTGCACCGGCGTCCGACACGGATTCACCCCCATCAGGCTCCGCCCCCTGCCCGGATCGGCAGGTAGGGAAAGCGTCGGCGCGCCGTGCGGACTCCGCCACCGGAGGGACGCCGGACGGGTGAACCGCCGCCGGCCCGGCGTGCTCCGGGCGCGACCGCCACCCGCGTGCCCCTGGCCCGACTCCCGTACTTCGGCCGGGGTTCACCGGATGGTTCCGGAATCAAGGAATCCTCCTGGAGGCGGCCCCGCGGTCCGGCCCCGGACCGCTGCCGCACCGCACGAAGGAGAACGACGCGTCATGTCCCACCCCGTGCCCGAATGGGCCGACCCCCAGGTTCCCGCGGAGTCGCTCGACCCCCAGGGACTCAGCCGCCGAGGCCTGATGCGCCGTGCCGGGCTGTTCGGCGCGGCCTTCGCCGCCGCCTCGCTGCCGCTGCCCGCGGTGGCCGACAGCCGGGCAGGCCGGTCCCACGGGCAGGGTCACGCCCCGGACCTGGTCTATCTGGTCGGCGACCACCACAACCACTCCGTGTACAGCCACGACGCCAAGTACACGTTCTCCCAACTCGCATCGGCAGGACAGAAGTTCGGCCTCGACTGGATGGTCTTCACCGAGCACAGCAACATCGGCCACGCCGAGTTCGGCGCCGCGCGGGAGCACCGGGAGATCCTCAGGGCCCGTGCCGACAACAAGCGCATGCTGATCTTCCAGGGGCTGGAGTGGTACATCCCCGGGGCCGAGCACTGCACCGTCTTCTCACCGCCCGGCCGGCACGAGGTCGACCTCCTCACCCGCTTCGAGGAGGCCTTCGACGGCAAGCTGCTCGGTTACACGGCCGGTGCCCCGACGCACCCCGACACCCCGCGGAACGAGGCCCACGCGGTCAAGGCCCTCAAGTGGCTGGCCGAACAGCGCCGCACCCGCTACGTCGACGACGTACTCGTCCTCGCCAACCACCCCATGCGCCTCGGCATCGACTCCCCGCACGAGATGCGCGGCTGGCGCGACGCCGCCCCCGAGATCATGATCGGCATGGAGGGCGCCCCCGGTGCCCAGGCCGGGGCGATACCGGGCTGGCACCCGGACACCAACGTCCGCGGCGAGTACAGCAATTCACCGTCCGCCGACTCCTGGCCCGGCTACCCGCGCGAGGCCTACGTCACCTACGGCGGATTCGACTGGGCCACCGCGACCGTCGGCGGCCTGTGGGACGCGATGCTGGCGGAGGGCAAGCTCTTCACGATCACCTCCAACTCCGATGTCCACCGCGTCGCCCAGGACACCTGGGTCAACGGCGCGTGGCCGCCCGGCCGGGACTTCGACAACACCGGCCGCCTCCCCGACCCGTACAACACCACCGAACCGCAGCCCGGCGGCGATTTCTGGCCCGGCCAGTTCAGCCGTACCCACGTCGGCGTCACCCGGTACGGCTACCGGAACGTGATGGAAGGGCTGCGGGCCGGCCGGGTCTGGGTCGACCACGGCCACCTCGTCGACGGCATCGACGTCAAGGTGCGCGGCGAGCACGGCAACAGCGCCACGCTCGGCGGCCGGCTGCGCGCCCGGCGCGGCGAGCGGCTCACCCTCACCGTCACGGTGACCGCCGCGTCCCGCCGCAACCCCTACGGTGTGCTGCCGCGCCTGGAGCACGTCGACGTCATCCGCGGCGCGGTCCGCGGCCCGGCCGCCGACCGCGACGACTGGCGCGCCCCCGACACCCGGCTCGCCCACACCGCCGATGTCTCCGGACGCCGCGGCACGTACACCCTGCGCATCCCGGTCGGCCGCGCTGACGAGCCGTTCTATCTGCGGCTGCGCGGCAGCGACGGCAAGCGCCACGGCAAGGGGTTCCTCGGCGCGGCGATCGACCCGCACGGCCCGCTGCCGCACGAACCGGGCCAGGGGAATCCGTGGCTGGACACCTGGTTCTACACCAACCCGGTCTTCGTGGACGTCGTGCGCTGAGCCCGCGCGAACGGCCGGGGCGGCCCGGAGACCGCCCCGGCCGGGCTCAGGACTCCAGCGCCGCGGAGACCACGGCCCTGGCCTCCTCCTGCACCCGGCCCAGATGGCCGGCGCCCAGGAACGACTCCGCGTAGATCTTGTACACGTCCTCGGTGCCGGAGGGGCGCGCGGCGAACCAGGCGTTCTCGGTGGTCACCTTGATGCCGCCGATCGGCGCTCCGTTGCCGGGCGCCTCGGTCAGCACGGCCGTGACCGGCTCACCGGCCAGCGTGTCGGCGGTGACCTGCTCGGGGGAGAGGCGCGCGAGGACCGCCTTCTGCTCGCGGTCGGCGGGAGCGTCGATCCGGGCGTACGCGGGCTCACCGAACCGGGCGGTGAGCGCCGCGTAGTGCTCGGACGGGGACTTGCCCGTCACCGCGAGGATCTCCGAGGCCAGCAGCGCCAGGAGGATGCCGTCCTTGTCGGTCGTCCACACCGAACCGTCGCGGCGCAGGAACGAGGCCCCGGCGGACTCCTCGCCGCCGAACCCGAGCGAACCGTCGACCAGACCGTCCACGAACCACTTGAAGCCGACCGGCACTTCGACCAGCTCACGGCCGAGACCCGCGGCGACCCGGTCGATCATGCCCGACGAGACCAGCGTCTTGCCGACCCCCGCGGAGGCCGGCCACTGCTCGCGGTGGGCGTACAGGTAGTCGATGGCGACGGCGAGATAGTGGTTCGGGTTCATCAGCCCGGCGTCCGGGGTCACGATGCCGTGCCGGTCGGCGTCGGCGTCGTTCCCGGTCGCGATCTGGAAGCGATCCCGCTGCCCGATCAGCGAGGCCATCGCGTACGGCGACGAGCAGTCCATCCGGATCTTCCCGTCCCAGTCCAGCGTCATGAACCGCCAGGTGGGGTCGGTCAGCGGATTGACCACCGTCAGATCGAGCCGGTGCTCCTCGGCGATCCGGCCCCAGTACGCGACCGACGCGCCGCCCAACGGGTCGGCGCCGATGCGCACCCCGGCCGTGCGGATCGCGTCCAGGTCGAGCACGGACGGCAGGTCGGCCACGTACGTGCCGAGGAAGTCGTACGTCCCGGTGGTCGACGCCGCCCGTGCACGGGCGTACGGCAGCCGGCGCACGTCCTTCATCCCGCCCGCGATGATCTCGTTGGCCCGCTCCTGGATCCAGCCGGTGGCATCGGACCCGGCAGGACCGCCGTTCGGCGGGTTGTACTTGAACCCGCCGTCGCCGGGCGGGTTGTGGGACGGAGTGACCACCACACCGTCGGCGAGGTGCCCCTTGTGGCCCCGGTTGTGGCCGAGGACGGCGTGCGAGACCGCCGGGGTCGGGGTGTAGCCGTCGGCCGGATCGATGAGCACCGTCACGTCGTTGGCGGCGAACACCTCGACGGCGGTGATCCGGGCCGGCTCCGACAACGCGTGGGTGTCGGCGCCGAGGAAGAGCGGCCCGTCCGTGCCCCGGCGCGCCCGGTACTCGCTGATGGCCTGGCTGGTGGCGGCGATGTGGTCCTCGTTGAACGCGGTGGCCGTCGACGACCCGCGGTGACCGGAGGTGCCGAACGCCACCCGCTGGTCCGGCTCGGCCGGGTCCGGGTGCAATGTGTAGTACGCCGTCACCAGCCGGGCCACATCGATGAGATCCTCCGGCCGGGCCGGCTGTCCAGCTCGTTCGTGCGGCATCTGCCACTCCTCCGTGTCGGTCGCTGCGATCTTCCCCCGCCACATTTTCGCGGGTGGCCCGCACCGCTTCGCGACTGCCCCGCCCGGACGGGCCGAATCCCGCTGGCGGATCCGACGGGCTCCGGCATAGGTTCGTCCCCGTTCATGAGCACTTCACCACCGGACCGTGCGATTCGGCGGGTTTCCGGCCGGACCAGGAGAGACGAGATGGCACCGAACGACCCCGCACCGGACGGCCGGATACTGCTGCGCGGCGCCACCGCCGAGGACGCCGGGCCGCTGACCCGGCTCTTCCTCGCCTCGCGCGCCGATTCCATGCCGTACCTGCCGAAGGTGCACAGCGACGAGGACACCCTCGCCTGGATGACCCATGTGGTCCTGCCCGGAACGACGGTGCGGATCGCCGAGACCGGCACCGGGGAGCTGCTGGGCTTCGCCTCCCTGGACGGAACCGACCTGGAACACCTCTATCTGCGCCCCGACGTACGGCGCCGGGGCATCGGCACTCTGCTCCTGACCGATGTGCGTGAACGCGCGGCCGGGGAGCTCACGCTGTACGTCTTCCAGCGCAACACGGACGCCCGGGCCTTCTACGAGCGGCACGGCTTCACCGCGGTCGGCTTCGACGACGGCAGCCGCAACGAGGAGAACGAACCGGACGTCAGATACCGGTGGACGGCGAACGGCTGACCCGGCCGCCCTCCGCGCCCGGCGTGCTCGCCGTCGCCCGCACCGGCGGGCCGGCCGGGCCGAGGGGCCGCCCGTACCGGCGGGCGGCAGGATCGCGGGGAGACGGGCACTGCGGCAGAGTGGGCACATGGACGATCTGAATGCCCTCGCCGATGAGCATCTGGCCGCCGCCCGGGCCTCCGCGCACGGCCGCAGCGCCCACCGCCTGCTGCACGAGGAACCCCTGAGGCAGACCGTCATCGCCCTGACCTCGGGTTCCGCCCTCGACGAGCACAACGCCCCGGCCGCGGCCTCCCTCCAGGTGCTCCGCGGCCGGGTCCGGCTCACGGCGGCCTCGGGCGATGTGGAGCTGAGCGCCGGAGGGCTCCAGCCGATCCCGCAGGAGCGGCACGGGCTGCTGGCGCTGGAGGACGCCGTGGTGCTGCTGACCGCCGTCAACGACTGACGGAGCCTGCGCCGGCGGGGGCCGTCCGGGTGCGCTCCAGGACCCACAGCACCAGGCTGCCCGCGGCGAGCGCACCGCCCAGGAGGCAGATGCCGCTCCAGCCCGCCCGGGACCAGACCACCGAAGCGAGCGCGGCTCCGGCCGCCCCGCCCAGGAAGAAGAGCGTCATGAACGCGGAGTTGATCCGGTTGCGGGCCTCCGGGCGGAGCGCGTAGATCACGTTCTGGCTGCTGTTGAGCCCCGCCTGCTGGGCGATGTTGAGCAGGATCACGCCGACCGTCAGCCACAGCAGCGACGACTCACCGGCCAGCAGCGCCAGCCAGGCGAGGGTGAGGAGCGCGGCCGCCGTCCCCGATACGGCCTGTACCCGGCCGCGGTCGCTCAGCCGCGCCGCGATGTTCATGCCCACCACACCGATGACGCCCACCAGGCCGAAGAGCCCGATGGCGGCCGCGTTCCAGTGGAAGGGCGGCCGGGTCAGCAGGAAGGTCAACGCGGTCAGCTGCACGCTGTACGAGGCCATGGAGAACGCGCCGATGGCCGCCCGCCGGCGCAGCAGGGGCTCCTGCCGCAGCAGGGCCAGCGTGGAGCGCAGCAGTCCGGAGTACGACATCGTGGCCGTGCCGCGCGACCGGGGCAGGCGGGGGAGCCGGTTGTGCAGAAGTACCGCCATGACGGCCATGAGCAGCGCGTTCACCCAGTACACGGTCCGCCAGCCGCCGAGCTCGGACAGCGCGCCCGCGGCCAGCCGTCCGAACAGCCCGCCGAGCAGCACGCCGGACATCACGACGCCGACGATCCTGCCGCGCTCGGCCGGAGCCGCGAGCGCCGCCGCGAACGGCACCACGACCTGCGCCCCGACGGAGGTCAGCGCGGTCAGCAGCGTGCCCGCGATCAGCAGTGGACCGGTGGGGGCGGCGGCCGTGGCCAGGAGGAAGAGGGCGGTGAGAGCGAACAGGCCCACGGCGAGGCGCCGTCGGTCCATGATGTCCCCGAGCGGGACGAGCAGGATCAGCCCCAGTGCGTACCCGGCCTGGGCGGCGGTCACGATCAGCCCCGCCGAGGTGACACCGATGCCCAGATTCACCTCGATGATGTCGAGGAGCGGCTGCGCGAAGTAGTTCCCGGCGCAGGAGAGGGCGGCGGCGAGGGCCATCAGCAGAACCAGACCGCGCCCGAGCGCGGGCTGTCCGGACATCGCGCGGGGCACGGCCCGGCTGCGGGTTTCGTGAGTGGTGTGAGCCATGTGCCCCAGCGTCCGGGATCGACCATTCATGAGTCCAACACATGTTTTTCATTCCATCGATCGTGGTTCACGATGGATGGATGGAACTTCAGCAGATGCGGTACGTCGTCGCGGTGGCGGAACTGGGCAGCTTCACGCGCGCCGCGAAGCGGTGCCTGGTCGTGCAGTCGGCCCTGAGCCATCAGATCGCCCGGCTGGAGAAGGAGCTGGGAGCCCGGCTCTTCGACCGCACCAGCCGGCAGGTGCGGCTCACCGCGGCGGGCGAGGCGTTCCTGCCGGAGGCCCGGCAGGCGCTGGACGCGGCGGAGCGGGCCCGGGCCGAGGTCGCCGCGACGGCGGGGGAGGTCCGCGGCCGCCTCGCGGTGGGAGCCATTCCGACCATTGCCGCGGTCGACATCCCGGCGGCACTTCGGGCGTTCCACCTGAGCTACCCGAAGGTGCACATCGTGTTGCGGGACGGGGCGAGCAAGGACCTGGTCCAGGAGGTGCGGGACGGGACGCTCGATGTGGCGTTCCTGGGGGTGCTGCCCAGCTACCGGCCGAAGGGCGTGAGCGATCACGAACTCGGCACGGGCGAACTGGTCGCCGTCGTGGCGCCCACCCATCCCCTGGCCGGGCAGGCGGAAGTGGGGCTCGACCGGCTGGCGCGGGAGATGTTCGTCGACTACCCCGACGGCACCGCGGCCCGGGCCCAGTCCGAGGAGGCGTTCGCGGCGATCGGCCTCACCCGTGAGGTGGCGTTCGAGGTCAGCGGCACCGACTTCATCGTCCGGCTGGTACGCAGCGGTCTCGGCATCGCCATGCTGCCGGCGGCCTTCGCGGCTGAGCTGACCGGAGTGCACGTGCTCCCCGTCCGCGACGCTCCCGCCCGCACGGAGCGCCTGGTGTGGAGCCGCTTCCGCCCGGCCCCGGCGGCTGCGGCGTTCCTGACGGGTCTGGGTGTCGATCCCGGTGCCGGGTCGCCGCCGGATGCGGGAGCAGGCGCGGGAGGGCCGAAGGGGCGGCGGCCTACTCGTTGAGTGCCGCTCGCAAGCGCTCGCCCATCGCGGCGGCCTCCTCGTCCGTGAAGGACAGCACGCCGTTCTCGGCCATCAGGGCGTGGAACTGTTGTTGCGGGTACGGCGTTCCCGCGGGGAGGCCGGCGATGTGCCAGTGGAGATGCGCATTTCCCTGCCGGCTTCCGAGGGACAGCAGATACGTGCGCTCGGGTTTCACCACCGCCTCCATCGCCAGTGCCACCTTCCGGACCACCGACATCAGCCGCAGGTAGGCGGACTCGTCCAGTTCGCGGACGGCGTGCTCGATATGGGCCTTCGGGGCCACGAGCACCTTGCCGGGCACCGTCGGATACCGGTCCAGGAAGGCGATGTGATGCTCGTCCTCGTACACCGTGACATGTGCGGAGCCGGGGGCACCCGCCACGAACTCGCATACGAAGCACGGGCCGTTGCGCACCCTGGCTTCGTAGGCTTCGAGGTCATGGGATCGCTGTTCCGATGACACGCTCTTCCTCTCTGCCGGCCCACTGAACCGCAAGGCGCAAGGGGGCAAGCACAGGTTCCGCGTGCGACGCCACCGTGCCCGACGTGCTCACGCCCGGCACCCACCGATCCTCCCACGGGCGCCGGGTGGGTGTCACCCGTGTCTGCTGGGCAGGTACTGGTGTACGACCCCGGGAAGCGGGGTGCGGCGAACGGCGGCGAGAGGCGTGTGACGTGAGCGAGCGGACCGTGTGGCAGTTCTCCGACGACCGTGGGCAGTTGTCGACCGCCGGGCGGCGCCCGACGCGGGTACTCGCCTATGTGCAGGCCGGGGCGACCCTGTGGGACCACGGGATACGCCCGATCGCGATATTCGGCTCCGATCACGACGACCGGGCCGTGCCCGACACGGCGAAGACCGGTTCGCTCCCGCCGGCCGAGGTCGTCTACCTCGGCGCCGGCAGCACACTGGACGTGGAGACCCTGCTCGGCTGCGAACCGGACCTCGTCGTGGCGGTCAGCTACGGCGGCGGCCATGTCTACGGGCTCGCCGCGGAGACCGCCAAGCATCTGGAGGAGCACATCCCGGTCGTCGTCATCGACGTGGGGCAGGCACGCACCCTCGCCGAGATCGGTGAGCGTTTCGCCCTGCTCGCACGCTCGCTGGGCGCCGAGGGGCCCGGTGCGGCGACAGGGGACCTGGACACCGCGCGGCAACGCCTGCGGATACTCGGTGCCCGTGCGGACGCGCCCCGGGTCCTCGCCCTCTCCCCGGCCGGGCACGAGCAGACACACCTCGCCCGCCCCCGGATGTGGCCCGAGCTGCGGGTGCTGGCCGAGCTCGGTGTCGGCATCGTGGAGCCGGCCGAGGGGCCCGGGCTGAACTGGTCCACGGTCGGCTGGGCGGAGGCGGCGGCGCTGCGCCCCGCGGTGGTCCTCGCCGACGTCCGGGCCAACGCCACTCCGCTGGACGAACTGCGGGCGAACGCGCACTGGTCGGCGATCGAGGGGGCCGCCCGGGTGGTGCCGTGGAACCCGGAGCCGGTGTGCAGCCCGCAGGCCCACGCGCGGTTCCTGACGCTCGTGGCCGATGCCCTGGAGGAGACGGGGCGCTGAGTACGGACGTCCGCCGAAGCCCCCGTACGGACGTGTCCGATCGCGCGGGCGGTGCCGGTTCGCGAGGCTGGTCGGGGCCGCCCCGCGCCGACCCCGTACCTCCCCAGGAGCAGGCATGCAGCAGGACAAGCACCCTTCCTACCGTCCCGTCGTCTTCCGCGACCGTTCGGCGGGCTACGCCTTTCTGACCCGGTCCACCGCGTCGAGCGAGCAGACGATCGACTGGGACGACGGCAACAGCTACCCCGTCATCGACGTGGAGATCTCCGCCGAGAGCCACCCCTTCTTCACCGGGAAGGCGCGGGTCGTCGACTCGGAGGGACAGGTCGCCAAGTTCGAGCGCAGGTACGGGGGCGAGGGCGCCTCCTGACCCGCTGGTGGACCCGGGTCCCCCGGCCCCCGTCGAAGGGGCGGGGGACCCGGGCCGTTTCTCCTCTTGACACGAACGTGCCGACGCCGACATCCCCGGACCGCGCGAGGCGGCTCCGGAGCCGACGACAGCCTCGTCGTCCCGGGACGTACCACCGTCGACGGCGCGGTGCCCCGGGCATCGGCCACGCGATCGCCCTCGACCCGAACCTGCGGACCGTCAGGCTCTTTCGCGGGGAGGGCGGCCGGACCGCCGTGCCCGCCGAGGTACCCCTGCTGGTCCGCGCGGAGGTGAGCCTCCGCTGTGGACCAGGGCCCGCGGCGGGCGGGTCGAGGCATTCGTCGACGGCCGTCCGGTCGCCGATGTGACGGACACCTGCCACACACACGGCAGGATCGGGCTCAATGTGTTCGGGGGCCGCGCCTCCTACCAGGACACGTTCGTCACCGCACTGTAGGAGAACCCAGCCCCATGCTCGACAGACTCGACCTGCTCGTCATCGGCGAATGCGTCGCCGACATCGTCCGGCTGCCGGGCGCGGCCGACCGGGTCCACCCCGGCGGCAGTCCGGCCAACGTCGCGTACGGCCTGGCCAGGCTCGGGCACGGCGCCACCCTGCTCACCCAGCTCGGCCCCGACGACAACGGCCGGCTGATCAGGGACCACCTCGCCGGTGCCGGGGTCGAGGTCCGCACGGACGGTGCCACGGCCCCCACCCCGTCCGCCGCCGTCACCCTGGACGGGGCGGGCCGGGCCGCCTACACCTTCGAGATCACCTGGACGCTCGGCCCGGTCTCCCTGGACCGGCCGCCGCACCACGTCCACACCGGATCGATCGCGGCGGTGATGGAACCGGGGGAGGCCACCGTCCTCGGCGCCGTCGAGTCGCTGCGTACGTCGGCGACCGTCAGCTACGACCCCAATGTGCGGCCCGAGCTGATGGGGGACCACGAGTCCGCCGTCCGCAGGGTCGAGCGGTGCGTCGCGCTCAGCGATGTGGTCAAGGCCAGCGACGAGGACCTGGAATGGCTGTACCCGGGCCAGACGCCGGAACGGGTCGCCGAGCGGTGGCTGGCCTCCGGACCGGCGGTCGTCCTTGTCACCCGGGGCGGCGACGGCGCGCTGGCCGTACTGCCCGGCGGGCGGGTGACCGTCGGCGCCCTGCCCACCGAGGTCGTCGACACGGTGGGGGCGGGCGACGCCTTCATGTCGGGCACCCTGCACGCCCTCGCCGCACACGGGCTGCTCGGCGCGGACGGCCGGGAACGGCTGCGCTCCCTGGACCGGGCCCGGACGGCCGACGTCCTGCGCCACGCGGCGGCCTCCGCGGCGGTGACCGTCGCCCGGGCCGGCGCCAACCCGCCGGACGCGGCGGAACTGGCGGCGGCACTCGGCCGGGGCTGAAACACGCCCCGGCCGCGGGAGGGCGTGCCCGGGCACCCCTCCTCAGCCGGGCGCCACCAGATGCGGGCTGCTGTCGTCGTCCAGGAACTCCACGACGGCCAGAACGAACAGCGCGCACAGCGCGATCCACACGGTGACCAGACCCGTGGGCCGGTCCCACACCACCAGCACCGCGGCGGCCACCACGACCACCGCCCAGTTCAGCGGGCGCCTGGCGCGGTGCACCCACCGGCCGACCGGACCACCGGTGAACCCGGCCGCGTCCCGCACGGCACCGATTCCGCCGCTCCACATCGCCATGACCCGGCCGGCGGCGCGGCCCTCACCGGTGAGCCAGGCGGCGAGGGCCACCACGATGCCGAGGGTGATGACCAGCCGGACCATGACACGCATCCGGCCGACCAGGGCGTCGAAGACCGAACCGGCCGCCGGCTGCGACACCCCGGACGGCAGGCTGTCGAGATAGAAACCGCGGCCCACCCACAGGGCCAGGCCGAGCACCGCCGCACCGGCAGCGACCGCGAGCGCCGTCGTGACCAGGGCACGGCGGCGGCGCACCGCGAGGAGCACCCCGCCCGCGGCCAGCACCAGCGTGACCAACGGCAGCCAGAACCCGATGATCTGGAGGGCCCGGAACCACCTCTTGGCCTTGCCCACCGAGTCGGAGGTCAGCACCGTGAAGTCGGTGTGGATCTCGGGGATCTTCGCCGCGACGCCCAGCCCCCGGTCGACGAGCCGCTGCTTCACCCGGTCGATGACCGGCGCGAGGTCGATGGTGACGGTGTCGCCGGTGAGCTTCACCGCCCCGCCACCGCTCCCGGACAGCGCCTTCAGCGTGGCGGACTGGGTGGCCCGGTTGAGGTCGGTCCAGACCGTCGCGAAGGCGTCGCTGGAGACGAACCTCTCCACCGTGCCGTGCACGAAGTTCGAAATGCCGGTGGTGAGGGGTCCGTTCAGCTTCGACAGCGCCTTGTCGAGAACCGGCCGGTCGGCGGGGGAGACATCGGCCAGCAGGGCCTTCACGTCCAGGTGCTGCATGAGGGCACCGGTGACCCGATCGGTCACCGCGGCCTGCACATCGGGGTCGGAGGCGAGCGGCGCCATCATCGCCACATAGTTGTCGGTGTCGCCGATCTGGTTCTTCGCCCAGGTGGAGACGATGCTCAGCGGTGTGAGGACGGCTGCGACGAGGACGAGCAGCGCGGCGAGGAACGAACGGGCCCGCGGCCGGTGCCGGGCCGGGGCACGGGCCTCCAGCACGGCCACCCTGGCGCGCAGCGCCTCCAGTTCGGCACTGTCCTCCGGGGGCTTCGGCTGATCGTGCTCCGGTTCCATCCCCCCAGGGGACGGCCTGCCGCCGCCGACGGCACGGCGGACTGGTGCGGATGGGTGAACACAGTCACTGTGGCGTGCGGTGTTGTTCGATCAGCCGGGCGCATCGATGCCCCTTTCGGCTCATTGGCCGCATCCTCCCCGGGGCTACTGCCGTTCGACAACCGGTAGGCGTGATCGATTACGGAGGAGGGGGCGGACATGGCGCGGCTCGACAGGGACGTCGCGGTGACAGGACTGGGGCTGGTGACTCCGGCGGGCGCGGACGAGCACACCTTCTGGGAGGGGCTGTGCGCCGGTGTGTCGACGGCCCGCGGCTGCGAGGAACTGGCGGGACTGCCGGTCGACTTCGGCTGCCCGGTGGACGGGATCGATCTGGACGGGGCGGTCGGCGGACGTTCGGTGTGGCGGATGGCGCGGTTCGTGAAGATGGCACTGGTCGCCGCCCGCCGGGCGGTGGCGGACGCCGGTCTGTCACCGGAGCGGTGGGACGGCGACCGGGTCGCGGTGGTGCTCGGCGTAGGAGTGGGCGGGGTGTCCGTGCTCGTCGACAACGTACGCAGGCTCGACGAAGGCGGAGCGGACGCGGTGTCACCGCTCCTGGTCCCCATGATGATGCCCAACGCGGCCGCCGGGGAGGTGGCCATCGCCCTGCGGGCGCACGGCCCCAGCCTGGCCCCGGCGACCGCCTGCGCGTCCGGGGCGACGGCCCTCGCCCTCGCCCGCGACCTGCTGCTGGACGACCGGTGCGACGTGGTGGTGGCGGGCGGTGCGGAGGCCGTGCTGACCCCGCTGGTGGTGAGCGCCTTCGCCGGAATGGGCGCGCTCTCGCTGCGCACCGGCGATCCCGCGGGGGCGTCGCGGCCGTTCGCCGCGGACCGGGACGGGTTCGTGATCGGCGAGGGCGCCGCCGTGCTCGTACTGGAACGCAGGGCCGACGCGCTCGCCCGGGGCGGACGGCCGCGCGCCCTGCTGGCCGCTGCCGGCTCCGCCACCGACGCCCACCACCCCACCGCCCCGGACCCGGAGGGCGGCGGGGCCCGCAAGGCCGTCGAGGCCGCGCTGCGCGAGGCGGGCTGGGCGGCCCACGAGGTCGACCACATCAACGCGCACGGCACATCGACCCGGTTGAACGACGCGATGGAGACCGAGCTGATCTCCGGACTCTTCCCCCATCGGCCCTCGGTGACCGCCCCGAAGGGGGTGCTCGGCCACACCCTCGCGGCGTCCGGGGCGATCGAGGCGGCCGCCACCGTACTGACCCTGGAGCACGGCCTCGTCCCGCCGATCGCCAACCTGGACTCGCTGCCGGACGGATTCGACCTCGACTGCGTGGTCAAGGAGCCCCGGACCCAGCACGTCGAGCGGGCACTGAGCCACTCCTTCGGCTTCGGCGGACACAACGTCGTACTCGCCTTCGAGCGTGTCGAACCGGACGGCCCGCCGCCCGCGGATCCGGGTGTCCTCGCCGTTGCTTGATCGTTATATTTTCATGACCGCAACGATCGACAGCCCCTCCGCCGAACGGTCCACGGACCTCCTCACCGGTGTGCTCCTCGGCGACAACCACCGCCGGGAGCACGGCTTCTGGCAGCGGCTGATCAGTACGGAACCCTTCCGCCGCCCGGAGCACCGCACCACCGAGGAGCGTCTGGCCCTCGCCTACGAGCGGCTGCGCGTCCTCAACGACTGCCTGGACAGCGGCGCCCGGCTCGCCGCCGACCACCGTGCCCTGGCCGCCCTGCACGAATGGCTCGGGCCGGTGGACCCGGCACTCACCACGGTGGCGGGCATCCACTACAACCTCTTCCTCGGCAGCCTCCTCGACCACGGGGACGACGGCCACCACGACCTGTCGGACTTCCTGCGGCTGCGGCGCATCGGCACCTTCCTCTGTACGGAGGTGGCGCACGGCAACGACGCCGCGGCCGTCGAGACCACGGCCGAGTACGACCGCGGGCGCGACGGGTTCATGCTCCGCACCCCGCACGCCGGGGCGCAGAAATTCATGCCCAACACCGGCCCGGCCGGCGGCCCGAAAACGGGGCTCGTGGCCGCGCGTCTGCTCGTCGACGGCGCCGATCACGGGGTCTTCCTCTTCCTCGTCCCGCTCACCGACGCAGAACGGCCCCTGCCCGGCGTACGGATCCGCAGGCTCCCCACCCGCACCGGCAGCCCGGTGGACCACTGCCTGACCTCCTTCGACCGGGTCTTCGTGGGACGCGCCGCGCTGCTGGGCGGGGACCACGGACGGATCGGCGCGGACGGGGAGTTCAGCAGCGCCATCGACAACCGCAGGCGCCGCTTCCTCGTGTCGATCGGCCGTGTCACCTCCGGCAAGATCTCGATGACGGCCTGCGCGGTCGGCTGCGCGCGGGCGACCCTCGCCGTCGCCGTCCGCTACGGCGGCCACCGCTACATCTCGGGCCACCGGGGCTCACGGCCGGTGCCGGTGATGGCCCACCGCAGCCACCACGGACCGCTCGCCTCGGCCACCGCCACCGTCTTCGCGATGAGCCTGCTGCACCGCAGGGCTCTGGACCGGTGGGAGGGGGGCGGGCAGCCGGAGGAGGCGGAGCGTCTGGTCGCCGTCGCCAAGGGGTGGATCACCTGGCAGGCCAGGTCCGTGATCGTCGAGTGCCGTGAACGCTGCGGTGCCCAGGCGCTCCTGGAGAACAACGGCATGAGCGAACTCCTCACCGGGGTGGAGGGCGCCATCACCGCCGAGGGCGACAACATGGCGATCCACGCCAAGGCGGCCGCGGAGATGCTCTTCGCCGCCGCACCGCCCGGACCCGGGCCCTCCCCCGGAGGCGGCCCCGGTGACCTCGACGACCCCGGGTTCCTCGACAGGCTGCTCGCCGAGCTGGAGCGGATCTGGTTCGTCCGGGCGCGGGAGCGGATGGGCCTCGCACCGCACGGCGATCCCCTGGCGCGGTGGAACGCGGCCTCCGGTCCCGCCCTGCGCGGCGTCGAGGCCCATGCCCAGCGGCAGGCGGCCGAGGCGTACGCGGAAGCGGTGGCGGCGCTGCCCGAGGGGCCCGCCCGCGAACGGCTCGACGAGCTGCGTCGGCTCTTCGCGCTCGACCGGATCGCCCGCAACAGCGGTGATCTGCTGGCAGCGGGTCTGCTGACCGCCGATCAGGTCAACCGGCTGCCGGACCGGGTCGAAGAGCTCATCACCACGGTCGCCGCCCATCTTCCCGGCCTCGTCGATTCCTTCGCGCTGCCGCCGGAACTGCTCGCCGACTGGCCCATCGCCGGGGCCGACTACGTGTCTGCCTACGACGATCCGGACGGCGCCTGGCAGCGGGCGGGGGACCGCGCGACGGTTCCGGACGAGCGGTGAGAGCCATGACGAGAAAGGGAACTGCTGTACGGGGTCACCGGGTCAGGGAGGCGGCCGGGGCCCTCGGTGTCCGCGTTGTCCTGCTGGCTTACTGGGGTACGACGTCCGTCCTGGCGCGGTGGTGCGGGGAGCGCGGGGAGGACGGTGCCGAATCGGTTCGGCACAAGGCGTAACTGGAGGCACTCCGCCCAGTTGATTCGGCGTCGGGACGGTGTCACCGCCGGCCCGGCAGCCGGACCGAATGATGGAGAGAAAGCTCATGAGTACGATTCACCCCAAGATCACCGAGGTTCTGACACACACCTTCAAAGTGCCCGTTGCCGAGATCCACCCGGGCTCCACCATGGACAGCCTGGAGATGGACTCCCTCGCCGTTGCCGAGTTCGCCGTCCTCATCAGGGAGACGGCGGGCGGTGTCCGGGACTTCGACCAGCTTCCCAAGAACGCCACGCTGGCCGACATCACACGGTTCATCGACCCGGCGGCCGACGGCGGGGCGCGGGTGGGCGGCGGGCCGGCGATGAGCAACGCCCGATGAACAGGCCGGCCGTCGCCGTCACCGGGCTGGGCATGATCACTCCGGTCGGCAACGACACCGAATCCACCTGGGAGGGTGTGTGCGCGGGCGTGTCACCGGCCCGGACCGTCGCGGAACTCGAAGGATGCGCGATCGACTTCGCGTGCATGGTCGACGGCATCGACCTGGACGCCGCGATCGGCGGCCGTGCGTCCTTCCGCATGGGGAAGTACGTGAAGCTCGCGGTGCTCGCGGCCCGGGAGGCGGTCGCCGACGCCGGGCTCGACCCGGCAGGGTGGGAGAGCACCCGGGTCGCGGTGGTCGTCGGCACCAGCAGCGGGGGCTCCGCCTCGCTGACCGAGCAGGCGGTCGTGATGGACCGGCTCGGAGCCGGGGCCACCTCGCCCTCGGGCATCCTGCTCACCATTCCGAACATGCCCGCCGCCGAGATCGCGATCCAGCTGCGGGCCACCGGACCCAGCATGGCCCCGTGCACCGCCTGTTCGTCCGGCGCCACCGCGCTGTCCGTCGCCCGCGACCTCCTGGTCACCGGGCAGTGCGACATCGCGATCGCCGGAGCCACCGAGTCGATCGTCTACCCGGTCGCCATGGCCGGGTTCGCCCGGTCCGGCGCCGGGGCCCGGAAGAACGGCGACCCGGCCGGGCTCTGCCGTCCCTTCGCGGCGGACCGGGCCGGACTGGTCATGGGCGAGGGCGCGGCCGTCATGGTGCTGGAACGGACACAGGACGCCCGGGCCCGGGGCGCGGCCCCACGGGCACTGCTCGCCGGCACCGGCGCCACCACCGACGCCCACCACCCCATCAGCCCGCATCCCTCCGGCGCGGTCGCCCAGGCGGCGGTGGAGGCCGCGCTGCGCGACGCGGGCTGGGCGGCCGAGGACGTCGAGCACGTCAACGCGCACGGCACCGCGACCCCGGTCAACGATGCCGCCGAGGCAGCCCTGATCGCCCGGGTCTACCCGCACCGGCCCCCCGTCACCGCCCCCAAGGGCGTACTGGGGCACTGTATGGGGGCGGCCGGAGCGATCGAGGCCGGACTCACCGTCCTCACGCTCCAGCGCGGAGTCGTCCCACCGATCGCCAACCTGGACGCCCCGGCGCCCGAGTTCGACATCGAATGCGTCACCAAGCAACCGCTGCGGCAGCCCATCCGGCGTGCCGTCAGCCATTCCTTCGGCTTCGGCGGACACAACGCCGTGATCGCTTTTCAGCGTCCGTAGGCATCCGGCAGGTGGTGCGACGGGAAACACCGCCCGGCGTACCACCGGCCACACCCCTCATGAGCTGCGCAGAGGCTCGTGATAGCTTGCCGGGGCCAGTCGAACTCCACGTAAGGGGTCAGGGAATCCGGTGCGAATCCGGAACTGACGCGCAGCGGTGAGGGGGACGGGCGGGGCCACGGCCACTGGGACCACCCGCGGGTGTCCTGGGAAGGCGTCCCGTCCGAAGGAACCCGAGTCCGAAGACCTGCTGGTACCCGCGGCCCGGTACCGGGCCGCGGACTCCGTACAGCGGGCTCCGCGCATGAGCCCCGAGACGCAGAGGGACTCCGTGCCGTCCATAGCCAGCCCTGTCCGCACCATGGCCCTGCTCTCGGCGGGGCTCGTCCTGCTGACCGCCTGCTCCGGCGGAGCCGGTGACTCCGCCGCGAAACCGGGGCCCGCGCACGGATACCCGGTGACACTGAAGAACTGCGGACGCACCGTCACCGTCGAAGCCGCGCCACGCCGCGCCGTCCCGGTGGACCAGGGATCGACGGAGATCCTGCTCTCCCTCGGCCTCGCCGACCGGCTGGCAGCCACCGCCACCTGGACCGACCCGGTGATGAAGGGCCTGGAGAAGGCCAACGACGGGGTGCCCAGGATCTCGGACAACCGGCCGTCCTCGGAGAAGGTCCTCGACCGCGAGCCCGATTTCGTCAGCGCGTCGTTCGCATCGACACTCGCCAAGGGTGGCGTCGCACCGCGCGAACAGTTCGAGGAACTCGGCGTCCCCACCTACGTCTCGCCCGCCGACTGCACCGGCAAGGACAACAGCAAGGGCGGCGACGGCTCCCGTACCGCGCGGCTGACCATGGACAGCGTCTACGGCGAAGTGCGCGATCTGGCCCGGGTGTTCGGCGTACCGGAGCGCGGCGACGCGCTCGTGGCACAGCTGCGGGCCCGGGTGAAGAAGGCGGCCGAGGGCATCGACGCCTCCGGAGCCACCCTCCTGTACTGGTTCTCCGACTCCAAGTCCCCGTACCTGGCCGGCTGCTGCGGAGCGCCCGGAATCATCACCGAGGAGCTCGGCGCGAAGAACGTCTTCGACGACACCCACGAGGAATGGCCCCAGATCAGCTGGGAGACCGTCGCCGACCGCAACCCCGATGTCCTGGTCATCGGCGACCTGACCCGCAGGGCCCAGACCGCCGAGAGCGCCGCGAAGAAGATCGAGTTCCTGGAGTCCAACCCGGTCACGAAGAACATGGACGCCGTCAGACACAAGCGGTACGTCCTGCTCAGCGGACAGTCCATGAACCCGTCCATCCGGACGGTCGAGGGCGTCGAACGCGTCGCCGCCGGGCTGCGCCGGTTCGGGTTCGCCGGGTGACGGGGACCGAACACGGCACCGCGGTGGCCGCGCCACCGGACCCCGGCACCTGCGCTGGTGCCGTGAAGGACGTACGGAGGCTGCGCGGCGGGGTCCTGTGGGTGTGCGGCATCGCGCTGCTCGTGGGCTCCGTCGCCCTGGCCGTCACCATCGGCCCCGCCCGGATCTCCGTGGCCGACGTCTGGTCCGCGGTCGCCTCCCACCTCGGATGGGGCCGTTCACGGCTCTCCCCGATCCGGGACGGCATCATCTGGGACCTGCGCATGCCGCGCACCCTGCTCGCCGCGGTGTGCGGCGCCGGACTCGCGGTGTGCGGGACCGTCATGCAGTCGCTGCTCCGCAACCCGCTCGCCGACCCGTTCGTCCTCGGGGTCTCCTCCGGGGCGTCCACCGGCGCGGTCGTGGTCGTCGTGCTCGGTGTCGGCGGGGGAGCGGTGTCGATCTCGACCGGCGCGTTCGCCGGGGCGCTCTGCTCGTTCGCCCTCGTGCTGCTGCTCAGCCACACCCTGGGCGGCACGACCGACCGGGTCGTGCTCTCCGGTGTGGCGGCCATGCAGTTGTTCTCCGCGCTCACCTCCTTCGTCGTGATGACCGCCGCCGACGCCGAGCAGACCCGCGGCGTGCTGTTCTGGCTGCTCGGCTCGCTCGCCGGGGTCGGCTGGACCGATGTGTGGATCTGCGCCGCCGTTCTCGTCGTGACGCTGCTGGTCTGCCTGGGCCACGCCCGTACGCTCGACGCCTTCGCGTTCGGGCAGGACGCCGCCGCCGCACTCGGCGTCCATGTCGCGCGCACCCGGATCGTGCTGCTGTGCACCACCGCGCTGCTGACCGCCGCACTCGTCAGCTCGGCCGGTGCCATCGGTTTCGTCGGCCTGGTGCTGCCGCACGCCGCCCGTGCCCTCGCGGGTTCCGGACACCGGCGGCTGCTGCCGGTCACGGCCCTGGCCGGGGCCGTGTTCCTGGTCTGGGTCGACACCCTCGCCAGGACGGTCCTCGACCCGCAGGAGGTGCCCGTGGGCGTGGTCACCGCGCTGATCGGCGTGCCCGCGTTCGTCGTGGTCCTCCACCGCACCCGGAGGGCCGCATGACCGGGGCCGCCGAGGGGCTGCGCGCCGAACGGGTCGGCCGGGCGGCGGGCGGCCGCCTGATCCTCGACGGGGTCGAGCTAGCCCCGCCGCCCGGCTCCACCCTGGGGCTGATCGGACCGAACGGATCCGGCAAGTCGACCCTGCTACGGGTGCTGGCCGGAGTCCTCGCCCCGGAGACCGGTGTGGTCACCCTCGACGGCCGGAGGCTCGCCGAGATCGGCCGCCGCACCGTGGCCCGACGGGTCGCCGTGGTCGATCAGCACGCCGTCACCCAGGTCGAGCTGAGTGTGCTCGACGTGGTGAGGCTCGGGCGCATCCCGCACCGCAGTGCCTGGTCGGCACCGACCCGGGAGGACGACGAGGCGGTGCGTGAGGCGCTCGCCAGGACCGGCCTCGCCGACCGCGGCGACCAGTCCTGGCACACCCTCTCCGGCGGTGAGCGACAGCGTGTCCAGATCGCACGGGCACTCGCCCAGCAGCCGCGCGAACTGCTGCTCGACGAGCCGACCAACCACCTCGACATCCAGCACCAGCTGGAACTCCTCGCGCTGATCGCCTCCCTGCCGCTGACCGGGGTCATCGCCCTGCACGACCTCAACCTGGCCGCGATGTTCTGCGACCGGATCGTCGTCCTGAAGGAGGGGCGGGTGGTGGCCGCCGGAACCCCTTCGGAAGTGATCACCGAGGAGCTGATCGCCGACGTCTACCGGGTCGCGGCACGCGTCACGCAGGACGGCCCGGACGGGCGGCCCTCGGTGCGCTTCCTGCCGGGGCGCCCCGCGGGGACGTAGCGCCCGGCGGCGGGAACCGCGAAAGCGGTCGCGGACCACGGGAGCGGTCGGGCGGACCCCGGCACTGCGCGGGTCCGCCCTGGTTCTCCGGGTGCGGCCGTTCGCCGCGGTGCGCGGTACGCGGTCAGCGGCGGCGTCCCCGGCCGAATTCGCCGCCGATGTCCTTGCCGCCGATGTCCGAGTCGTCCGCGTAGTCGATCTGCTCCTTGCGGAGTTCGGCGGAGACCTCCTTCTGTTCGGTCACCTTCTTGGTCTCCATCCGCACCCGCTCGACGGGCACGGTCTCCTTGCGCGTGGTCGGACGTTCCGCGTGCAGGGTGACCTCGACGTCCTGCTCGCGGATGGCGGCACGCTCCGCGGTCTTCTCGCCGGGCTGGAGCGGCTCACGGATCAGGCGCACCTCTTCGTGCGTCACCGGCACGGTCCTGGTGACGTTCTCGGTGACGACGTACTTGTGCAGCCGGGCCTTTCCGCTCTCGTACTCCTCGGTGCCGACGAGCAGCTGCTCCTCGGAACGGATCATCTCCTCCTTGCCGCCCAGGTCGGCCGAGGACCGCTCGGAGCCCGCCCCGGCGCCGACGAGGGGCCGCGAGGTGCCGGCCGCGCCGGTGTCGCGGTGCCTGCCCTGGCCCGTGCCGGCGCCGCCGGCGATGCCGGACGAGGTGGTGCGGGCCGTACCCGTACCGGAGGCGGTGGTGCCGGTCCCGGTCATGGCCGTCTTGTCGGACCCGGTGGTGCGTCCGGCGCCGGCCGCGCCCATGGCCCCGGCCGCTCCCGCCGCTCCCATGGCCGTGGTGCCCGTCCCGGACGCCGTCGTGGCCCCCGGGTCCGCGCGGCCGCCGAGCTTGGCCGTGGTGTTCCTGGCGAGGCCGTAGTGCTTGTAGAGCTCCTCCTCCTCCGCCACGGACAGATGCGCGTCCGCGTCCACCCGGGGGGCTTCCTTGACACGGTCCTTCGGATGCGAGATGTGCAGATCGGAGCCCACACGGCGGGCTCCGGCAAGCGGGACAAAACTCTCCTTCATGCCGAACAGGCCGGTCTTCACCGTGATCCAGTCCGGCCGGCCGGTGTTGTCGTCCACATATACCCGGCCGACACTGCCGACCTTCTCGCCGTCGGTGTCGTACACCGTCAGGCCGTCGAGCTCTCCGGAATCCGTGAAACCGTCAGCGGCTGCCATGACCGATTCCTCCTCGTCCGGGCGCGTCCTGTGGCTGAGGCCATCAGAGGAGGCGCGTCCGCTTTCCATCGCGCCTCACCCGGATGGCCGCTGCAACCTCCCGGACCTCGGCGGTCGGGCGGTGGCCGCCTGCCACGGCGGTGTGCGCCCCGTTCCCGCGTTAGTCCATTCGGGTGAGGCGCGGGGGCTGTGCGCCGTATTGCCGAGCACTTCCCTCCCGGCCGCGCCCTGCCTCGCGCACCGAAGGCCGCCACCACCTGTGAACAGCGCTTTCGTCGCGCAGAGGCGAATTCCCGGGAAACCCTTGACACCCGATGGTCTCGGCCGCATCCTTTCGCCAGAAATCGCAACGGCGTTGCGATTTCCGCACCGGAAAGTCGAAGGACACGGACGAAGGAGGACCGGCCCCATGGCGGAGCGCGGCACGGACACCGGCCCCGAGGCCAGGACCCAGGCCCCCGGAGTCCTGCAGACCGTGGACCGGGCCCTGCTGGTCCTGCTCACCTTCACCGAGCAGCGCCCCGAGTGGGGCGTCAGCGAAATGGCCCGTCACCACGGCTGGGACAAGGCCGTCGTCCAGCGCCTGCTCACCACACTGACCGCGCGCGCCTTCCTGGTCTGCGACGAGCACACCCGCCGCTACCGTCCGGGGCCCGCCCTGTCCCGGCTGGCCAGGGTCAGCGAACACAGCGGAGTGCTCTCCTCGCTCGCCAGACCGGTGCTCGCCCGACTGCTCCGCGAGACCGGCGAGAGCGTCGTGCTCAACGTGCCGCACGGCGGCAGCTACCGCTGCGAAGCCGCCGTCGACGGCACCGGGCCCGTCCGCTACACCGCGATCATCGGCGCGGTCATGCCCGGCCACGCCGGAGCCTCCGGACACACCATCTTCGCGTACCACCCCGAACGCGAGATCCGCCAGATGTTCGGCCCCACCGGGCTGACCCGCTTCAACGACCGCACCATCACGGACCTGGACGCCCTGCTCGCCTGCTACGCGCGGGTCCGTGCCGACGGGTACTGCATCAGCCACGGCGAGTACGACGAAGCCGTGACCGCGGTCTCCGCCCCCGTCTTCCAGGGGGACGGGGTCCCCGCCTCCCTGACCGTCATCGGCCCCTCCCACCGGGTGGACCGGGCCGCCGACACCCTGGTGGCGCTGGTACGCGCCGGAGCGGCGGAGATCACCACCGCTCTCGGCGGCTGAACCGGTACACCGGTACACCAGTACGCGACCACTCACCGTTACGCACGCGACCTCCCCGCGCCGTCGGTGTGCCGGGCCATGCCCGCGCGCACCCACCGGGGACGCCGACCTCCCCAGCCCTGCTCACCGAAGGGGGTGCCCCATGGCGCACCATGTCCCCGCCCCGCACCCTGCCCCACCGCCGGGCCCCGGCACCGACGACGACCGATCGCACCCGCGCGTCCTTGAGCCCGTACTGCTGGTCGTCCTGGTGGTGCTCGCCGCCGTCGGGGCCGTCATCGGCATCGACCTGGTCTCCAAACTGGGCATCTCCGCCAACACCTCCGTGGTCGGCGCCCTCGTCGCCATGCTCATCGGCCGCATCCCGCTGGGCTTCCTGCGCCGGATGCGTTCCGTGCACCGGCAGAACCTCGCCCAGAGCGCCATCTCCGCCGCAACCTTCGCCTCCGCGAACGCACTGCTGACCTCCGTGGCCGTGCCGTACGTCTTCGGACGCAAGGACCTGGTCTGGCCGATGCTCGCCGGAGCGTTCATCGGCCTGATCGTGGACGCCTGGGTGCTCTACCGCGCCTTCGGCTCCCGGCTCCTTCCCGCCGACGCGGCCTGGCCGCCCGGAACGGCCGCCGCCGAGACCATCAAGGCCGGCGACCGGGGCGGCCGACGGGCCCTCATCCTCGCCGGTGGCACGGCAGTCGGCCTGGCCGGCACCCTCTTCAGCCTGCCGCTCTCCGCCGCCGGTGTCGCCTTCCTCGGCAATGTCTGGGCCCTCATGATGTTCGGCATCGGCCTGATGCTGCGCCAGTACGGCCCGGACATCTTCCACACCGACCTGGGCGCCGGATACATCCCGCACGGTGTCATGGTCGGCGCCGGGATCGTGGCGCTAGGCCAGGCGATCCACCTCCTGATCGGCCGTCGCGAGCGCAGACGACAGACGGTCGCCGAAGAGACGAGGACCGCAGCGGTCCTGGCGGACCCCAGCGTCGCGTACACCGTCGACGAGCGCGCGCTGCGGCTCTCCCTGATCCGCGGCTACGCCCTGTTCACCGCAGGTGCGGTGGTCCTCGCCGTGCTCGGCGGGCTGATCGGCGACATGAGCCCGCTCGGCATCGTCGGCTGGGTGCTGTTCGCCGCCTTCGCCGCCCTGGTCCACGAGCTGATCGTCGGGCTCGCAGCCATGCAGTCCGGCTGGTTCCCGTCCTTCGCCGTCACCCTGATCTTCCTGATCCTCGGACTGGCCATAGGAATCCCGTCCGTGCCGCTGGCCCTCCTCGTCGGATACGTCTCCGCCACCGGCCCCGCCTTCGCCGACATGGGCTACGACCTGAAGGCCGGCTGGCTGCTGCGCCGCGACCACCGCCCCTGGGACCCCTTCGAGCGAGAGGGCCGCCGCCAGCAGTTCCTCGCCGCCCTCATCGGCTTCGCCGTCGCCCTCGTCGTCGTGGCCGTCGCCTGGCGCTCCTACTTCGGACAGGGCCTCATCCCGCCCGTCGCCAAGGTGTACGCCGACACCATCAAGAGCGGGCTCAGCGACCCGGACGCGGTACGCACCATGCTGCTCTGGGCCATCCCCGGCGCCGCCATCCAACTGCTCGGCGGCACCCGCCGGCAGATGGGCGTCATGCTCGCCACCGGCCTGCTCATCCTCACCCCGCAGGCCTGCTGGCTGGTCCTCGGCGCCCTGGTCGTCCGGGTCGGCTACCGCAAGCTGCGCGGCCCCGCCGCCGACGAGGAACTCAACCTGGTCGGTGCCGGACTGATCGCGGGCAGCTCGCTCGGCGACTCCGCGCAGATCCTCAAGACCTGACGGCCGCCCCCCTGAACCACTTCCCGTACCACCGCATCGCTCAGCACCACCCGCACGGCAAGGAGAACCCTCCATGGACATGTACAGCAGGCTCGAACCGCGCCCCGAGTACCTCAGCTTCGAACTCGCCCTGGCCGCCCGCAAGCTGGTGGAGGAGGTCATGCTCGTCAAGCGCGGCGAGCACGTCGTCCTCACCGGCGACACCAGCAGCGACCGCCGGGTGATCGAGGCCACCGCCCAGGCCGTCGCGGCTGCCGGCGCACACCCCGTCGTCGTCTGGTACGAGACGCTGCCCGGCGCGTCCATGGAACCGCCCCGGCCCGTGGCCGGCGCCATCGCCGACGCCGATGTGTGGATCGAGTTCGCCGTCTCGTACCTGATGCACTCCGACGCCTTCCGCGCCGCCATGGCGAACGGCTGCCGCTACACCAACCTCACCGCGATGGACGTCCAGATGCTGGTCGCCACCGTCGGCCGTCCCGACTTCCAGGGCGTCATCCGCCTCGGCAAGGCCCTCGTCGCGCTCCTGGAGGCCGCCGACGAGGTCCGTATCACCTCCGCCAACGGCACCGACCTGGTGGGCCGCAACGGCGACCGGCCGATCAACCTGCGCGGCAAGCCCGCGGAGAAGCCCGGCGAGACCGTGATGCTCTCCGGTCAGATCTCCTGGAACCCCCTTGAGGAGACCCAGGACGGTGTCCTGGTCTTCGACGGCGCCCTGTGGCCGCCGGACGAGATCGGCCTGCTGCGCTCGCCGGTCCGCTGCACCGTCGAGAAGGGTGTCGTCACCAGGATCGAGGGCGGCGCGGACGCGGACACCTTCCGCCGCTGGATGGAGTCCTTCGACGACCCGAACATGTTCCGCATCGCGCACTGGTCGCTCGGCTTCAACCCGGGCGTCCTGGCCCCGACCGGCCGCATCGTCGAGGACGAGCGGGTCTTCGGCTGCGTCGAGCTCGGCATCGGCACCAAGGGCGCCTGGATCGGCGGCGAACCGTGGGTGGCCGCCGCACACACCGACGGCAGCGTCCTGGGCCCGTCCATCTACCTGGACGGGGTCGCCATCGAGGAGAACGGGCGCTACGTGCACCCCGAGCTCGTCGAGATCTGCCGAGAGCTCGGCGTCGCCGGCTACTGACCCGGTACGACGGCGGACCGCACCCCCCCGGTGCCGGTCCGCCCGCCACCCGTGAAACCGTTCTGCGACCGGGGCCCGTCCGGCGGACCAAGGCCGGACGGGCCCCGGCCCCGCGCCAAGTGAAAGGAGCGCCATGTCCACCCACGCCCCCGTCTCCTACCGCCACGGCGGCCTGGTCTGCACCGACCACACCCTCGACGTGCCGCTCGACCACCACACCCCCGACGGCCCGGCCATCGGCCTGTTCGCCCGCGAAGTGGTCGCCGAAGGCCGGGAACACGAGGACCTGCCCCGCCTGCTCTGGCTCCAGGGCGGCCCCGGCGGCCGCGCCGAGCGCCCCAACGCGGCGGGCGCCTGGCTGCGCCGTGCCCTCGCCGACTACCGCGTCGTCCTGCTGGACCAGCGCGGCACCGGGCGCTCCACCCCCGCCGACCGGGTCACCCTCGCCCGCTTCGGAACCGACTCCGCGGCCGCCGCCGGATACCTCGCGCACTTCCGCGCCGACTCGATCGTGCGCGACGCGGAACTGCTGCGCCGCCACCTCCAGGGCGACCGGCCGTGGAGCGTCCTGGGTCAGAGCTTCGGCGGCTTCTCCACCCTCACCTACCTCGGCCTGGCACCCGAAGGGCTCGCCCAGGCCTACATCACCGGCGGACTGCCGACACTCACCGGACACGCCGACGACGTGTACCGGGCGGCCTACGCGCGCACCCTCGCCCACAACGAGCGCTACTTCGCCCGCTACCCCGGCGACCAGCCGCTCGCCGACGCCGTGGCCGCGCACCTCGAAGCCGACGACGTCCGGATGCCGACCGGCGAACGGCTCACCGTCCGCCGCTTCCAGACCCTCGGCATCACCTTCGGCACCTCGGCGAAATTCGACTCGCTCCACTACCTCCTGGAGACCGCCTTCACCGAAGGCGCCCACGGCCCGGAGCTCACCGACACCTTCCTGCGCGGTGTCGACGCCGCCGTCTCCTTCGCCGAACGCCCCCTGTACGCCGCGCTCCACGAGCCGATCTACGCCCAGGGCGGCCGCCCCACGAACTGGTCGGCGCACCGCGTGCGGGAGGAGTTCCCCGCCTTCGACGCCACCGCGGGCGGCCCGCTCCGGTTCACCGGGGAGATGGTCTACCCCTGGCAGTTCGAGGAGGACCCCGCACTCGTCCCGCTGCGCGGCGCCGCCGAGGCCCTCGCCGCCCGCACCGAGTGGCCCGTTCTCTACGACCTGGACCGGCTCGCCGCCAACGAGGTCCCCGTCGTCGCGGCCGTCTACCACGACGACATGTACGTCGACCGCGAGCAGGCACTCGCCACCGCCGACGCGGTCCGCGGACTGCGTACCTGGGTCACCGACGCCCACGCCCACGACGGGGTGCGTGCCGACGCCGCCGTGCTGGACCGGCTGATCACCATGGCCCGCGACCGGGGGCTTCCGTCCGTATCAGGCCGGATCAGGTAGCGGGTCCGAACCGGGGGCCGCCGGGCCGGACCGTGCACGACCCGGGGCGGAGCACCTTCGGGAGTGCTCCGCCCCGGCACATATGATCGACGGGCCACGTGCCGAAACGTCGTCCTGCCGCGCCACCGGGGGTGCCCCATCCGTTCCGTACGCAGCCGGCTGCCCCAACAGCGCGGCGAACTGCTGGCCCGGCACGAGGACGGTGCGGAACTGCACCATCTGGTGTGGCGGCTCGGGCCGGGGTGGCGGGTCTGTTCCAGTGCCGTGCTCGGCGGCGGCATCGGCCCCCGCGACTGGATCCTCAACGCCCAGGTACCCGGCGGCTATCCGCGCCTGGACCCCGACCGCCACCTCGCCGAGATCGCCGCCGCCGAACACCTCACCGGCCCCGGCGCGGGGCTGATGACGGCGGCCGACGTCACCGCGTACACGGTCGCGGCCGACGAGGGTGTGACGGCGACCGCCACCTGCGGACTCGGCGTACGCGGCTGGGCCGCCGCCCCGGCCCGGGGCACACCGGGCCCACCGCGCCCGGGCACCGTCAACATCGTCGTCACCCTCCCGGTGCCGCTCTCCGACGCCGCACTCGTCAACGCCGTCGCCACGGCCACCGAGGCAAAGGTCCAGGCGCTCCTGGACGCCGGCCTCGACTGCTCGGGCACCCCCACGGACGCCGTCTGCGTCGCCGCGCCCACCCCGGGGCCCGCCCCCGGCGAACCCTTCGCGGGACCGCGCTCCCGCTGGGGCGCGCGACTCGCCAGGGCCGTGCACGCTGCCGTCCTCGAAGGCGCACTGCGGCAATCCTGAGACTCCACAGTGCCGCGAGCCGACCCCGGCGCGGCCCACGAAGGGAGCCCCCGCATGACATCGAACGCTGCCGACGCCGCCCCGCAGCGGCCGGTCGTCGCCGTTCTCGGTACCGGAATCATGGGATCGGCCATGGCCAGGAGCCTCCTGAGAGCCGGTCTGGACGTCCGCGCCTGGAACCGTACGCACTCCAAGGCGACCCCGCTCGCCGCCGACGGCGCCACCGTCACCGAGACGGCGGAGGAGGCCGTACGCGGTGCCGATGTGGTCCTCACCATGCTCAAGGACGGCCCCTCCGTCGCCGCCGCGCTCGCCGCCGCGGCCGGGGGACTGCACGCCGGTCAGGTCCTGCTCCAGAGCTCGACGGTCGGGCCCGAGGCCACCGTCGATCTCGCGCAGCGCACCGCGGACCTGGGCCCGGTCTATCTCGACGCACCGGTCGCAGGCACCAAACAGCCCGCGGAACAAGGCGCGTTGACCGTACTCGTCTCCGGTCCTTCCGCCGTCCGCGCGAAGGCCGAGCCCGTGCTGGACGCGATCGGGCAGCGCACGGTCTGGGTCGGCGAGGCCCCGGGAGCGGCCTCGCGGCTGAAGCTGGTGGTCAACACCTGGGTGATCACCTTGGTCAACAACATCGCGGAATGCCTCAACCTCGCGGAAGGGCTGGGCGTCGACCCGCAGATCTTCCTCGACCTCGTGAAGGGCGGCCCGCTGGACTCCGCCTATCTGCAGGGCAAGTCCGCCGCCGTCCTCTCCGGCGACCTCACCCCGAGCTTCACCCTGTCCACCGCGCTCAAGGACACCCGCCTCATCCTGGACGCGGCGCGGTCCTCGGGTGTGCGGCTGGACCTGGTCTCGGCGTCGGCCGACCGCCTTTCGCGCGCCGAGGCGGCGGGGCACGGCGACGAGGACATGATCGCCACCTACTACGCGGGCCGCGCCCCGGAGAAGGACGGCGACTGAGCCCGGCCGGCCTGTCGGCCCGTCATGATCCGCACGGGTGGCCCCGGGTGGCCGGGGTCACTCCTCGACGAGCATCCCGCTGCGGAGCTTCCGCAGGATCCTGCTGATCAGCCGCGACACATGCATCTGCGAGATGCCGAGTTCCGCGCCGATCCGGGACTGTGTCATCTCCTGGCCGAAACGCATGTCGATGATGCGGCGCTCGCGAGCGTCGAGACAGCCCAGAAGCGGCGCGAGCGCATGAAGGTTCTCGACCGTCTCCAGGGCGGGATCGGGCCCGCCCAGGACATCGGCGAAGGTGCGTCCCGGGGCGTGCAGCCGTCCCGCCTCCGACGGATCGGCCGGCATGTCCAGCGAGCCGGCCGCATACCCGTTGGCGGCCACGATGCCCTCGTTGACCTCGT
Organism: Streptomyces sp. NPDC002403; assembly: GCF_053593015.1. NCBI lineage: Bacteria > Bacillati > Actinomycetota > Actinomycetes > Kitasatosporales > Streptomycetaceae > Streptomyces > Streptomyces sp. NPDC002403. The sequence goes on along the minus strand of NZ_JBSFBQ010000009.1, from coordinate 50,038 downwards.
CCTCGCTCAGCCCCAGCTGCTCGGCCAGCTCCGGGACCGTGGGGTCGCGGTCGAGCTCCGTGACGAGCGACTCCTTGGTCCGGGCGATGTCGACCCGCAACTCCTGAAGCCGGCGCGGGACATGCACGGCCCAGGTGGTGTCGCGGAAGAATCGTTTGATCTCCCCGGTGATGTACGGGACCGCGAAAGAGGTGAACTCGACCTCGCGGGAGAGTTCGAACCGGTCGATGGCCTTGATGAGCCCGATGGTGCCGACCTGGACGATGTCCTCCATGTCGCCGGCGCCCCGGTTGCGGAACCGTCCGGCAGCGAACCGTACGAGCGAGAGGTTCATCTCGATGAGGGTGTTGCGCGCGTACTGATGGGCGGGGGTCCCCTCCTCGAGTGTCTGGAGGCGGGCGAAGAACAGCCTGGACAGTTCGCGCGCGTCACGCGGGGCGATCTTCCCCGCCTCCTCGATCCATGGCAGGCCGCCGGTGTCCCCGGCCGTCTCCGCGACCTCGACCGTCTCCGTGATCCCGGCGGGTACGGCGTGGGCCGCCGGGCCCGCGCCGGTGCCGGCCGGTCCGTCCACCGGTGCCGGGCGGGCACTCTCCGCTCTCTGCGCAGTGGCGGTCCGCGCAGTGTGCGCCGTCATCTCGTCACGCTCCCCTGGTCGTAGCCCGTGAGGTGTATGCACCTGCCCCCGGAGGCGAATCCCATGCGGAAAAGCGGAAGTTGATCAGGTCACACACGGCAGCTTTGGCCGGTAATCGTCGTGCCCCCGCCAGGTTCCCGCGGCCGGGCGCGCGGGAGACACGCGTAGGACAGCGGGAACACGCACGGGACACGAGAACCGCCCCACCGGTACGGGGGAGCCCGGTGGGGCGGTCGCTCACCAGACTGCCACAGCCGACAGGGCAATGGGGACCGACCGGCGCATATCCAGCGGTAGTTGAGTCGAAATCGACGCTGCCCAGCGTTCGGCGGAGCGGGTGCGACCGCGCCGTCTTCGCAGGTCCGCCGGGCAACCGTCACCGGGTGGGCCATCATGTGATGGACGCAGGGCGTGGCCGAGGGGGGCACAGGTGATCTCCGAGCCGGAGATGGTGGACGAGTTCGGTGCGGCCGGGGCGGGCGAGGTGGTGGGCGACCTCGACCGGGGACCCACGCAGGGAGCCCGGCAGCGCCGTCCGTGGCTGTGGGCGCTGGGCGGGGCCGTGCTGGCTTCGGCCGGGTGGGCCGGCGCGTTGTACCTGCATCCCGTCGGCGACCCTGCGCCGGACCTGCACGGCTATCGGCTGGCCGGAGACCCGTGCCCGACCGTAGGGCTGAAGGCGATAGGTGCGGCGATAGCGCCGAAGGACGGGACCGCCGGGCTCGAACCGGAGCTCCTGAACGACCCGGTCCTGGACCGGGCGGAGTGCTTCCTCTCCCTCCGGTCACCAGCCGCGAAGAAGTCGGTCACGCGCGTCTGGTACACCGATTACTCCGTGGGTGTCACGGTGGCCCTGCACAAGAAGTCCGACCCGGCGGCCGAGTTCGAGGCGATGCGCGGGGTGACCGATTCCGGCATCGACGCCGGTACGAAGGTGGAGAAGGTCCCGAACCTCGGCGACAGCGCGTACCTGCTGACGCAGGACGACGGGATCGCGGAGCTGCGGGTACGGGAGGGCGGTGCGGTCTTCTCGCTGAGCCTCACCTCCTACACGCAGTTCAACGGTGACGACGGCGAGATCCCGTCCGGCGACGGGCCGGACGCATCCGATCTGTCCCCGTACCAGTCCGCGATGATCAGCGACATGCGTGACCTGATGAGGAGTCTCAAGCGCTGACCCCGGTCCGCTGGATCATTGCGGCCCGATGAACACTCCACCCCCAGGGAATACACGCCCCGACGAGGGCCTTCCAGCTGCTGTGGCGACCGGTGACCGGGCCGGCCGCCGGTGCCGTGAACAGGAGAGAGGAAGCTCATGCCCAAGGCGTACGTGTTCACCCGCAACGGCGGACCGGAGGTGGAGGCCTTCATCGAGCAGGACGTGCCGGTGCCGGGCCCAGGTGAGCTGCTCGTCGCGGTCCGGGCCGCCGGGGTCAATCCGGTCGACTGGAAGCTGCGCGACGGGTACGTCAGGCCCGGAAGCGAGCCGCAGTCATTTCCCGCCGTCTTCGGCAGCGAGGCCGCCGGGGTCGTCGAGGGCATCGGCCCGGACGTCGAAGGGTTCGCGATCGGGGACGAGGTCTTCGGCAACCCGGTGACCGGCGGGTACGCCGAGTACACACTGCTGCCCGTCGCCGTCACCGCGCACAAGCCGGCCGGCCTGTCGTTCACCGACGCGGCGGTACTGCCGGTCGCCGCTGCCACCGCGTACGACGGTGTGCGTCAGCTCGGTCTCGCCCCCGGCGCGACCCTGCTGATCACCGGGGCCGGAGGCGGTGTGGGAACGGCCGCGCTGCAACTCGCCCGGCGCGGCGGTGTCCATGTCATCGGCGTCGCGAGCGCGGCCAAGAAGGACTTCGTCGAGTCGCTCGGCGCGGTGCACGTCGAATCCGGCCCCGGACTCGCCGACCGGGTGCGGGCAGTCGCCCCCGACGGAGTGGACGCGGTCTTCGACCTGGCCGGCGGCGACACCCTGCGGGCCGCGGCTTCGCTGCTCGCGGACCCGGCCGCACTGATCAGTGCCGGGGGCAAGCCGCTGGCCGTGGAGCTCGGCGGGGCGCCCGTCGCGCGGGCCCGCACCGCGGCGGTCCTCGACGAGGTGGCGAACCTCGTCGTCACCGGAGTGCTGCGGACCCATGTGAACCGGGCCTACCCGCTCACCGGGGCGGGAGACGCGCTGCGCGCCGTGGAGGACGGACACTCGCTGGGCAAGACCGTGATCGAGGTGGTCGCGTGAGCACGCCGTGCACCACCGGTGACGCGCATCCGCTGGACAGCCCGGTCCGCGCCGCACTGACCGGCCCGCACGCCCATTTCGCCGAGCGGCGCGGCCGGATCCTGCGCTACCCGGCGGACGTGGCCCCGTGGGTCGCGATCCCGGACGCGCCCCGGGCCGAGGACTGGGACGACGCGGCGGCGCTCGTAGGACCCGGCGGTGCCGTCACCATCACCGCCTTCCGTGAGCCGCCGCCCGACGACTGGGAGATCGTCTTCCGGGCCGATGGCGTCCAGCTCGTCGACACCGGGGTCGAGACGGCACCCCTTCCCGAGGCCGTACGGCTCGGACCCGCCGATGTGCCCGAGATGCTCGCCCTGGTCGAGCGCACCCGTCCGGGGCCGTTCCTGCCCCGGACCGTCGAGCTCGGCACCTACCTCGGGGTACGGCGCGAGGGGGTGCTGGTCGCCATGGCCGGTGAACGGATGCACCTGCCCGGGTGGACCGAGATCAGCGCCGTCTGCACCGACGAGTCCGCGCGCGGTCAGGGACTCGGCACCCGGCTGGTGCGCGCGGTCGCCCACGAGATCCGGCAGCGCGGCGAAACACCGTTCCTGCACGCCGCCGCCTCCAACACGAACGCCGTCCGGCTCTACGAGTCCCTGGGCTTCGCGCTCCGCCGACGGACCTCCTTCCTCTCGGCGCTGGTCCCGCAGCCGCTGCCGACGCGCCTTCCCGCCCCCGGCGGTGTCCGTGGGGCCCGCACGGCGGCCGTGCGCTGACCCACGGGTTTTCGGGACCTTCGGCGCGGCCCAAGAGGCCGTAAGACTCGTGTGCCGCCCCCTCGGAGCCGGGTGCACTGGAACCGAACGCCGGCACCGGGCCGGCAGGTCCCGGGAGGAGTGGCCGTGACGATCGGGCTTCGGCGCCGACGTGCGACAGGTGGAGCGGCGCTCCCCGGGGCGGACGCGGGGGAGGCGGCCGTTCACGCGCCACGGGTCGGGAACCCCGCGCTGTTCGGCGGACTGGCCCTGCTCACGGCCCTGGTCGTCCTGCTGGACCTCCGGACCGGTGAGGACCTGCTCCTCGTGCCGCTGCTGGTGGTCGTGCCCGCACTCGTCTCGGTCTTCGGCACGATCCGGCAGACGGTGGGCGTGTCCACCCTGATCATGATCGTCGTCGTCGGTTCGCACCTGGTGTCCGGTGGCACGTTCTGGGACATCACCACCGGCGTGATCGTCACCGTGCTGGCCTGCTGCCTGGGTGTCGGCGCCTGCGCGCTGCGGATCCGCCACGCCCTGGAGATAGCCCGGCTGCGCTCCGCCGCCGGCGCGCTCCAGCGCCAGATCCTGCGCCCGCTGCCCATCCTGACCGACCAGGTCCTCGCCCACGGCATCTACGCACCGATCGAGGAGGACCGCCTGGTCGGCGGGGACATCTACGAGGTCGTGCAGTCGCCCTACGGAACCCGGGTGATCATCGGGGATGTCCAGGGCAAGGGCCTCGCCGCGATCGGGGCGGGTTTCGCCGTGCTCGGAGCGTTCCGGGAGGCGGCCATCCGCGAGCCCGCCCTGACGGGTGTGGTCGACGCCCTGGAGGACGCGGTCGCCCGGCACAACGTCTTCTCCGCCCAGACCGGGGAGACCGAACGCTTCGTCACCGCCCTGGTGCTCGGCTTCGACGGGAGCGACCGCGTCGAGGCCGTCAACTGCGGCCATCTGTCGCCACGGCTGCTGCACGACGGCGCGGCCGCTGCCGTTCCGCTGAGCCGCACCTCCGTTCCGCTGGGCCTGGCGGAACTCAGCCGCGAGGCGCGGGCCGCCGAGTGGCTGGACTTCCCGCCGGGTGCCACGCTGCTGATCTGCACCGACGGGGTCACCGAGGCGCGCGACGCGTCCGGCGCCTTCTACCCGTTGGACGCCCGGCTGGGCCGCTGGGCCCAGCGGGCTCCGTACGAGGTGCTGGAGGCGCTCAATGCCGATCTCGACTCCTTCTCCGGAGGCGTGCGGCGCGACGACATCGCCGCGCTCGCCCTGCGCCGGACAACGGCCGGCGGCCTCGACCGGCCCATGGCCACCGACCACGGCGCCCGCCGGGCGGCCGAGACGTTCAGCAGCAGTGTGAGCCGAGACGTTCAGCGGTCGGCGGCAGCAAGGCACTGAAGGCCATCCGATACCGATCCAATGTCCCGTCGAGACTTATGTCGCGACGGGACATTTTTGGGTGTACGGTGCACTTATGAATCCGGAACGGAAGACCCCGGAGCGGCGCAGCCGCAAGGCCCGCAGGACCCGGGACACCCTGGCGCAGGCCGCGTTCGAGCTCGTACTCGACCGGGGTCTGAAGAATGTGACGGTCGAGGAGATCGCGGAACGCGCGGACGTCGACCGGCGCACCTTCAGCCGGTACTTCACGAGCAAGGAAGCCGCGGTCCTGGACTCGCTCCGGGGCGACGGCGACCGGATCAACGAGGCCCTGCGGGCCCGCCCCGCCGACGAGCCCCCGCTGATCGCCTACCGCAGGGCCGTCTTCGACTGGCTCGAAGACCCCGGTGTGCTCGCCTGGCACCGGCGCGAGCGGATCTTCGACCTGCTGGTCCTCGCCGAACAGGAGCCGACCCTCTACGCGGCGTTCCACCACATCCGGGTGGACGCCCAGGAGGATTCGGTCGCCATCGTCGCCGACCGGCTCGGGGTCGACCCACGACGGGACATCCGTCCCGCCGTCACGGTCGCCGCGGGCGCCGGGGCACTCCTCGCGGCCCAGGCCGCCTGGGCACGCGCCGGGCAACCGGACGACCTGCCCCGACTCATCGGGCAGGCCTTCGACGCCCTCGCCGGGGAACTGCTCGCGCAACCTCCCACCGGGCGGGCGCCGTACAGCACCACGGAAGGAAGCACAGAATCATGAGCACCACCCACACCCCCGCCGACCAGGAGTTCGCCGGCAGGACCGCCCTCATCACCGGCGGAGCCTCCGGCATCGGCCTGGCCCTGGCCCACCGCCTGGCCACCGCCGGCGCGTCCGTCGTCGTGGCCGACTACGACGAGGCCGCCGCCCGCAAGGCGGTCGCGGACCTGGAGAGCACCGGCGCCAAGGCCGCCGCCGTGGCCATGGACGTGACCGACCCCGCCTCCGTCGAAGCGGGTGTGCGCTTCGCCGTCGACACCTTCGGCGCCCTGCACCTCGCCGTCAACAACGCCGGCATCGGCGGCCCCAGCAACCCCACCGGCGAGTACGCCGTCGAGGACTGGAACCGGGTCGTCGCCACCAACCTCAGCGGCGTCTTCTACTCGATGCGCTACGAGCTTCCCGCCATCGTCGCGGCCGGCGGCGGCGCCGTCGTCAACATGTCGTCGATCCTCGGCACCAACGGCTTCGCCGGTTCGCCCGCCTACGTGGCGGCCAAGCACGGCGTCGTCGGCCTGACGAAGACGGCGGCCCTCGAATACGCGGCGCAGAACGTCCGCGTCAACGCCGTGGGCCCCGGCTTCATCGACACGCCGCTGCTGCGCAACACCGACAGCGTGGCCCGCGACCACCTGATCTCGCTGCACCCGGCCGGCCGCCTCGGCAAGGCGGAGGAGGTCGCCGAACTCGCCGCCTTCCTGCTCTCCGACCGCGCCTCCTTCATCCACGGCAGCTACCACCTGGTGGACGGCGGCTACTCCGCCTCCTGAGCGGCGAACGGGGGAACGGGGGCGAGCAACGGAACGAAGAACGTGAGGAGAACTCCATGAAGGCCGTCCAGTACCGCACCGTGGGCGCAGCACCCGAGGTCGTCACCGTGCCCGACCCGGAGCCCGGCCCCGGCCAGGTGTTGCTGAAGGTCACCGCCGCGGGTGTCTGCCACTCCGACATCGCCGTGATGAGCTGGCCCGCGGAGCAGATCCCGTTCCCGCTGCCGCTCACCCTCGGCCACGAGGGCGTGGGCACCGTCGCCGCCCTCGGTGACGGCGTGAGCGGGCTCTCGGTCGGCGATTCCGTCGCGGTCTACGGCCCCTGGGGCTGCGGCACGTGCGTCAAGTGCGCCGAGGGCAAGGAGAACTACTGCCTGCGCGCCAAGGAACTCGGCATCACTCCGCCCGGACTCGGCTCGCCGGGCGCCATGGCCGAATACATGATCGTCGACGACCCGCGCCACCTGGTGCCGCTCGGCGGCCTCGACCCGGTCCAGGCCGTGCCGCTCACCGACGCGGGCCTGACGCCTTACCACGCGATCAAGCGGTCGCTGCCCAAGCTGGTTCCGGGCGCCACCGCCGTGGTCATCGGTACCGGCGGCCTGGGCCATGTCGCGATCCAGCTGCTGCGCGCCATGACCGCCGTCCGGGTCATCGCCCTCGACGTCGCCGAGGACAAGCTCGCCCTCGCCCGCGCCGTCGGTGCCCACGAGACCGTCCTGTCGGACAAGGACGCCGCGGCGAAGGTCCGGGAACTCACCGGCGGGACCGGTGCGCAGGTCGTCCTCGACTTCGTCGGAGCACCGCCCACCGTCGCCACCGCCGGGGCCGCGGCCGCCATCGACTCCGACGTCACCATCGTCGGCCTCGGCGGCGGTGCGCTGCCGGTCGGCTTCGGCTCCCTGCCCTACAACACGACGGTGACCTCCCCGTACTGGGGCTCGCGCTCCGAGCTCGCCGAGGTGCTCGACCTCGCCCGCGCGGGATCGGTCGAGGTCCATGTGGAGACGTACACCCTGGACGAGGCGCCGCTGGCGTACGAGCGGCTGCACCACGGGAAGATCAACGGCCGCGCGGTCATCCTCCCCAACGGCTGACAAAGTCCTCGACCGCTGACCGGATCCCGAGGGCGGGCCGGGGACTCCTTCTCACGGCCATGCGGGCCGTCGCACCGAGCGGCGGCCCGCACCTCATACCCGCGACCGATGCGCACCGCGCCGCACGCGGAGAGACTGGGCGGATGGAATTCGTCGCGCTGATGACCTTGCCCGGACTGGTGATCGGGCTGACCGCGGTCGCCTTTCTCGATCAGCTGATGCTGCGCGCGGGGCGGGCCGGTCTGCTGCCCTGGCGCAACGGCGCGCGGCAGGGGCAGGTGTCGGCGACGGGGTTCGAGCAGCTGCACGCGAGCTTCTCGCCGGGCAAGCAGAGCGAGCTCAAGGAACGCCAGAGCGCCCTGCTGATGCGCGACGACGAGGAGGACGGCGCGCCGCCCCACCGCTCCACCGTCGACCTCGACGGCGGCCGTGCCGTCATCCGCCTGCCCGGCAGCGCGGGCCGGTAGCGCGCTCTCCCGTGTGCCCCTCGCGCCCTCGCAGCGAGGGGCGTGACCAGGGCGGGCCGTTCGTGGGGCCGACCGCCGCAGCACCGCGGCTCACCGTGTCGCCACCAGCGGACGCAGCGGGGTGTCGCGCAGCCGGGTCACCCCCGGGGCGCAGCGCCGTGCCGCGACCGTCAGCAGCCAGGCGACGAGTGCGCCGGTCACCAGACCGATCAGCACATCGTGGGGGTAGTGCACACCGATCCACACCCGGGAGGCGGCCATCAGCACGGCGGCGGGCACCGCGATCGCGCCGAGCCGGCGGTCGGTCAGCCAGATCGCCGTCGCCGCGGCCGCCGCGATGGCGGCGTGGTTGCTGGGGAAGGACCAGTCGCCGAGCGCCGGGCACGCCTCCACCGTCACGACATGGAGGGTCTGGCAGGGCCGTTGCTCGTGGAAGAGCGACTTCACCAGGTCGTTGGCGAGATAGGCGGCCACCACGACGAGCGGGGTGCAGAGCGCCATGGCGGTGCGGGCGGGATCGGCGGAGCGCGAGCGCCACCAGGAGGCGAGCATCAGCAGGGCGAACAGGGCGAGCCCGTAGTCCGACCAGACGCGGACCACGGAGTCCAGGGCGGTGGGGGAGCGCTGGGCCAGCTCGGTGATCCAGGTGTACAGGTCACCGTCGACCGAGGTGGCGGCGGAGGCGAGCGGCATCAGGAGTTTTCCCCTTCGGCGGTGCGCCGGCCCCGGGAGCGGAGCAGTTCGGCGGCGAGCGGGACGAGGGAGACCACGACCACGAGGGCGACGATCGGCAGCAGATAGCGGTCGACGTTCGGCACCGAGGAGCCCAGCGCGTAGCCCGCCAGGACCAGCCCGACCGTCCAGACCACTCCGCCGACGACCTGCCAGAGCGTGAACAGCCCGGCGGGGACGTTGAGCGCCCCGGCCAGCGGGTTGAGCACCGTGCGCACGACGGGCACGAAGCGGGCCAGCACGATCGCCCGCGCGTGGCCGTATCTGCCGAGGAGCTCCTCGGCGCGGGCGGCGCCCTCGTGCAGCCGCTTGGCGCGGCTGCGGGCGAGCAGGGCCCGGCCGCCCCGCCGGCCGATCCAGTACCCCGCCTGGGCGCCCAGCAGCGCGCCGGCCACGGCGGCGATCAGGACCTGCGGCAACGACAGCCGCACCGGGCCGTGGGCGCCGGACACACAGAGAAGGCCCGCCGTGAACAGCAGGGAATCGCCGGGGAGGAAGAAGCCGACGAGCAGCCCCGTCTCGGCGAAGAGCACGACGGCGATGCCGAGCGCGCCGAACGCTCCGAGCAGTGACCCCGCATCCAGCAGGTTCACCGCCTGTGGCGCGGACGCCAGTGAGAATACGGACACGGTGGAGGGTCTCCCATAATGGTGAGCGGGCGGCCCCACGGAACGCCCGGACTGACTACAGTAATGTAGACGGTCTACATCACTGTAGACGCCCGAAGGGGGAGGAGAGTTCCCATGTCCCAGGTGAAGGGGATATCGAGCGGAGAACCCGGCCCCCGTCCGCACGGCGATCCGGCTTCCGCACCGACGCCGGAAGCCGCCCCGAGGCATCCGTCACCGTCCCCCGCCGCGCCGGAACGCCGGCCCGCCGGCGAGCTGGAGTCCACGGTCCTGGCGGCGCTGTGGACGGCCGGGACACCGCTCACACCGGGTCAGGTCCAGGGCGCGATCGGCGCCGAACTCGCCCGCACCACCGTGACGACGATCCTGTCCCGCCTGTACGAGAAGGGCACGGTCCTCCGCACCCGGGCCGGCCGCGGATTCGCCTACGCGCCCACCGAGGACGCACCCGGGCTGACCGCCCGCCGCATGCACAGCGAACTGCAGAAGCAGGAGGACCGCAGCACCGTCCTCGCCCGGTTCGTGTCACAGCTCACCGACGAGGACGAGCAACTGCTCCGCGAACTGCTCGACGGAGAAACCCCGTGATCTACGCCGTCTGGGTGCCGCTGCTGATGCCGTTCCTGGCAGTGCCCGCGGCCCGCCGCCTCGCGGACACGCTCTCGCCGGTGCGCGCCGTACGGCTGCTCGCCGCGACGGGCGCCGGCCTCGCCCTGTGCAGCATCCTCGCCCTGGTCCTGCTCGTGGTACCCGGCGCGACCCGGTTCTCCGCGGTCTCCGCCGTCGGCCAACTCGTCAGACCGCTCTCCGACGCCGCCCCGGCCGTCGCCGTGCCCCTGGCCGCCGCCGCACTGGCCCTCCTCGTCGGCTGTGCCGCCGCCGTCATCCGCGCCGCCCGCCGCCACTGGACGGAGCTGTGCCGGGCCGGACGGACCCACGGGCATCCGGGGGGCGAGCTGGCCGTCCTGCGCGACAGCCGCCCCGACGCCTACGCGCTGCCCGGCCGCCCCGGGACGCCCGGCCGGATCGTCGTCACCACGGGAATGCTGCGCGCCCTCGACCCCGCCGAACGCGACGCGCTGCTGGCACACGAGCGTGCCCATCTCCAGGGCCGCCACCACCTCTTCATCGCCGCCGCCGAGGCCGCCGCGCTCTGCCACCCGGCGCTGCGCTCGCTGCGCGCCCCCCTGGGCTACGCCCTGGAACGCTGCGCCGACGAGGCGGCCGCCTCCGCCGTCGGAGACCGGCGGATCGCCGCCCGCGCCATCGGCCGGGCCGCCCTCGCCGCCCGCGCCGCCGAAGGCGCTCCGCAGCCCCGCCCACGGGTGGCGCTCGCCGCCGCGGCCGGGCCCGTACCGCGCCGTGTGGCCGCACTGCTCGGCCGGAGCGCCGCACGGCCCCGCGTCGGCCGTGCCGCAGCCGCCGCGCTGCTGGCCTGCCTGGTCGTCTCCGGCGCCGCCGCGCTCGACGCGACGAGCGATCTGCACAGCAGCATCGAGGCGGCACAGGGCGAGAGCGCACACCACTGACCGGCTGATCCCCGGCGCCCGGCCGTCCGGCGGCCCGTTCAGGCTCCCTCCTGACCGGGCGGCACGCGCCCGTCGGCCAGGTGTTCCCGCAACCGGTCGAGGAAGACCCGCTGCCCCGTGACGAGCCGCTCCGCCGCCTCCGGAGGCGTGCACCAGGCGAACCGGTCGACCTCCGGGAACTCCCGCAGCACACCCGACCCCCTCGGCCATTCCATGGTGAACGTCCCGGGAACCGCCGACGCGGCTTCGAGATCCGCCTCCAGCGCCCACACCGTCACGACCTTGCCACCGGACTGACGCGCCTCGCCCAGCGCCACCCACTCACCGTCCGGCACCGGATGCCCGAACTCCTCCGCGAACTCACGGCGGGCGGCGGCCGCCGGCTCCTCCTCGGGGCCGTACTCCCCTTTGGGGATCGACCAGGCCGCACTTTCGCGCCCGGCCCAGAACGGGCCGCCCATGTGCCCGATGAGTACCTCGAAACCGGCCCCGCCCGACCGCCGGAACAGGAGAAGGCCCGCACTGCGCCTGGCGCGCTGCTGAGATGACATGCCGTCAAGTCTGCGTCCGGGCCGGGGCGCACAGCCGCGGACGACACCGCTTTCCCGGTGATCAATACCGTCATCGGGCCGACGTGTCCTGTTCGCCGTGAGGTTCCCGACGCCCCCTGGTGCGCGGCAGCGCTCGCGGACATGCTGTCCGCCGACAGCGCCGTGGCCCGGTCCGGGCCACGCAACCATCGCAATCCCAGGAGGACTTGTGGGCCCTGGCACAGTCGGCAGGACAACCGCACCGCGCGGGAGGGCCGCGCGAGGAAACCGGACGATCGCGCGCCCGCTCGTGCTGCTCGCGACGGTGTCCGCTCTGACCGTCGGCGCGATCTCTCCCGCACTCGCCGATCCGACCTCCGATCCACGCCCCCGCACCTTTGCCGAGATCCTCAGACCGGTCGCCCCACCTCCCGCGAGCAACGCGGCGGGCATGCCCCGTTCGGTCGTGGACGGCGACGGCATCGAGACCGCGCGTACGTCCCGCCCGATCGCCCCGGGGGTCCGCCTCAGCTCGTACGACCGGCTGGAGTCCGACAAGTGGCTGCGGGTCGACAACCTCTCGGTCGACCTCGCCGGCAGCGGCGTACGTGCCGACTACCTCTCCTCAGGCAAGGTCTCCGAGCGGCACACCGTCTCCGAACTGGCCGCCGGACACGACGCGGGCCGCGGCCGCCGCACCGTCGCCGCGATCAACGCCGACTTCTTCGACATCAACCAGACCGGCGCGCCCGAGGGGATCGGCATCAAGGACGGGGCCACCGTCCAGTCGCCCGCCCCCGGGATCAACCGGGCCGTCGGCATCGGCCCCGACAGCGCGGGCCGCATCCTGAACCTGTACTTCGAGGGAACGCTCACCCTGCCCGCCGGGCAGCGGCCGCTCGCCGCGTACAACGCGGCCAATGTGCCGGCCGGCCAAGTGGGCGCGTACACCTCGGCCTGGGGAACCGCCGACCGGGCCCTGACCGTCGACAACGCGACCCCGGTCGCCGAAGCGGTGGTACGGGACGGCAAGGTCGTCTCCGTCTCGCACGCCCCCGGATCGGGGGCCGTCCCCGACGGCACCACCGTCCTGGTCGGCCGTGAGGCCGGAGCCGCCGCACTCGACGCCCTGAAACCCGGCGACCCGGTGTCCCTGACCTACCGGGCCCGGACCGACGGCGGGGCCGTGCCGCGCACCGCCGTCGGCGGCCGGGAACTCCTCGTCGTCGACGGAGCCGCGCAGAACCACGACGGCGAGGGAAACAACACCGCCGCGCCCCGCACCGCCGTCGGATTCTCCGAGGACGGCCGGACCATGCAGATCCTCACCGTCGACGGACGGCAGGCCGACAGCGGCGGCGTCACCCTCACCGAACTCGCCCTGATGATGAAGCGCGCCGGTTCCTACAGCGCACTCAACCTGGACGGCGGCGGCTCCTCGACCCTCGTCGCCCGCGCACCCGGCAGCGACACCCTCCAGGTGGAGAACAGCCCGTCCGACGGCAGCGAACGCACCGTCCCCAACGGCCTCGCCCTCACCGCCCCCGACGGCAGCGGACGGCTGAAGGGCTACTGGGTCCAGCCCCGTACGCCGGCCGGTTCCGCGCCGGGCGTCGACCCCGTCAAGGGCGGCCACCCCGAGCGGGTCTTCCCCGGCCTCACCCGGCGCCTCACCGCGACCGGATACGACGAGACGTACGGCCCGGCGCAGGGCACCCCGCGCTGGCGCACCGCACGGGGCTCCGTCGGCACGGTCGACAACCACGGGCTCTTCACCGCACGCCGCAGCGGCACCACCGACGTACGTGCCGAACACGGAACGGCCCGCGGGAGCACGTCCCTGACCGTCCTCGACAAGCTGGACCGGATCCAGCCCACCACCCAGCGGGTGGGCCTCGCCGACGCCGGGGCCACCGGAACCTTCGGCATCGTCGGGCTCGACGCCCACGGCGCCGGCGCCCCCGTCGAGCCGCGCGACATTGCGCTCGACTACGACCACACCCTCTTCGACATCCGCGACGACGGCCAGGGCTCCTTCAGCGTCGCCTCGCGCACCGGCTCCGGCGCCGGACGGATCAAGGCGACCGTAGCCGGCACCAGCACCGTCCTGGCCGTCAGCGTCGGCCTCACCGAGCAGGCCGTCTCCTCCTTCGACGACGCCGGGTCCTGGAAGTTCAGCCAGGCCCGCGCGGACGGATCGCTCGCCGCCACGCCCGACGGCCACACCGGCACCGGACTGAAGCTCACCTACGACTTCACCCGGTCCACCGCCACCCGCGCCGCCTACGCCGCCCCGCCCCAGCCGGTCGCCGTGCCCGGCCAGCCCCAGTCGTTCAAGCTGTGGATCAAGGGCGACGGCCAGGGTGCCTGGCCGACCCTGCACCTCAAGGACGCGGCCGGCTCCGACCAGCTGCTGCGCGGACCGTACGTCACCTGGACGGGCTGGCGGCAGATCACCTTCGCGGTGCCGCCCGGCGCCGCCATGCCCCTGTCCGTGTCCCGCTTCTACCTCGCGGAGACCGGGGCGGCCGAGCAGTACACGGGTGAGATCGTGATCGACGACCTCACCGCCCAGGTGCCGCCCACCGTCGATCTGCCCGAACAGAGCGAGCCCGCCGACCCGTTGATCGACCCGGCCGCCGTGACCGGGCGCAGGGACTGGCAATTCGCGGTGATGTCCGACGCCCAGTTCGTCGCCCGCGACCCGGACAGTGCGATCGTCGCCCAGGCACGGCGCACCCTGCGCGAGATCAAGGCGGCGGCCCCGGACTTCCTGGTCATCAACGGGGACCTGGTCGACGAGGGATCGCCCGCGGACCTGGCCTTCGCCCGCCGCATCCTCACCGAGGAACTCGGCGGCTCACTGCCCTGGTACTACGTACCGGGCAACCACGAGGTGATGGGTGGCAGGATCGACAACTTCATCACCGAATTCGGTCCCGCCCAGCGGACGTTCGACCACAAGGGCACCCGCTTCGTCACCCTCGACACGTCGAGCCTCAGCCTGCGCGGCGGCGGCTTCGCCCAGATCCAGCAGCTCCGTGCCCAGCTGGACGCGGCCGCGAAGAACCGGAACATCGACTCGCTCATGCTGATCGAGCACGTGCCGCCGCGCGACCCGACCGTGCAGAAGGGCAGCCAGCTCGGGGACCGCAAGGAGGCGGCCCTGGTCGAACAGTGGCTCGCCGACTTCCGCCGTACGACCGGCAAGGGCGCGGCCTTCATCGGCAGCCACGTGGGTGTCTTCCACGCCTCGCACGTCGACGGGGTGCCGTATCTGATCAACGGCAACTCCGGCAAGGCACCGGCCGGGCCCGCGGACGACGGCGGCTTCACCGGCTGGTCGCTGGTCGGGGCCGACCGCGTCACCGAAGGAGCACAGGCCGCCGCGCGGCAACGGCCGTGGCAGGGCGGGCCCGACTGGGTCTCCGTACAGACCCGCGCGCATGTGGACGCGCTGACGATCGACGCGCCCGCGGTGCTCGGCACCGGAGGCCGTACGAAGGTCACCGCGACCGTCACCCAGGGGACCCGCAGCGTCCCGGTCGGCTTCCCGCTGGCCGCGGACTGGACCGGCTCCCCGAACGTCCACATCGGTGACCGCGGCGGCGCCCGCCACCGCGACACGGCGGTGCTCGACCCGTCCACCGGCACCCTCACCGCGCTGCGCCCGGGCACCATCACCCTCGCCGTGACCGTCAACGGCACGACACAGCAGACCCGGATCAGGATCGCGGCGGCCGGGTCCGCACCGGCGGCCTGACCGGCCGAAAGCCGGCCCGGCCCGGGCGGCCGGGTATGCCTCGGGGCGGCCCCGCACCACGCATCGGTGCGGGGCCGCCCCGCTCGCCTACAACTTGCGGTACCCGTAGGCCTCCGACGCCGCTGCCTCCACCGCCGCGATGTCGCCGCCCGCCGACGCGGTCACCACGGCCGCCACGGCGCCCTCCACGAACGGCGCGTCCACCAGCCGCGAGCCGTCCGGCAACTCGTCGCCCTCGGCGAGCATCGACTTGACCGTGAGCACCGCGCTGCCCAGATCGACCAGCAGCGCGACGCCCGCGCCACCATCCACGGACCTGGCGGCCTCGGCGATCAGCTCCGCACTCGTGCCGAGCCCCCCAGCGGGGGTGCCACCTGCGGCGGCCACCGGAGCCGTGGCGCCGCCCGCGGCAAGGCCCCTGGCCAGCTCCGCGACCGACTCGGCCACCGGGCCGCTGTGCGAGACCAGCACGATCCCGACCTGATTCCCGTCGCTCATGCCCCGCTCCCGTCCGTCGCTCCGGTCTCGGCCAGCGCGGCGATCAGCAGGGCCGAGGACGTCGCCCCGGGATCCTGATGACCGATACTGCGTTCACCCAGATAGCTCGCCCTGCCCTTGCGGGCCAGCATCGGCACCGTGGCCAGCGCCCCCGCCTCGGCCGCCTCCCGGGCCGCCCCGAACGAGGTGCCGAGCGCCTCGGCGGCCGGCAGCAGCGCGTCGAGCATCGTCTTGTCCCCGGCCTGTGCCCCACCGAGCTGTGCCACAGCCGCGACGCCCTCCCCGAGCGCCTCCGCCAACTGTTCCGGGGTCACGGCGGGGGCATCGCCCAGGGCCTTTCCCGTACGCCGCAGCAGCGTCCCGTACAACGGACCCGAAGCACCGCCGACCGTCGAGATCAACTGCCGTCCGGCCAGCATCAGTACGGCCCCCGGAGTCTGTGGCGGCTCCTTGCCCAGGGCCGCGGTCATCGCGTCGAACCCGCGCTGCATATTGCTCCCGTGATCGGCGTCCCCGATCGCGGAGTCGAGGTCCGTGAGGTGGTCCGCCTCACGGCTCACCAGGGCCGCGGCCGTGGTCATCCAACGATGGAAGAAGTCGGCGTCGAGCACATGATCTCCTTGTCGCTCCAGCATGACGGGGTGCGGTACCGGCGGCTCAACGGCCCCAGCGCAGCGCCGGCGTCTCCACCGGCGCGTCCCAGAGCCGCAGCAGCTCCTCGTCCACCTGGCAGAGCGTCACCGAGCAGCCCGCCATGTCGAGCGAGGTCACGTAGTTCCCCACGAGCGTACGAGCTGCCACGACGCCCCGCTCGGACAGCACCCGCTGGACCTCGGCATTGAACCCGTACAGCTCCAGCAGCGGTGTCGCGCCCATGCCGTTGACCAGCACGATCACCGGCCCGGTCGGCCGCAGGTCGTCCAGCACCGCGTCCACCGCGAAGTCCGCGATCTCCCGCGAGGTCATCATCGGCCGCCGTTCCCGCCCCGGCTCGCCGTGAATGCCGATCCCGAGCTCCAGCTCACCCGGCGGCAGATCGAACGTGGGGGAGCCCTTGGCCGGTGTGGTGACGGCGCCGAGCGCCACCCCGAAACTCCGCGACGCCTCGTTCACCCGCCGGGCGACGGCCGCCACCCGCTCCAGCGGGGCGCCCTCGTCGGCCGCCGCCCCGGCGATCTTCTCGACGAACAGGGTGGCGCCCGTACCCCGCCGCCCAGCCGTGAAGAGGCTGTCGGTCACCGCCACGTCGTCATTGACCAGCACCTGGGTGACCTGCAGGCCCTCGTCCTCGGCGAGCTCCGCGGCCATCTCGAAGTTCAGCACGTCACCCGTGTAGTTCTTGACGACGAACAGCACCCCCGCCCCGCTGTCGACCGCGGCGGCCGCCCGCACCATCTGGTCCGGCACGGGCGAGGTGAACACCTCGCCGGGGCAGGCCGCGGAGAGCATCCCGGGCCCGACGAACCCCGCGTGCAACGGCTCGTGCCCGGAACCGCCGCCGGAGACCAGCGCCACCTTCCCGGCCACCGGCGCGTCACGCCGTACGACGACACGGTTCTCGACATCCACGGTCAGCTCGGGATGAGCGGCGGCCATACCGCGCAGTCCGTCCGCGACAACGGTTTCGGGGACGTTGATCAGCATCCTCAACGGTATCTCCTAGCGAGGTGGGAAGGACCGGCACCGAGCAGGGTTCACACAGGGCCGGGCTGGGTTCGCCGAGTCGCTGCCGACTCTACTGACCGGGTGTCACGTTGTGTCGGAGGTCGCTGGACGGATGTCCGGCCGGGTGCCTGACAGGCCCCGGCGTTCCTCGATCCCGGTGGCCCGTCCGACGGCCGTGGTGTCAGACGCCTGCCGCCCGCGCCGCCTCGTACACCTCGGCCGCCACGTCGATCAGCTCCTGGGCGTCGCGCGTCGTGCCCTGGAGGTCCAGCAGGATCTCCGGAACGCCCGTCGCGGCATGCGCCACCAGGTCCTCGACGATCTGAGCCGCGTTGCCGTGGAAGGGGGCGCGGTCCGCACCGCCGACCGGTTCCGCGCTGTACCTGGCGTTGGCGCGGGCGCAGACGCCGACCGGACGCTCCCGACCGCGCTCCGCCGCCAGGTCCCGGACCCGCTTCCACTGCTCGGCCAGCCGGTCGGCGCCCGCGGCCACCGGCATCCAGCCGTCCGCCCGGTCGACCAGGCGGCGAGTGGCCCGGGGACTGTTCGCCGGCAGATAGACCGGGATGGGGCGTACCGGCTTCGGGCCGACCTCGGACGGGGCGATGGTGGTCAGCTCGCCCTCGTACGCGACGGGGTCCGGACCCCAGACCGCCGCGCACACGTCCAGCAGCTCGTCCAGGACCGCGCCGCGCTTCTCGAAGGGGGCGACCGAGGCGGCGGCGTACTCGTCCAGGGACCAGCCGGTGCCGAGGCCCGCGACCACCCGGCCGCCGCTCGCGGCATCGAGCGAGGCCAGCGAACGGGCCAGCTGGAACGGTACGTGCAGCGGCGCGACCAGGACGCTGGTGCCGAGCCGGGCCCGGTTCGTCGCCCCGGCGGCCAGCGCGAGCGTGATCAGCGGATCGGCGACGCTGCGGTACTGATCGGGCCAGGGCAGCCCGGGAACGCCGTACAGCCCCTGTGTGGCGGGTTCGGGGAAGAGGACCCGCTCGAAGACCCACAGGCTCTCGTAGCCGGTCTCCTCGGCCGCGCGTGCCACGGCGGCCACATCGCGGCCGATGTCGTACTGCTTCATCTGCGGAAGACCGAGCCCCAGCGAAACGGGCATGAGCGCACTCCTTCTGGCAGGCACTGGGGCAACCACCGTATGCCACCGGGCTGTTGCCCGCCGGACTTCCCGCCGGGAGCGTCGGCGGACATGAGGGCGGCCCCGGGCGGGTGCGCGCCGTGCGACCGGGGTGGCACGCTCCGCCGCCGATGAGGGCAGGGCCCTGTCGAGGCCGGGGCGGTCACGAGATATCTTGATGTCAAGCAATGTTGCAGACGTGGAGCGGAGCACAGGGTGACTGACTCGACCATCATCTATACACACACCGACGAGGCTCCGGCCCTGGCGACGTATTCGTTCCTGCCCGTCATCCAGGCGTACGCCTCGACGGCCGGGGTCAATGTCGAGAGCCGTGACATCTCGCTGGCCGGACGCATCATCGCGGGCTTCCCCGAGCGTCTGGAGGAGGGCCAGCGCATCGAGGACGCGCTCGCCGAGCTGGGCGAGCTGGCCAAGCGGCCCGAGGCCAACATCATCAAGCTGCCGAACATCTCGGCCTCGATCCCGCAGCTGAAGGCGGCCATCGCCGAGCTCCAGGCGCAGGGCTACGCGCTTCCGGACTACCCGGACGACCCGCAGACCGACGAGGACAAGGACGTCCGCGCGCGTTACGACAAGGTCAAGGGCAGCGCGGTGAACCCCGTGCTGCGTGAGGGCAACTCCGACCGCCGTGCCCCCGCCTCGGTCAAGAACTACGCCAAGGCGCACCCGCACCGCATGGGCAAGTGGTCCGCCGACTCGAAGACGAACGTCGCCACCATGGGCGTCGACGACTTCCGCTCCACCGAGAAGTCCACCACCATTGCCGAGGCCGGTACGCTGCGCATCGAGCTCGCGGGCGACGACGGCAGCACCACCGTGCTGCGCGAGTCGGTGCCGGTGCTCGCGGGCGAGGTCGTCGACGTGGCGGTCATGCGTGTCGCCGCCCTGCGCGAGTTCTTCACCGCGCAGGTCGCCCGCGCCAAGGCCGAGGGCGTGCTGTTCTCCGTCCACCTCAAGGCCACCATGATGAAGGTCTCCGACCCGATCATCTTCGGCCACGTGGTCCGCGCCTTCTTCCCGAACACCTTCGCCAAGTACGGCGAGGCGCTCGCCGCGGCCGGTCTGTCCCCGAACGACGGCCTCGGCGCCATCCTCACGGGCCTGGACTCGGTGCCGCACGTGGGCGCCGAGATCAAGGCCTCCTTCGAGGCCGAGCTGGCCGAGGGCCCGGCGCTGGCCATGGTCGACTCGGACAAGGGCATCACCAACCTGCACGTACCGAGCGATGTCATCGTCGACGCCTCCATGCCGGCCATGATCCGCACCTCCGGCCACATGTGGGGCCCGGACGGCCAGGAGGCCGACACCCTCGCGGTGCTGCCGGACAGCAGCTACGCGGGCGTCTACCAGGTCGTCATCGACGACTGCCGCGCCAACGGCGCCTTCGACCCGTCGACCATGGGCTCGGTGCCGAACGTCGGTCTGATGGCCCAGAAGGCCGAGGAGTACGGCAGCCACGACAAGACCTTCGAGATCCCCACCACCGGTACGGTGCGGGTCGTCGACGGCAACGGCGAGGTCGTGCTGGAGCAGGCCGTCGGCGCCGGCGACATCTTCCGCATGTGCCAGGCCAAGGACCTGCCGATCCAGGACTGGGTCAAGCTCGCCGTCACCCGCGCCCGCGCCACCGGCGTCCCGGCCGTGTTCTGGCTCGACGAGGACCGCGCCCACGACGCGCAGCTGATCACCAAGGTCAAGAACTACCTCGCCGACCACGACACCGACGGTCTGCAGATCGAGATCATGTCGCCGGTCGAGGCGACCGCGTTCTCGCTGGAGCGCATCCGCCGGGGCGAGGACACCATCTCGGTCACCGGCAACGTGCTGCGTGACTACCTGACCGACCTGTTCCCGATCCTTGAGCTGGGCACGAGCGCGAAGATGCTCTCCGTCGTCCCGCTCATGAACGGCGGCGGTCTGTTCGAGACGGGCGCCGGCGGCTCCGCGCCCAAGCACGTCCAGCAGCTGGTCAAGGAGAACTACCTGCGCTGGGACAGCCTGGGCGAGTTCTTCGCGCTCGCGGCCAGCTTCGAGCACCTGGCGTCGACCACGGGCAACGCGCGCGCCCAGATCCTCGCCGACACCCTCGACCGCGCGACCGGCACCTTCCTCAACGAGGACAAGTCGCCGAGCCGCAAGCTGGGCGGCATCGACAACCGCGGCAGCCACTTCTACCTGGCCCTGTACTGGGCCCAGGAGCTGGCTCAGCAGACCGACGACGCACAGCTCGCGCAGGCGTTCGCCGCGCTCGCGAAGACGCTGGGCGAGCAGGAGCAGACCATCGTCGACGAGCTGATCGCGGTGCAGGGCTCGCCGGCCGACATCGGTGGCTACTACCAGCCCGACCCGGCCAAGGCCTCGGCCGTCATGCGCCCGTCGAAGACGTTCGTCCAGGCCATCGCGGCCATCGGCTGACGCGACGCTGCGGAGAGGGAGCGCGACCAGGCGCCCCCGCCCCTCCCGCCCCGGCCGGCATCCTGCCCGGCCGGGGCGGTTCCGTGTCCGGGAGCGGCACCGGAGCCGGGCCGCCGACGCGAAGTCTTTCTGCATAATGGGCCCCGACGCACCCCTCCACCGGTAGGTTCGAACGCCTGGACCAACCGTGCCCTGGAAGGGGAGAGGCCGTGCTGACAGGCAGGAGCGCCGTGGTCACCGGTGGATCACGGGGCATCGGCCGCGCGATCGTCGAGCGGCTGTGCCGCGACGGGGCACACGTGGTCTTCAACTACGCCACCGACGACAGGGCCGCGTCCGAGGTCGTCCGTACGGTGCGCGCCGACGGCGGCAAGGTCCGGGCCGTCCGGCTGGACCTCGCGGACCCGGACGGCGCGGAGCGCCTGATGTCGGCCGCCGGGGAAGAGCTCGACGGACTGGACATCCTGGTGAACAACGCCGCGCTCTGCCCCGCCCCGTCCCTGCTCACAAAGACCGATCCGGCGGTCTTCGACCAGGTCCTGGCGGTCAACACCAGAGCGGTCTTCATGACGATCCGCCACGCGGCGCTACGGATGCGCGACGGCGGCCGCATCGTCAACATCTCCACGGCCAACACGGTCCGGCCGGGCCCCGGCATCTCCGCCTACGCCGCGAGCAAGGGTGCCGTCGAGCAGCTCACCGCCGTCGCCGCCCATGAACTCGGGGCCCGCGGGATCACGGTCAACACCGTCTCGCCCGGCGCCACCGACACCGAGCTGCTGCGCGGCAACAACCAGCCGCAGGCACTGGAGGCAGTCGCCGGCCTGACCCCGCTGCGCCGGCTGGGGGAACCCGCGGACGTGGCCGATGTGGTCGCTTTCCTCGCCGGTCACGACGGCCGGTGGATCACGGGGCAGAACGTCCGCGCGACCGGCGGGCTGGCCTGAGCGGCGCCGGGGGAGCCCGCCGCCGGTCCCCGGCCCGGGTATCCACCGGATCGCCCGTCAACGTCATCGCATCGCAACGGAGTTCGGCCGAAAGCGGCCTTCCCCGCGGCGGACCGAGGGCCTGAAACACGGTCTGTGCCCACGGACGCCCTGACGGGTGAATGTCACGCGGCGGCGGGCGGCGGGCCGCCCACAGCGGCCCCGCGGCTGATTTGCTGCACCTGGAATCTGGCGTGACGCGCGGGACCGGTCTGCCGGCCGTCCCGGTGGGAACGGCACCCTTGCCGGGTGCCCGGTCCACCCGCGAACGACGATCGAAGGAGCGTCCCAGTGACGACGACGGGCACAACAGGGGCAGCCGACGAAGAGGAGACATACGCGAACGAGGTTCCGGTCCGTGCCAAGGAACCGGGAAACGTCGTCATCAAGTGGCTGACCACCACCGACCACAAGACGATCGGCACGCTCTACCTCGTCACCTCGTTCGCCTTCTTCATCGTCGGCGGTGTGCTGGCCCTGGTCATGCGCGCCGAACTGGCGCGTCCGGGGATCCAGATCGTCTCGCCCGAGCAGTTCAACCAGGCGTTCACGATCCACGGCACGATCATGCTGCTGATGTTCGCGACGCCGCTGTTCGCCGGATTCACCAACTGGATCATGCCGCTGCAGATCGGCGCACCCGATGTCGCGTTCCCGCGGCTGAACATGTTCGCGTACTGGCTCTACCTCTTCGGCTCGGTCATCGTCGTCGGTGGCTTCCTCACCCCGAACGGTGCGGCGGACTTCGGCTGGTTCGCCTACTCCCCGCTGACCGACGCGGTCCGCTCACCGGGCATCGGCAGCGACATGTGGATCATGGGTCTGGCCTTCTCCGGCTTCGGCACCATCCTGGGATCGGTCAACTTCATCACCACGATCATCGGCATGCGCGCCCCCGGCATGACGATGTTCCGCATGCCGATCTTCGTCTGGAACGTCCTGCTGACCGCCGTGCTGGTCCTGCTGGCCTTCCCGGTCCTCGCGGCGGCCCTCCTGGTACTGGAGGCGGACCGCAAGTTCGGCGCGCACGTCTTCGACCCGGCCAACGGCGGCGCCCTGCTCTGGCAGCACCTCTTCTGGTTCTTCGGCCATCCGGAGGTGTACATCATCGCGCTGCCGTTCTTCGGCATCGTCAGTGAGGTCATCCCGGTCTTCAGCCGGAAACCGATCTTCGGCTACATCGGTCTGATCAGCGCGACGATCGCCATCACGGGCCTCTCCGCGACCGTGTGGGCGCACCACATGTTCGTCACGGGCGGGGTGCTGCTGCCGTTCTTCTCGTTCATGTCGTTCCTCATCGCGGTACCGACCGGGGTGAAGTTCTTCAACTGGATCGGCACCATGTGGCACGGATCGCTGTCCTTCGAGACACCGATGCTCTGGTCGATCGGCTTCCTGGTGACCTTCCTCTTCGGCGGCCTGACCGGTGTGATCCTCGCGTCGCCGCCGATGGACTTCCACGTCTCGGACTCGTACTTCGTCGTCGCGCACTTCCACTACGTCGTCTTCGGCACCGTGGTCTTCGCGATGTTCTCCGGATTCCACTTCTGGTGGC
Source organism: Streptomyces sp. NPDC002403 (assembly GCF_053593015.1). Lineage (NCBI taxonomy): Bacteria > Bacillati > Actinomycetota > Actinomycetes > Kitasatosporales > Streptomycetaceae > Streptomyces > Streptomyces sp. NPDC002403. Next base: position 26,487 of record NZ_JBSFBQ010000009.1, on the reverse strand, counting down.
CGAAGTTCACCGGCAAGATGCTGGACGAGCGGCTCGGAAAGTTCACCTTCTGGACGCTGTTCGTGGGCTTCCACGGCACGTTCCTGGTGCAGCACTGGCTGGGGGCCGAGGGCATGCCGCGTCGTTACGCGGACTACCTCGCCGCGGACGGCTTCACCGCGCTGAACACGATCTCGACGATCTCCTCGTTCCTGCTCGGTCTGTCGATGCTGCCGTTCTTCTACAACGTGTGGAAGACCGCCAAGTACGGCAGGAACGTCGGGGTCGACGACCCGTGGGGCTACGGCCGTTCGCTGGAGTGGGCGACCTCCTGCCCGCCGCCGCGGCACAACTTCCTCACCCTGCCGCGGATCCGTTCCGAATCCCCGGCCTTCGACCTGCACCACCCCTCGGTCCGCGCACTCGACGAAGCCCTCAACCGTACGGACACGGAGCTGCCCGGGACCCCGGGGGACGACCGGGCCTGAGCGCGGCGGCCCGGTGAGAGGAGGAGCGAGTGGACCCCGACAAGGACAGCGCCCGCGGTCTGGCACAACTGCAGGGCTACCTGCTGTGGAGCGCCGAGGTCGAGGAGGCCCGCCGCCGGGCGGGCCGCTTCACCGACGAGCTGCCCTGGCTCACCACGGCACAGCGCGAGGACGTGGAACGTGTCTACACCGCCGACCGCCTCGCCGCGTCACGGGCGACGCTCGCCCGCATCTCCGCCCGCGCCACCTCGCTGCGCGGCGAGTATGAGGCACGCTACCGCCTGCTCAAGGCGCGTTGCGTGGTTGCCGGTGTCGTGTTCGCCGGTGCGGTCGGCGGCACCTGTACCGCCCTCACCCTGCTGACCCGCTGACCGGGCGGCGTCGTCCGTCCGCCGTCCCCAACGGGCGAACTCGCCCGGGGCTCGTGAAGATGGAACGACGGGCGCGTGCGACGGCAGGCGAACGGATGACCGTACAGGCCCGAGAAGGGACGAACACTGTGGCACGACCCAGGATCCTCGTTGTCGGAGCCGGATTCGCCGGAGTGGAATGCGTACGCCGTCTGGAGCGCGGGCTCGCCCCCGGCGAGGCGGAGATCGCGCTCGTCGCCCCGTTCTCGTACCAGCTCTACCTCCCCCTGCTGCCGCAGGTGGCGGCGGGCGTGCTCACCCCGCAGTCGGTCGCCGTATCGCTGCGCCGCAGTCGCAAGCACCGCACCCGGATCATCCCGGGCGGTGCCATCGGCGTGGACCCCAAGGCGAAGATCTGCGTCATCCGCAAGATCACCGACGAGATCGTCGACGAGCCCTACGACTACATCGTGCTCAGCGCCGGGAGCGTCACCCGTACCTTCGACATCCCCGGTCTGGTGGACAACGCGCGGGGCATGAAGACACTGGCCGAGGCCGCCTACGTACGCGACCACGTGATCGCCCAGCTCGACCTCGCGGACGCCAGTCACGACGAGAGCGAACGCGCCTCGCGCCTGCAGTTCGTGGTGGTCGGCGGCGGTTACGCCGGCACCGAGACGGCCGCCTGTCTGCAGCGCCTGACCACCAACGCGGTCAGGCACTACCCGAGGCTCGATCCCGAGCTCATCAAGTGGCACCTCATCGACATCGCCCCGAAGCTGATGCCCGAGCTGGGCGACAAGCTGGGACAGAGCGCTCTGGAGGTGCTGCGCGCCCGCGGCATCGAGGTGTCGCTCGGCGTCTCGATCGCCGAGGCCGCCCCGGAGAAGGTGACCTTCACCGACGGCCGGGTGCTGCCCTGCCGGACCCTGATCTGGACGGCGGGCGTCACCGCGAGCCCGCTGGTCACCACGTTCGACGCGGAGACGGTACGCGGCCGGCTGGCCGTCACCCCGGAGATGCGCCTGCCAGGCTTCGACGGGGTCTTCGCCCTCGGCGACTGCGCGGCCGTACCGGATCTGAGCAAGGGCGACGGAGCGGTCTGCCCACCCACCGCACAGCACGCCATGCGCCAGGGCCGCAGGCTCGCCGGCAACCTCATCGCGACCCTGCGCCACCAGCCGCTGAGGCCGTACGTCCACAAGGACCTCGGCCTCGTCGTGGACCTCGGTGGCAAGGACGCGGTCTCCAAGCCGCTCGGCGTCGAGCTGCACGGAGTCCCCGCCCAGGCCGTCGCCCGCGGATACCACTGGTCGGCGCTGCGCACCAATGTCGCCAAGGCGCGGGTGATGACCAACTGGGTGCTCAACGCGGTCGCGGGCGACGACTTCGTGCGCACCGGATTCCTGTCCCGGCAGCCGGCCAAGCTGCGCGACTTCGAGTACACGGACGCCTACCTCACACCGGCGCAGGTCCGCGAGCACACCGCCTCGCTGCACACCGGCACCTGACCGCGCACCGCTGCGCCCCGGCCCCGCTCATCGTGGGGCCGGGGCGCAGAACCGCCGGTCGGTCAGCTGTGGCCCGCGTACCCGGCCGTCAGTCCGGGATTCCGCTCGGCCACCGGGTCCAGGATGTCGTCGATCCCCTTCAGCAGCTCCGCGTCGAGCGTCACACCGGCCGCCGCGGCGTTCTCCGTCACCTGCTCGGGCCGGGAGGCGCCGATGATCGCGGCGGAGACGTTGGAGTTCTGCAGCACCCACGCGACCGCGAGCTGGGCCAGGCTGAGCCCGGCGCCGTCGGCGAGCGGCCGCAACCGCTGGACGCGCTCCAGCACGTCGTCGCGCAGCCAGTCGGCGATCATGTTCGCGCCGCCCTTGTCGTCCGTCGCCCGCGAACCGGCCGGCAGCGGCGCACCGGGCCTGTACTTGCCAGTGAGCGCGCCCTGGGCGATCGGGGACCAGACGATCTGGCCGATGCCCAGCTCCTCGGACGCGGGCACCACCTCGCTCTCGATGACCCGCCACAGCGCCGAGTACTGCGGCTGGTTGGAGATCAGCGGCACCCGCAGCTCGCGGGCGAGTCCGTGCGCGGCGCGGAGCTGGCCGGCCGTCCACTCCGAAACACCGATGTACAGGGCCTTGCCGGAGCGGACGACGTCGGCGAAGGCCTCCATGGTCTCTTCCAGCGGTGTGGAGTGGTCGTAGCGGTGGGCCTGGTACAGGTCCACGTAGTCCGTCTGCAGGCGGCGCAGCGAATTGTCGATGGACTCCATGATGTGCTTGCGGCCGAGCCCCCGGTCGTTGTGTCCGGGACCGGTCGGGAAGTACACCTTGGTGAACACCTCCAGACTCTCGCGGCGTTCGTTCCTGAGCGCCCGGCCCAGGACGGCTTCGGCCCGGGTCTCGGCGTAGACGTCAGCGGTGTCGAAGGTGGTGATCCCGGCGTCCAGGGCGGCACGGATGCAGGCGACCGCCGCGTCCTCCTCCACCTGGGAGCCGTGGGTGAGCCAGTTTCCGTAAGCGATCTCACTGATGGTCAGGCCGCTGCGGCCGAGTCGGCGGAACTCCATGTGGCTGCTCTCCCTGTGTTCGTGAGGCGCGGATCATGCAAGGTCCCGGCCACGCTATCGCGCCGGGCCGGCGCCGCCCGGGCGGGCTCAGACCCCGGGAACGGTGCGGTGGACCGCGCGGAGGAAGGCCGCGTTGTCCGGGGTGCGGCGGATCCGGTCGAGCAGTGTCTCCAGCGCGTTCTGCGGTTCCCTGGCGTGCAGTGCGCGCCGCAGTCCCCGTACGGTTCGCAACTCGCTCTCCGGCACGAGGAGTTCCTCGCGCCGGGTGCCGGACGCCGGGATGTTCACGGCCGGGTGGATGCGCTTCTCGGCGAGCCGGCGGTCGAGCCGGAGCTCCATGTTGCCGGTGCTCTTCAGCTCCTCGAAGAAGTAGTCGTCGGCGCGGGAGCCGGTCTCCACCAGCGCGGTGGCCAGGATGGTGAGGGAGCCGCCCTCCTCGGCGCGCCGTGCGGCGCCGAAGAACTGCTTGGGGCCGAGCAGGGCGGCCGCGTCGACGCCGCCGCTGAGGGTGCGTCCGCCCGCGGCGGAGGCGTTGTTGTGGGCGCGGCACAGCCGGGTGAGGGAGTCGAGCAGGATGACGACGTCCTGGCCCTGCTCGACCAGCCGCTTGGCACGTTCGACCGCGAGACCGGCGAGTGCGATGTGCTCCTTCGCGGGCCGGTCGAACGTCGAGGCGAGTACCTCGCCCCGCACGGAGCGGCGCATGTCGGTGACCTCTTCGGGGCGTTCGTCGATCAGCACCACCATCAGATGGCACTCGGGGTGGTTCTCGGCGACAGCGGCGGCGATCTGCTGGAGCAGCACCGTCTTGCCGGTCCTGGGCGGGGCGACGACGAGCCCGCGCTGTCCCTTGCCGATCGGTGCGACCAGGTCGACGAGACGCATCGCGGGGCCACCGGACGATGTCTCCAGCCGCAGCCGTTGCCCGGGATGGAGCGGGGTGAGGTCGCGGAAGTGCGGACGGCCGCGAAGGGTCTGCGGGGAAAGGCCGTTGACCCACTCCACGGTGGACAGGGTGCGTGGCCGGTCGCAGAGCCCCTCGACGGCATCGCCCCGGCGCAGGCCGTGGCGGCGGATCAGTGCGGCCGGGACCACCACGTCGCCGGGGGAGGGGCGGTCGCCCCGGACGCGCAGCGCGCCGTTCCCCTGGTGGGTGAGGTCGAGGACGCCTTGGGCCTCCTCAGTGGTCAACTCCTTTTGCAGAAGCGGGAGTTCAAGAGTGCTGGTCATGGAGAGCGGTCCTTTCGCGGACAGGGCGAATGAAGGGGCCGGACGGCGCGGGCGGCAGAGATCACGCCCCGCACGACGGGCGGGAAAGCTCGGACGGAGAAAGCCGGGCCCGAACTGGGTGAGGTGACACGGAAAGCCGGATCGCCGGTCGGAAGGAGACGGGCGTGGCGGCTTCGGAGAGGTGAATCCGGAGGTGAATCCGCACCGGCGCCTCGAATCGAGGCGGACACATGTGCTGATTGCACGGTACCACGGCACTCGGGGCGGGGCGGGGTCGAAGCCCCGATAACCGGTTGCCACGGCATTCACGGAGTGATGTGGTTCTCCGGGCCACCCGCCCGTTCACCCCGTTCCCGACCGGCGCCCCGGGCGCGGAGGAGTCACCTTGTCCCTACGCATCACCGCACTGGCCGACCCCGCCCGGGCCGACGGGAGCCACCGGCTGGCCTGGCTCGCCTCCGATTCGGAGGGCAGCCCGCTCGGCTCGGCGTTCCTGCGCGTCTTCACCCGTGAGGGCCAGGACCACCTCGCCGAACTGGAGGTGCGTGTGCATCCGGCGGAGCGCCGCAAGGGGGTCGGCTCGCGGCTGTTCGACGCGGCGGTCGCCGCCGCCCGCGAGGAGGGGAGGCGCAGCGTCATCGCGCAGGTCGAGGCGGATTCCCCGGGGGACGGCTTCCTGCGGGCCAAGGGGCTGCGCAAGGTGCTGACCCTGACCTACGCAAGGCTCCCGCTGGCGAAGGCCGACACCGGGGCACTGCGCAGGGCCGTCGGGCAGCCGCATCCGGGCTACCGGCTCATCTCCTGGGACGGCACCGTCCCGGACGAGCTCGCGCCGACGTTCGCCGCGTCCCGCCGGGCCATGGACGACATGCCCATGGACGACACCGACTTCGGCACGGTCGTCTGGGACGTGGACCGGGTCCGGTCCGTGGCGGCGGTCGTCGCGGCACGCGGCGACCTGCTCCACACGGTCGCGGCGGTCGACGAGTCCGACGCCACGATCGTGGGCTTCACGGAACTGGTCGTCCCGGGCGAGGGCAGGGGCGACGCCCAGCACTACGGCACCGGAGTCCTCCCCGAGCACCGCGGGCACGGCCTCGGCCGCTGGATGAAGACGCGGTCCATCCTCCAGGCCCGCGAGAGCCACCCGGGCCTGGAGGGGCTGCTGACGGACACCGCCGACAGCAATACGTACATGCGGCGCATCAACGACGAGCTCGGCTACGAACCGACACACAGGTCGGTCGAGTACCAGCTCGACCTGTAGGAGCGGCCCGTCCGGTGGCCGGGGCGAGGCCCCGGCCACCGGCCTTCCTACGGATCAGGCCGTGCCCCGGAACGCGGCCAGGATCCGCTCGGCCGCCAGGGTGGCCGTCAACTCGCCGTCCCGTACGCGCTGTTCCAGCTCCGGAGTGAGCGCACGCACCTCCGGATGGCCGCGCAGACTCTCCAGCAGCTCGTCCCGCACCATCGTCCAGGTCCAGTCGACCTGCTGGTCACGGCGGATCGCGGCGAGCCGGCCCGTCGATTCCAGCAGCGCGCGATGCTGCTCCAGCCGCTCCCACAGCGTGTCGAGACCGGCCGACTCACGGGCGCTGCACGTGAGCACCGGAGGTGTCCACGCCGCGTCCACCGGGTGCATCAGCCGCAGCGCACCCGCCAGTTCACGCGCGGCCGCGCGGGCGTCGCGCTCGTGCGGGCCGTCCGCCTTGTTGACCGCGATCACGTCCGCCAGCTCCAGTACACCCTTCTTGATCCCCTGGAGCTGATCGCCGGTCCGGGCCAGCGTCAACAGCAGAAACGTGTCGACCATGTTGGCCACCGCCGTCTCCGACTGCCCGACGCCGACCGTCTCCACCAGGACCACGTCGTACCCCGCGGCCTCCATCACCACGATGGACTCCCGGGTCGCCTTGGCCACCCCGCCGAGGGTCCCGGCGGTCGGGGACGGGCGCACGAACGCCGCCGGGTCCACCGCGAGCCGCTCCATCCGGGTCTTGTCGCCCAGGATGGAGCCGCCCGTACGGCTGGAGGACGGGTCGACGGCCAGCACCGCGACCCGGTGCCCGAGTCCGGTGAGCAGGGTGCCCAGCGCGTCGATGAAGGTGGACTTCCCGACCCCCGGCACGCCGCTGATGCCGATCCGCCGGGCGGCGCCGGAGTGCGGCAGCAGCTCGCGCAGCAACCGCTGGGCCAGCGCCCGGTGATCGGGGCGGGTGGACTCGACGAGAGTGATGGCGCGCGCGATGTGCGCCCGCTTCCCGTCGAGCACCCCCTTCACATAGCTGTCGATGTCGATCTTCGGAGCCATCGGGTCAGCGGCTCACAGCTCGTGGCCGAGCGCGGCACCGAGCCGCGTCACCAGGTCGTACGCGGCATCCGGAATGACCGTGCCGGGCGGGAACACGGCCGTCGCGCCCGCCTCGTGCAGCGACTCGACGTCCTGCGGCGGAATCACCCCGCCCACCACGATCATGATGTCCTCACGCCCCTCGGCCGCCAGCTCCTCACGGAGCGCCGGCACCAGCGTGAGGTGCCCGGCGGCCAGCGAGGAGACGCCCACGATGTGCACGTCCGCCTCCACCGCCTGCCGCGCCACCTCGGCCGGCGTCTGGAACAGCGGGCCGACGTCGACGTCGAAGCCCAGGTCGGCGAAGGCCGTCGAGATCACCTTCTGGCCGCGGTCGTGGCCGTCCTGCCCCATTTTGGCGACCAGGATGCGCGGACGGCGCCCCTCGGCCTCCCCGAACCTGTCCACCAGTGCCCGGGTCCGGTCCACGGAAGGGGATTCACCTGCCTCGTTGCGATACACACCGGAGATCGTACGGATCTGGCCCGCATGCCTCCCGTACACCTTCTCCAGGGCGTCCGAGATCTCGCCCACGGTCGCCATCGCGCGGGCCGCGTCGACGGCGAGAGCCAGCAGATTGCCTTCGAGACCGGGGCCGGGCTCCCGCTCGGCCGCCGCCGTGAGCGCGTTCAGTGCCGCCCGGCAGGCCGGCTCGTCGCGCTCCTCGCGCAGTCGGCGCAGCTTCTCGATCTGCTGGGCGCGCACCGACGAGTTGTCGACCTTGAGCACGTCGATCTGCTCATCGCTCTCCACCCGGTACTTGTTCACCCCGATCACCGGCTGACGCCCCGAGTCGATCCGCGCCTGGGTGCGGGCCGCGGCCTCCTCCACCCGGAGCTTCGGAATGCCCGCGTCGATGGCCTGCGCCATGCCGCCCGCGGCCTCGACCTCCTGGATGTGCTGCCAGGCCCGGCGCGCCAGGTCGTACGTCAGCTTCTCCACGTACGCGCTGCCGCCCCACGGGTCGATCACCCGGCCGGTGCCCGACTCCTGCTGGAGCAGCAGCTGGGTGTTGCGGGCGATCCGGGCGGAGAAGTCCGTCGGCAGGGCGAGCGCCTCGTCGAGCGCGTTGGTGTGCAGCGACTGGGTGTGTCCCTGGGTGGCCGCCATCGCCTCCACACAGGTCCGGGTGACGTTGTTGAACACGTCCTGTGCGGTCAGAGACCACCCCGAGGTCTGCGAATGGGTGCGCAGCGAGAGCGACTTGGCGTTCTTCGGCTCGAACTCCCCGACCAGCTTGGCCCAGAGCAGCCGGGCCGCCCGCAGCTTCGCGATCTCCATGAAGAAGTTCATGCCGATCGCCCAGAAGAACGACAGCCGCGGTGCGAACGCGTCCACGTCGAGACCGGCGTTGCGCCCGGCCCGCAGATACTCCACACCGTCCGCGAGGGTGTACGCCAGCTCCAGGTCGGCCGTCGCACCCGCCTCCTGGATGTGATAGCCGGAAATGGAGATCGAGTTGTAGCGCGGCATTTTCTGCGAGGTGTACGCGAAGATGTCGGAGATGATCCGCATCGAGGGCTTCGGAGGATAGATATAGGTGTTGCGGACCATGAACTCCTTCAGAATGTCGTTCTGAATGGTCCCGGCCAGTTTCTCGGGCCCGACGCCCTGTTCCTCCGCCGCCACGATGTACAGCGCCAGTACGGGGAGCACCGCGCCGTTCATCGTCATCGACACCGACATCCGGTCCAGCGGGATGCCGTCGAAGAGCTGCCGCATGTCGTAGATCGAGTCGATCGCCACGCCTGCCATGCCGACATCGCCGGTCACTCTCGGATGGTCGCTGTCGTAGCCGCGGTGGGTCGGCAGGTCGAAGGCGACGGAGAGACCCTTCTGCCCGGCCGCGAGGTTGCGGCGGTAGAAGGCGTTGGACTCCTCGGCGGTGGAGAACCCGGCGTACTGACGGATCGTCCAGGGCTGGTTGACGTACATCGTCGGGTACGGGCCCCGCAGATACGGGGCGATGCCCGGATACGTGCCCAGGAAGTCGAGCCCTTCGAGGTCGTGCCCGGTGTACAGCGGCTTGACCGCGATGCCTTCCGGGGTCTCCCACAGCAGGTCGCCGTCGGAACTGCCGGAGGACTCCTTCACCGAGGTGCGCCACCGCTCCTCGGACACCTCGGCGGCGGCGCCCGGACCGAGCTCGATGCCGGAGAAGTCAGGGATACGCATTACGCCACATCCATACGGTCGAGAAGGGAGGAGAGCACGGCCACCACATCGGAGCCCGCGAAGACGTACTCGTCGACGCCGGCGTATCCGCCGGGCCGGCCCGCGAGGAACACCCGCAGCGCACCCGCCGAACCCAGCGCCCCGGCGACCGCCGCGGCCTGCTCGGCGTAGAGCGCGTCGCTGGAACACAGGCACGCCACGGTCGCCCCGCTGGCCCTGAACGCGTCGGCGGCCGAAGCCGCGTCGACCGCGACCGGTTCGTGGACCGGCTCGATGCCGCCCGCCTGGAAGAGGTTGGCGGCGAACGACGCCCGCGCGGTGTGCGCCGCGGCGGGACCGAGCGCGGCGAGGAAGACCCTCGGCCGCTCCCCGGTCGCCGCGAGGTGCGCGTCCGACCGGGCGCGCAGCGCCTCGAACGCCTCGTCGCGGCGGACCCTGGGCAGACCGCCCGAGGCCGCGGCCGGTCCGGCCGGGGCCGGTTCCCGTTCCACCGGCCGCTCCGACAGCTGCGGGAACTCGCTGACCCCGGTGATCGGCTCCTTGCGACGCGCCAGATCCTTGCTGCGCGCCGCCCAGGTGGCCGCGAGACGCTCGCCGATCATCCCGGAGCGAAGGGCGGCGGCCTGGCCGCCGGAGCCTTCGATCTCCTGGAAGAACGACCAGGCGGCGTCGGCGAGTTCGGCGGTGAGCCGCTCCACGTACCAGGAGCCGCCCGCCGGGTCGATGACCCGGGCCAGGTGCGACTCCTCCAGCAGGATCGTCGACGTGTTGCGGGCGATGCGCCGGGCGAACGCGTCCGGCAGGCCCAGTGCGTGATCGAACGGCAGCACGGTGACGGAGTCGGCGCCGCCGACACCCGCCCCCAGGCAAGCCAGCGTCGTGCGCAGCATGTTCACCCAGGGGTCGCGCCGCGTCATCATCACCGACGACGTCACCGCGTGCTGGCGCTGGGCACCGGCCCCGGCGGCCCCGCACACCTCGGCCACCCGGGACCACAGCCGGCGGGCGGCCCGCAGCTTGGCGATGGTGAGGAACTGATCGGCGGTCGCCGCGTACCGGAACTCCAGCTGCCCACAGGCGTCTTCGACCGACAGGCCGGCCTCCGTCAGCTCCCGCAGCAGGGCGACACCGGTCGCCAGCGAAGCGCCCAGTTCCTCGGCCGCCGAACCGCCGGCCTCGTGGTACGGCAGCGCGTCGACGGCCAGCGCCCGCAGCCCGGGAAACTCCCGCGCGCACCGCTGTGCCCAGTGGACCGCGGCCGACAGATCGGGCTCGGCGCCGGTCCGGGCGGCCGCCCCGAACGGGTCCGCGCCGAGGCTGCCGCGCACGCTCGCCAGGTCGATGCCCCGCTCCGCGCAGATCCGCAGCAGCTCCGTGGCCGCGGCGTCGGTCTCACCGCCGGCATCGAGCACCACGGGGGCCAGATCGAGGTAGACGCCGTCCAGGGCCCCCGCCAGCGCGGACACCGGAACGCCCGTGGCACCGCCCACGGCCAGCCACAGCGAGGTGACGCCGTTCTCCAGATCCGAGAGCACCGCCTCGTTGAGACGCGCGGGGTCCGCGAGGCCGTGCCGTTGCCGTACGTCCCAGCCGCCCGCCGCGTTGCCCTCGGGCTTGCTGCCGCGGGTGAAGGGGGCGAAGCCCGGATATCCGGCATCGGGCGCGCTGTCGCGCGAGGTGTAGAGGGGGCGGGTGATGAGCCCGTCCTCCACCGTGGTGGACAGTGCTTCCTCGGCGGCCGAACCCTCGGCGTCCTTGCCCGACTTGCGCAGCACGCCTTCGACGAGGCGCTGCCAGTGCTCATGGGCGGGGGCGGGGAATTCGGCGGCCAACGAAAGCCCGTCGGCAGGCAGGACCGTCATGCCCAGATGCTAGGTCAGGGTGCTTGAGGGCAGCATGGCTTCCGCTTGTGACCTTGCCCTCTCCGGAGCGCACTTGATCCTTCACCCACCGTCGCGTAGACGGCCGGCCACCGCGTGCGGGTGAGGATTGTGCCGGCCGGCCCGTGCCGCGGCCCTGCGGGAATCCCCGGTCCCGGAATTCGAGGGCCTTCTTGCCGGTCCGCGTGCCGAACGGCGTCGCCCTTCGGTCGGTTTCCCGCAAAGGAAACCGCTATTGGTGTGGTGTCCCCCTGACCAGGATGGAGGCGGTTGCGATTTCACATTTACATTGTCTTTGCCGGAGCCTCCGATCGATTCCGTCCGGCGTTTTACTTTGTCGATTTCCCGACCGCATGCGACGTTTGATCCGGCCAGGTCGAATGAATTCGGATACCCGTCGGGAAAAAGGGGAAGTTCATCGTGCAGACAGCCAGGGCCGTCCCGGCATCCACCGTCCTCAACCTGCGCGACCTGGGCGGCATCGCCCTGGGCCCGGATCACCGGGTCCGGGCGGGTGCCGTGCTGCGGTCCGGTCAGCTCAGCGGACTGGACGCGGCGCAGGACTCGCAGGTGGCCGCGCTCGGCATCCGCACCGTCGTCGATCTGCGGACCGCGGACGAGCGCGCCGCGGCACCCGACCGGCTGCCTCCCGGGGCCCGGCTGTTCGTCGCCGATGTGCTCGGGGACAACCCGGGTGTGGCGCCGGCCCGGCTGCGTGCGCTGCTCACCGACCCCGTCGAGGCGGAGCGGACGCTGGGGGGCGGGAAGGCGGAGGGGCTGTTCGCGGACACCTATCGGCAGATGGTGCTCTCGCCGGGTGCGTCCGCCGCCTACCGGGCCTTCGTCGAGACGGTCGCCGACGAGCGTGCCCGCCCGGTGCTCTTCCACTGCACGGCGGGCAAGGACCGTACCGGCTGGGGCACCGCCCTTCTCCTGATGATGATCGGTGCGTCACGTGATGTTGTGCGCGCCGAGTTCCTCGCGGTGAACCCGGTGCTGCGGGCCGCTTTCGCGCCCTATGTGCAGGACTTCCTCGACGCGGGCGGCGAGCCGGAGATCGCATCCGCGATCACCGAGGTCCGTCCGCGCTACCTCGACACGGCGCTGGACGCGGTGGAGGAGAGGTGGGGAGGGCTCGACGGCTATGTGCGCGACGGTCTGCGCATTCCCCCGGCGGCGGTGGAACGGCTGCGCGACGGACTGGTGGTGCCCGCCTGAGCGGCGATCAGGTCGTTTCCTCCTCCCGCGGATCCTCGGGGCGAGAGGTGCCCCAGGGTTGACTTGATACCCCCAGGGGGTATGTTGTGAGGCATCGGGAAGCGCTGCCTCCCGGTCGACCCGATGGAGGAAACCGTCATGAACAACGCACTGAGGATCACCGCCTTCGCCGCGGCGCTGGCCGCGACCTTCGGGACCGCGTACGGAGTGGGCAAGGGTGTCGACCCGCTGGTGGCCGCGGAGGACCGTCCCGCGGGGCGGCACGGTGGTCACGGCGGGGGAGGGGGCGGCGGAACGAAGGCGGCGGCGGACCACGCGCCCGGTGGACTGCAGGTGTCCGAAGGCGGCTACACGCTGGCCCTGGAGACGCCGACGGTCCGGGCCGGGGCCCGCTCCGAGATCCGGTTCGCCGTCAAGGACGACAACGGGCGCAAGGTCACCGCGTACCGGCGTGAGCACGGCAAGGAGTTGCACTTCATCCTCGCCTCCACCGACCTCACCCAGTACCGGCATCTGCACCCCGTCCGTGGTGCCGACGGCACCTGGTCGACGCCGGTCGACCTCCCCGAAGCCGGCGGCTACCAGGTGTTCGCCGACTTCACCCCGGCCGCGGCGGGTGCCGAGAACCTCACTCTGGGAGCGGATCTGGCCGTCTCCGGCGCCTATCGTCCCGCCGCTCTCCCCGTCCCGGGCGCCACCGCCGAGGTCGACGGCTACCGCGTCACGCTCGGAGGCGAACTCCGTGCCGGCCGGGCCGGTGAACTCAAGCCGTCCATCAGCAAGGACGGCCGTCCCGTCACCGATCTGGAGCCCTACCTCGGCGCGTACGGGCACCTGGTCGCCCTGCGCTCGGGCGACCTGGCCTATCTGCACGTCCACCCCAACGAGGGAGGCCCGGGTCCGGTGGTGTCGTTCACCGCGACGGCGCCCAGCGCGGGCACGTACCGGCTCTTCCTCGACTTCAAGCACGAGGGCAAGGTGCGCACGGCGGCGTTCACCGTCCGCGTGGGGGAAATGGAGAACGGTGGCGGTGCGCACGGGGGGAGCGGGACCGGGGAGCCCGCCGCGCACGCCCACTGACGCGCGCGGTTGGCGCACCGGAACGGCCCTGTGGCAGGGCGCGTTGCACAGAGGTGGGCGAGGGCGTGCCGGATTCCTCCTCGGCCCCTGGGTATCGTGGAAGGACCGGATCTCGAATCCTCCGAGAGGGGCGCACGTTGACCGAACGCAAGCCTGCGGGCGTCAGCTTCGAATCATGGGTCGACAAGCAGATCCGGGAGTCCGAGCAGCGGGGCGGCCTCTCGCAGTTGCCGGGATTCGGCAAGCCGCTCGAAAGCCTCGGGGCTCCCTACGACGAGAACTGGTGGATCAAGCAGAAGATGCAGCGCGAGGGGGTGTCGGTGCTCCCGCCGACGCTGGCCCTGCGCAAGGAGGCGGAGGACGTGGCCGAAGCCGTGGCCCGGGCGCGGACGGAGGCCGAGGTACGGCGCATGCTGACCGAGGTCAACGAGAAGATCCGGGCGGCCATCAGGCGGCCGCCGCCGGGACCGTTGCTGAACCTCAAGCCGTTCGACATCGACGCCGTCGTCGACGAATGGCGTGCCGCGCGCGATCACCCGTAGCCTCGATCGGCTCGCGAGTAGGTGCACGGCAACCGGATGCGTAATACTCCATCCATGAAATCGAGCATTACGCGCCGGGGTGGCGGGGAGCGACGGGAGACCGTGTGCATCAGGCGGGCCACCGCCCGGGACGCGAAGCGGCTCACCCGGCTGGTCAGGACCTCCCGCGCCTACGAGGGGCAGTACGCCGCCATGGTCGCCGGATACCGGGTGGGTCCCGACTACATCGAGGCCCATCGGGTCTTCGCGGCCGTGGAGCCCGGCACCGAGCGGGTGCTGGGTTTCTACTCGCTCGTTCTCGAGCCGCCGGAACTCGACCTGATGTTCGTCGCCGACGACGCACAGGGACTCGGCATCGGGCGGCTCCTCATCGGGCATCTGCGTGCCGAGGCGGAGAGTGCCGGCCTCACCGGAGTCCGTGTCGTCTCGCACCCGCCCGCCGAGGGCTTCTACCGCAGTGTGGGTGCCCGGCGTACCGGCACCCTGGCGGCCAATCCGCCCGCGGTGATGTGGGACCGGCCCGAGCTGCTGCTGCCGGTCGCCTGATCGGGCACGGCGGGGTCCGGCCGGGACCCGTGCGCGAGTCCCGGCCCGACTCCCTTCTCAGGACGCCGTGTTACGAGGGGAAGCCGCCGTACGGGCGTGTGATGATCTCCATGGCGTGACCGGCGGGATCGAGGAAGTACACGCCCCGGCCGCCGTCGTTGTGGTTGATCTCGCCCGGATGCTTCCTGTGCGGATCCGCGAAGTACTCGATCCCGAGCTCCTTGATTCGGGCGTACGCGGAGTCGAACTCCGCCTCCGTGATGAGGAAGGCGTAGTGCTGCGCGGTGATCGAGGCTTCGGGAATGGTCGCGAAGTCCAGTGTGACGCCGTTCCCGGTGGTGACCGGGATGAACGGGCCCCACTCCTCGCCGATTTCGAGCCCCAGTATGTCCGCGAGGAACTCGGCGGACTTCCGGTTGTCCCGGGAGTGGATGATGGTGTGATTCAACTCGACTGACACTGTGGAATGCCTCCAACGGGCATCTCACGGGCACCTCCACGCCTCACCCGGCCGGTGACCGACGCGCGATGCCGTTACCGAAATCCTAGGTGAGGTCGAACTGATCGTCGAGGCCCGGTGAACGATCCGGCCACCATCCCGGCACCGGTGACCGGTTACGGTGGGGGAGGGGGGAAGGTGAAGTACTCCGGGTATCCGGACGGAGGCTCCCGGTGACCTCGACAGCACGTCCTCCCGACGGTCAGGGCCGCGACGACGGCCGCCACGAGACGCCCGAGGAACGCGCGGACCGGCGGTGGACCGATCTGCTCCAGGAGCTGCGCGTGGCCCAGACCGGCGTCCAGATCCTGTTCGGCTTTCTGCTCGCCGTCGTCTTCCAGCCCCGTTTCGCCGCACTCTCGGACACCGACCGCACCATCTACGTGGTCACCGTGATGTTGGGAGCCGCCACCGCCGCCGCCCTGATCGGGCCCGTCTCGTACCACCGGCTGCTCACCGGCCGGAGGCTCAAGCCGCAGACGGTCACCTGGGCGTCGAGAATGACCGTGCTCGGTCTCGTCCTGCTGTTCTGCACGATGTGCTCCGCGTTGCTGCTCATTCTGCGGGTGGCCCTGCACAACTCCGTCGCCCTGTGGCTGGTGGGAGCCATGGCGCTGTGGTTCCTGGTCTGCTGGTTCGTCTTCCCGGCCATGGCGCTGGCCCGCTCGCACGGGAGATGACCGCGGCCCGGCCACGCGAACGGCGCGGTCAGCCGGGTTCGTCCGCCGCCGGCCCCTGCAGGTCCGTGACCGTGAAGAGGCCGCCGTCCGGATCCAGCAGGGTCGCCTCGCTGCCACGGGGCAGGGTCCGCAGCTCGACCAGGCCGCCGCCGCGCTCCCTCGCCGCCGCGACCGTGGCCGGCACATCGGTGACGGGGAAGTGCACCTGCCAGTGCGGGCGGACCAGTGGGTCGGGTGCCGCCTCCACCGCGCCGGAGCTGATCCGGGCGAGCCGCCGCCCGTCGCATTCGATGATGACCTCGTCCTTGTCGTACGACACCTCGCAGCACCCCGGGCGCCCGCTCGCCCAGTCGAGCACCTCTCCGTAGAAGATCGCGGCGTCGAAGGCGTTCCTGGTGTGCAGACGCAGCCAGGCGTGCGAGTGGCCGTTCGGCGCGGGCGGTGAGGTGGCCGGCTCGATCCGCTCCCAGATGCCGAACACCGCACCGTCCCGGTCCGCCGCCAGCGCCCCGCGCCCCTTGCCGAGAGCCATCGGCCCGACGGCGACCGTGCCGCTGCGCTCACGGATGCGTGAGGCGGCCGCGTCGGCGTCGGGGACGGCGAAATAGGGCGTCCAGGCCACGGCCACCCGGTACGCGGTCGCCACCGCACCGATCCCGGCGACCGGTACGTCGCCGCGTCGTGCGACCGAGAACTCCTGCCCCAGCTTGCCCGGGCGGAAGGTCCACCCCAGCACAGCGGTGTAGAACGCCTGGGCCGATCCCAGATCGCGGGTCATGAGGTTGACCCAGCAGGGCGCTGCGGATCCGGTCAGCGGCGCCGGTGTCGGCGCCCTCCCCGGGTGGCTTCCGGTCATGGTCCTACTGCCTTCATCGGTTGCGAGGTCTGCGTACGCCCGTGGCCGACGGGCCTCACCAGCCTCACCGGGGGCGGCCGACCCCGCAACACCACGCGATGCCCCCACCGCGTACCGGCGCCGGGAAGCCCGCGGCGTCAGTCGCGTTGCTCGTCGGTCTCGCGGGGGATGGGCTCGTTCCCGTGGTCACCGAGTTCGTACGGCGAGAGTCCCCGGCGGTCGGGCGGGAAGTGGTCGTCGCCGTGCACATCGCGTTCCTCGATGTGGCTGCGGTGGTCCGGCCGTGGTGGCTGCTCGTCGGGTCTGGGCGGTGGCAGCTCCTCGGCCCGGCGCCGCCTCCCGAGCCAGACGGCACCGATCAGCACGGCCACCAGCACCACTCCGACGATGCCCATCACCGACCCGGTGGCCCCCCGCCCGTCGGCGAAGGTGAGGGCCAGCGAACTCAGGTCTGCGTTCGAAACGTCCATGCTTGCCGGATACCCCGAGGCGGAGTCCTCACTCGATAATTCACATGAATTCATGTTTTAAGTGGATATGACTTGAAAGGCGTTTCGCTCCGGGAGGCCGTGATCCGTTCGAATTCCGGTGGTCTCGTGTCGCCGTCGCCCTGCCGCGGGGTGAGCCTGGAGACATCCCCGAATCGCCCCAGGGGCACGGAGCGGAAGGAACCGCGGTGAACACCATCAAGGAGAAGCAGACGGAGGACAGCGGGTACGTCGAGGAGGTCTCGGTCGTCATCAGCGGGTGCGAGAAGGCCGACGCGCGGATGGTCTTCGATGTGCTGCGGGCCGCGTTCACCACCGACCGGGCCTCGGTCGACGTGCCGCAGCACATCGCGGGCAGGCGCCCCACCGCATGGGTGGTGACCGTCGACGTCACCGAGGCGAGGGTGGTCTCCGGGCCGGTCGCGCTCGGCGCGCCGGTCAGCGTCGATGTGCAGGGCGGTTACTGGGCGGTGGAGCGGCTCCGCCAGAGCCTGGCGCACGCCTTCGACGTCAAGGTCGTCGGGACCGTCTCCGGCGACCAGGAGGAAGAGGTACGGCTGCGCCTGTCCAGCCGGTAGACCGATGGGCCGACAGGCCGAGGGATCGCGGCCCGGCGGCGGAGCAATGGGACCGGAAGCCACCGCACGTCTGGTAGAAAACGGGCAAAAGGCCACCCCTGAAAGGTGCGAGTGCGTGGACCCCTCTCGCGGGCGGGACGACGGTGCACAACAACCGGCAGCGACCGGTGACCGTTCCACCCTGACACTGCAGATCAACGGAACCGAGCGGACGCTCACGCTCGATCACCGCACCACCGTCCTGGACGCCCTGCGCGAGCACCTCGGCCTCACCGGTGCCAAGAAGGGCTGCGACCACGGACAGTGCGGGGCGTGCACCGTCATCGTCGACGGGCGGCGCGCCAACAGCTGCCTGCTGCTCGCCGTCGCTCACGACGGCGCCGCCATCACCACCGTCGAGGGGCTCGCCGACGGCGAGCGGCTCCACCCGCTCCAGGAAGCCTTCCTGGACCGCGACGCCCTGCAGTGCGGCTACTGCACCCCCGGCCAGCTCTGCTCGGCCCTCGGCATGCTCGGCGAGGCCGCGGACGGCTTCCCGTCCCACGTCACACCCCGGCGCGCGCCCCTGTCGGCCCCGGCACCGCTCGGCGCCGACGAGATCCGCGAGCGGATGAGCGGCAACCTGTGCCGTTGCGGCGCCTACCCCCGTATCGTCGAGGCGATCGAGGACGTGGCGCCGTGAAGCCCTTCGCCTATCTCCGTGCCCGGTCCGCCGACGAAGCGGTCCAGGAGAGCGCCGCCCGCCCCGACGCCGTGTTCCTCGCCGGCGGCACCAACCTCGTCGACCTGATGAAGCTCGGTGTCGAGGGTCCCGAGCTGCTCATCGACATCAGCCGGCTGCCACTGGACCAGGTGGCCGACACCGCGGACGGCGGCCTGCGGATCGGCGCGACGGCGCGCAACAGCGACCTGGCCGCCCACCCCGCGGTACGCACCCGCTACCCCGTCCTGTCCCAGGCGCTGCTGTCCGGCGCCTCCGGGCAGCTCCGCAACACCGCCACGACCGGCGGCAACCTGCTGCAACGCACCCGCTGCCCGTACTTCCAGGACACCTCCAAGCCGTGCAACAAGCGGGAACCCGGCACCGGCTGTCCCGCCCGCGACAGCACCCAGCGCGACCTCGCCGTACTCGGCCACTCCGAGCACTGCGTCGCCACCCACCCCTCCGACATGGCCGTCGCCCTGTCCGCCCTCGACGCCACCGTCCGGCTGCACGGACCGGACGGCGAGCGGACCGTGTCCGCCACCGCTTTCCACCGCCTGCCGGGCGACACCCCCGACCGGGACACCGAGATCAGACCGGGCGAACTCATCACCGAGGTGGTCCTGCCACCGCGCCCCGACGGCGCCGCCTCCCTCTACCGCAAGGCCCGCGACCGCGCCTCCTTCGCCTTCGCCCTCGCGTCCGTAGCCGCCGTACTGAGCGTCCGGGCCGGCCGGATCGAGCACGCGGCGCTGGCCTTCGGCGGACTCGCCCACCGGCCCTGGCGCGCACACGCCGCCGAGAACGTGCTCCGGGGCGCACCGGCCACCGACGAGACCTTCGCACGGGCCGTGGACGCCGAACTCACCGCCGCCCGCCCGCTGCGCGACAACGCGTTCAAGGTGGGCCTCGCCCGCAATCTGGCCGTCGACGCACTCGCCGAACTCGCCGCCGACAGCTGACCGACCGCACCGACGCCGACCCCTGCCGTGAGGACCCCGTCATGAGCCAGGCCCCGCCGCCACTGGGCACCCCCGTCGTCCGCCGTGAGGGCCGGGACAAGGTCACGGGCACCGCCCGCTACGCCGCCGAGCACACCCCGCCGGGGTGTCTGTACGGCCGGCCCGTCCCCGCCACCGTCGCCCGCGGCCGCATCGACGCCATCCGCGCGGAAGAGGCCCTGGCCCTGCCGGGCGTGCGTGCCGTACTCACCCATGAGAACGCCCCCGGGCTGAAGGAGCCCGACGACCCGATCCTCGCCGTCCTCCAGAACGACCGGGTCCCGCACCGGGGCTGGCCCGTCGCGCTCGTGGTGGCCGACACCCCGGAGGGCGCCCGCGCCGGGGCGCAGGCGCTGCGCATCACGTACGAGAGTGCCGGGCACGACGTCCTGCTGACCGAGGACCACCCCGGCCTGTACACCCCGGAAACGGTCAACGGCGACTACCCCGCCGTCCGTGAACGTGGCGACACCGACCGGGCCTTCGTCACGGCACCCGTACAGATCGACGCCACCTACACCGTCGGCGCCCTGCACAACCACCCCATGGAGCCGCACGCCACGACGGCGTGGTGGGACGAGAACGGGCACCTGACCGTTCACGACTCCAGCCAGGGTTCCACCACGGTCCGCGACAGCCTCGCCACCGCGTTCGGGATCCGGCCCCAGCAGATCACCGCGGTCTCCGAGCACGTCGGCGGCGGCTTCGGCTCCAAGGGCACCACGCGCCCGCAGACCGTGCTGGCCGCCATGGCCGCGCGCCACACCGGGCATCCCGTCAAGATCGCGCTGCCCCGTCGCCAGATGGCCGCCGTGGTCGGTCATCGCGCCCCCACCGTCCAGCACGTCCGGCTCGGCGCCGACCTCGACGGCAACCTCACCGCCATCGACCACGAGAGCATCACCCACACCTCCACGATCAAGGAGTTCGTGGAGCAGGCGGCCGTTCCGAGCCGGATCATGTACGGCTCCGCCACCAGCCGTACCGCCCACCGGGTGGTCGCCCTGGACGTACCGAGCCCCTCCTGGATGCGCGCACCGGGCGAGGCCCCGGGCATGTACGCGCTGGAGTCCGCCATGGACGAGCTCGCCTCGGCCCTCGGCATGGACCCCGTCGAACTGCGCATCCGCAACGACCCGGCGAACGAACCGGACTCCGGCCGGGCCTTCAGCAGCCGCGGCCTGGCCGCCTGCCTGGAGAAGGGCGCCGCGCGCTTCGGCTGGTACGACCGCGATCCGCGCCCCGCGATCCGTGAGGAGGGGCCGCTGCTGCTCGGCATGGGCGTCGCCGCCGCCACCTACCCCGTGTACATCGCCCCCTCCAGCGCCTCGGCGCACGCCGCCCCCGACGGCTCGTACCGCATCCGGGTCAACGCCACCGACATCGGTACCGGCGCCCGCACCGTGCTCGCGCAGATCGCGGCCGACGCCCTGGATGCCCCGGTGGAGAACGTCCGCACCGACATCGGCAGCAGCGAGCTGCCCGACGCCCCGCTGGCGGGCGGATCGTCGGGCACCGCCTCCTGGGGCTGGTCCGTGCACAAGGCATGCACCATGTTGCGGCGGCAGCTGGACGAGCGCACCGGCCCGGTCCCCGCCGACGGACTCACCGTCACCGCCGACACCCAGCAGGAGACCGCGAAGGCATCCCCGTACGCACGCCACGCGTTCGGTGCGCACTTCGCCGAAGTCGCCGTGGACTCACGGACCGGAGAGGTGCGACTGCGGCGGATGCTCGGTGTCTTCGCCGCCGGACGCATCCTCAACTCCCGTACCGCGCGCTCCCAGTTCATCGGCGGCATGACCATGGGGATCGGCATGGCGCTGACCGAGGCCAGCACCATGGACCCCGTCTTCGGCGACTTCACCGAGAGCGATCTCGCTTCCTACCACGTGCCGGCCTGCGCCGACGTGCCGGAGATCGAGGCGCACTGGATCGACGAGGAGGATCCGCATCTCAATCCGATGGGCAGCAAGGGCATCGGCGAGATCGGCATCGTCGGCGCCGCCGCGGCCGTCGGCAACGCCGTCCGGCACGCCACCGGTATCAGACTGCGCAGCCTCCCGCTCACCCCGGACACGCTGCTGCCGTACCTCCTGTGACCTGGGCGGTCGTCCCCTGTGTTGCGCGACCGGTGCGGCCGGGTCACCCTGTTGAGTGACCCAGAAGTGACATCTGCTCACTCTTCGTGTTCGGGGGTTGTTGTTCAACGGGGCGAAGACAAGTGGGCCTCGATGTGAGGAGCCTCGACGATGACCGTTCCACTCGACCGGCACTATCTGGTCGAACTCCAGGTTTCGGCAGAGCGTGTGTCCCAGCTGCGGCGAATAATCGCGGCACACCTCCGCCATTGGAGTCTCGAACTCCATATCCGGCCGGTGTGCCGGGGTGTGGAGGAGCTGCTGACCAATGTCCACCGGCATGTCGGTGACGACAACAACTGCGTCGTCGAACTCCGCTGGTCCGGGCGGCATCTCACGGTCTCCGTCGCCGACAACGGCTCGGGGATGCCGCGGCTGCTCAGCGCCGGTGGCGGCGGCCTGAGCCGGGTCATGGCCCTGAGCGACAGCTGGGGCACCTGCCGCACGCCCGAGGGCAAGGTCGTCTGGTTCACCCGGTACGCCGAGGAGCCGTACAGCGTCGGCCTCGCGCCGCTCCCGCCGCTGCCCGGTGTGCGCGAGTTCCGCCGCTCGCCCGCGGTGGTCGTCGCCCCCGTCGCCGAGCCCGTGACGGCAGCCGACCCCGCTCTCGTCTGAGCCGGGACACCGGGACCGCCGGCTCCGGTACCCGCCGAACGCTTCCCCCCACCGGCGCGGACGACGTGCGCACCGCACGCGCGGACCGCGCCGGCCGGGTGTCCGCCCGGCGGGGCCCGCGTTGCGGCACGGCGTACGGCGCGGCACGGTCGAAGAACCGAGTCAAGGAGGACACGGGCATGCCCATCGCGACGGTCAATCCCGCGAACGGCGAAACCCTCAGAACGTTTCAGGCACTGGACGAGGCGGGGATCGAGCAGCGGCTCGACGCCGCCGAGACCGCGTTCAAGCAGTACCGGACCACCGGATTCGCCGAGCGGGCCCGCCTGCTGAACCAGGCCGCCGTGCTGCTGGACGAGGACCAGCGGGACATCGCGCGCACCATGACCGTCGAAATGGGCAAACCCGTCAAGGCGGCCCGCGCGGAGGCCGCCAAGTGTGCCAAGGCGATGCGCTGGTACGCCGCCCACGCGGAGGAACTCCTCGCGGACGAGCATCCGTCCGCCGCCGATGTGCGGGACTCCGGAGCCTCCCGGGCCTACGTCCACTACCGGCCGCTCGGCGCCGTGCTCGCCGTGATGCCGTGGAACTTCCCGCTCTGGCAGGTCGTACGGTTCGCCGCCCCGGCCCTCATGGCGGGGAACGTCGGCCTGCTCAAGCACGCCTCCAACGTCCCGCAGACGGCGATGTATCTGGAAGGGCTGTTCCGCCGGGCCGGATTCCCGGCGGGATGCTTCCAGACCCTGCTGGTCGGGTCGGGGGCGGTCGAGACGATCCTGCGGGACCGCCGGGTCGCGGCGGCCACCCTCACCGGCAGCGAACCGGCCGGCCGCTCCGTCGCGTCGATCGCCGGCGACGAGGTGAAGCACACCGTCCTGGAGCTGGGCGGCAGCGACCCCTATCTCGTCATGCCGTCGGCGGACGTCGCCAGGGCCGCCCGCACCGCCGTCACCGCGCGGGTCCAGAACAACGGGCAGTCCTGTATCGCCGCCAAACGGTTCATCGTGCACACGGAGGTGTACGAGGAGTTCGCCGAACGGTTCACCGTGGGCATGAGCGATCTGACGGTCGGCGACCCGATGCAGGAGTCCACCGACATCGGACCGCTCGCCAGCGAACAGGGCCGCACCGACCTGGAGGAGCTGGTGGACGACGCGCTCCGGCAGGGCGCCAGCGCACTGTGCGGAGGCGGCAGACCCGACGGCCTGGACCCGGAACTGGAGCACGGCTGGTTCTACGCCCCCACCGTCCTCACCGGCATCACCCCCGCCATGCGCATCCACCGCGAGGAGACCTTCGGCCCCGTCGCCTCGCTCTACCGGGCCGAAGGGCTGGACGAGGCCATCGCGCTCGCCAACGACAGCCCCTTCGGCCTGAGCTCCAACGTATGGACCCGCGACCCGGGCGAGGCGCGGCGCTGCGTACGCGACCTGGAGGCGGGCGGTGTCTTCTTCAACGGAATGACGGCGTCCCACCCCGCGCTGCCCTTCGGCGGGGTCAAACGCTCCGGCTACGGTCGCGAGCTCGCCGGGCAGGGCATCCGCGCATTCTGCAACGCGACCACGGTCTGGTACGGCCCCGAGCCCGTCGGCACCACCTCCTAGAGCTTTTCGGCTGGAGACATCCATGAGCAACGCCCCCGGCCCGGCGGCCCCGTCCGGCCCGTCCGACGAGGAGATCTCGGCACTGGACGCGCACTGGCGGGCCGCCAACTACCTCGCCGTCGGCCAGATCTATCTGATGGACAACCCGCTCCTGACCCGGCCGCTCGCCCGGGAGGACATCAAGCCGCGCCTGCTCGGCCACTGGGGCACCTCGCCCGGACTGAACCTGGTCCACACCCACCTCAACCGTGTCATCCGGTCCCGAGGCATCCAGGGTCTGTGCGTCTGGGGCCCCGGCCACGGCGGACCCGCCGTCCTCGCCAACTCCTGGCTGGAGGGCAGCTACTCGGAGACCTACCCCGACGTCGGCCGCGACGCCGAAGGAATGGGGCTGCTGTTCAAGCAGTTCTCCTTCCCCGGTGGGGTGCCCAGCCACGTGGCACCGGAGACACCCGGCTCCATCCACGAGGGCGGCGAACTCGGTTACGCCCTCACCCACGCCTACGGGGCCGCCCTCGACCACCCCGAGCTGCTCGTCACCTGCGTCATCGGGGACGGCGAGGCCGAGACCGGACCGCTTGCCGCGTCCTGGCACTCCAACAAGTTCCTCGACCCGGTGCACGACGGAGCCGTCCTGCCGGTCCTCCACCTCAACGGCTACAAGATCGCCAACCCGACCGTGCTGGCCCGCCTCCCCGAGACGGAGCTCGACGCCCTGCTGCGCGGCTACGGACACGACCCCCTGTACGTCGGCGGCGACGACCCGGTCGGTGTCCACCGGGCGATGGCCGCCGCGATGGACCGGGCCGTCGACCGGATCCGTGAGCTCCAGGCCGGCGCCCGCACCGGCGGCGACACCGGCCGCCCGCACTGGCCGATGATCGTGCTGCGCACCCCCAAGGGCTGGACCGGCCCGGCGGAGGTCGACGGGGTGCCCGTCGAGGGCACCTGGCGCGCCCATCAGGTCCCGCTGCCAGGGGTCCGGGACAACGAGGACCATCTGCGACAGCTGGAGGAGTGGATGCGCTCCTACCGGCCCGAGGAACTCTTCGACGCGTCGGGGCGGCCCTGCCCCGAGGTGCTCTCCTGCGTGCCCGAGGGCGACGCCCGGCTCGGCTCGACGCCGTACGCCAACGGCGGTCTGCTCCTGCGCGATCTGCCCATTCCGCCGCTCGACGACCACGCCGTCGAGGTCGGCAGACCCGGCACGGTGCTGCACGAGCCCACCCGGGTGCTCGGAGGTCTGCTGGAGGCCGTCATGGCCGCCACCGCCGAGCGTCGCGACTTCCGCGTCGTCGGCCCCGACGAAACCGCGTCGAACCGGCTCGGCGCGCTCTACGGCGCCACCGCCAAGGCCTGGCAGGAACGGATACTGCCGACCGACGAGCACCTCGCCCGCGACGGACGCGTCATGGAGGTGCTCTCCGAGCATCTGTGCCAGGGCTGGCTGGAGGGCTACCTCCTCACCGGCCGGCACGGCCTCTTCTCCTGTTACGAGGCGTTCGCCCACATCGTCGACTCGATGGTCAACCAGCACATCAAATGGCTCAGGACATCCCGTCGGCTGGTCTGGCGCCGCCCCATCGCCTCGCTCAACTACCTGCTCACCTCGCACGTCTGGCGCCAGGACCACAACGGCTTCTCGCATCAGGACCCGGGCTTCGTCGACCACATCCTCAACAAGAGCCCCGAGGTCGTACGGGTCTATCTGCCGCCGGACGCCAACACCCTGCTCTCGGTCGCCGACCACGCGCTGCGCAGCCGCGACTACGTCAATGTGATCGTGGCCGGAAAGCAGCCCTCCTTCGACTGGCTCACCCTCGACCAGGCCCGCGCGCACTGCGCCCGCGGCGCCGGTGTGTGGGAATGGGCGGGCACGGAGGACGGCAGCCGCGAACCCGACGTGGTGCTCGCCTGTGCCGGGGACGTACCCACACTGGAGACCCTGGCCGCGGCGGACCTGCTGCGCAGGCATCTGCCGGAGCTGGCGGTGCGGGTGGTCAACGTGGTCGACATGGCGCGGCTGCTGCCCCGCGAGGAGCATCCGCACGGGATGCCGGACTCCGAGTACGACGCGGTGTTCACCCGGAACACGCCGGTGATCTTCGCCTACCACGGCTATCCGTGGCTGATCCACCGGCTCGCCTACCGGCGCGCGGGTCACGCACAGCTGCATGTGCGCGGCTACAAGGAGGAGGGCACCACCACGACACCCTTCGACATGGTGGTCCGCAACGACCTGGACCGCTACCGGCTGGTCATGGACGTCATCGACCGGGTGCCCGGCCTCGGCGTGCGCGCGGTGGCGGTACGCCAGGCGATGGCGGATGTCCGCACCCGCCATCACGCCTGGATCCGTGAACACGGCACGGACCTGCCGGAGGTGGCCGACTGGACCTGGAGCGGCTGACCCCGTCCCGGTGCCTTCGAGGTGGGCTCAGCGGCCGACCGCTCGTGCCAGCTGGGCCTTCGTCATGGTCGACCGCCCGTGGATGTTCTTCTTCCTCGCCTCTTCGTAGAGCTGGTCGCGGGTCGGTCCTGCCGCCCCGCTGTGGGAGCGCAGACCGCCGCGCCGCGAGGACGACATGTCCTCGATGGAGGTACGGCTCGCCGTCCTCGACTCACCGGCGCGGGCACGTGCCTTGTTGACCGTACGGGCCGCGATCTCCTCGGCGCGCTCCTCGCTCACCCCGCGCTCCTGCGCGCTCTCCTTGATGTGCTCGTACTGCCGCTCCCGCTTGGCGTCGGATCCGCGTGGCATGGTGCGGTCACCTCTCTCTCCGGGACCTGCCCGTGGGGCCCGGCGGGCCCCTCCCCAGTTTCCCAGCGACGCCCCGGGCCCGCATGCCTGAGGCACGATGGACAGGACGGAGGAGTGCTCGGCCGCACCTCTCCGGGCCGGCAAGGCGGAC